>NZ_JAHZSO010000057.1:0-91175 GCF_028421345.1 Escherichia sp. S10b
TAACGGTGGGCTGACGCCGGAAGAGTCAGAGAACAGATACCATTTTTACTGTAAAACCGTGGCCAATATTACTTGACCACTACACTACGCCGCACAGTTCATCCTCCGGCACATCATCAAGCAGCGGACGTAACAGTACGTACGCCATGGCTTCAGGAATGGGCACAACGTGCAGCAGCCCCTGACCAGGCAGCATATCAGAGAGCGCTGTCCAGCCCTGGAATGTCCGAAACACGGAACATTTGGTGGTGTTGTCCACCGTGTACTCTTCAACTTCCGTACGATGTGCCGCATGCCAGGGATCATATTGCGCCAGATTGCCATTAAAGACGTTGGCGAAAACGCGCTGATACGCTGGAAGCAGCCAGCGTTCCAGCGCCCCGGAGTCGGTATGCGCTCCAAGACCTTTGGAGGTCGTTCCGGGCGGACGGCGGCGGATACGGTCAGGGTAGATGACGCTCACATCCGGGTTAAACCATTGCTTTCCATCACTTTCAAATGTCCACAGACGATTGAGAAACGACTGCGCATTCGCCATTTCTTCACTCTGGCGGGCCTGCATTTGCGCCTGCGACCAGTAGATGGGGTAAATCTCGGGACGTGAAGCGCTGAGCGTCCCGAAGAAATTATCGCCGGGGCCTTTGTAGACCTCGTCAAAGCGGTTGCGGTCCAGATAGTCCAGCATCGACTGATCCCAGCCTAGCGCTTGTTCGCGGGGGAAATGGCCTTTTATCACCGCACAACCGCGACGTTTAATCTGTTCGCGCTGCTCTGCAGTAACATGACCTGCTTTGATATCGGCATAAGACAGCACCGGCCAGACGGCATCGCCCTGTGCTTTGAGTGCGTTGATTTCAGCCACTCGCGTGGCAATGTCATCGCTTAGCTGATTAAAGATCTGCTGGACGTCGCCAAGCTGCGCCCGCAGCGCGTGCTTCATCTGACGGATAGCTGCTTTGTGATCGGCAGGCAATGTGTCGCTGGTAAAAGTAGAAGCCATAACCACCTCTCATTAACTTTCATTCGAAACCTTTCTGATTTGCATGTGACAATATAAGTTATAAATAAGTTAATGCAAGTTTAATGATTTGATGTGATGTACAGGATGTAAAAAGAAGGGAAAACCGGAGCGCACGGCTCCGGTAGAGAGGTCAGCTGTTAAAAGGGGATGTGTTATCCAGCACCGCCTGAATCACATTCAGCGCGCCTTCATGATTATTATCATCGGTAGCGTAACGGGCGATTTGTTTAATGTTTTCCGCAGCATTGCCCATCGCAAAGGAATAACGCGCCATTTTCAGCATCTCCGCATCGTTACCGCTGTCGCCAATCGCTACCACATTTTGCGGTGACAGATCCCAGCGTTTCAGTAACCGCGAAATACCGTTTGCTTTATGTAGACCGGGAATAATCAGGTCGATAAAGCCAAAACCACTGGTGACGGGTTTCATAATGCCATCGAGCGCTATGTGCAGTTTGTCGATCACTAACGGGATTTGTTCATCTGGCAGGTTGAGCGAAAACTTGAACAGTACGTCGTCAATCTCCTGATAATCTTTTACAGCTTTCAGGCGATGGTAGTGTTTTGCCATCAGTGCGACAAATGCTTCGGGGGCATTTTCGCTGACATATGCACTTTGCAGACCGCAGGCGACAAAATTGAGTTGCTTATCTTTTAGCAACTCGCCAATAACAATCCGCGATTCATGTCGGGTCAGTTCGCCGTGGAACAGTTGCTTGCCATGTTCGTAAACCAGTGCGCCGTTTTCCGCGACAAAAGAGATCTCATCCTTTAGCTCAGGAAAGAACGAAATAAGCTGGTAATACTGATTACCGCTGGCGACAACGAACTCAATGCCGCGCTTTTTCAGTTCCTGATATTGCGCCATAAAACGTGGTTGGTTGTACGTTTTGGCGTCGTTAAGAAAAGTACCGTCCATGTCTGTGACGATAACTTTTACGCTCATAGGTGTGCTCCTGGCTCGAAAATGAAACCGTAACAGTGTAATAACAATGTGACGCAGAGCACAAATTATATTTCGAATGAAAGTAAGGATGAAATTGATGATGTGAATGATTTAGCCCGGCGACGCCGCAGCCGGGCCGAAGAGATTACAGCATATGTTCAGTACGAGCGATGATATCGTCCTGAGCGTCTGGAGAGAGCGCGGTGAAGAAGGCGGAATAACCCGCGACACGCACTACCAGATCGCGGTACTGATCCGGATGTTTTTTCGCCTCCAGCAGCGTTTCGCGGGAAACGATGTTGTACTGAATATGCCAGCCTTTATGCACCTCGAAGAAGGTGCGCAGCAGGATCATCAGCTTCTGCTTGTCAGATTCGTTCTCCAGCGTTGCCGGATTCAGTTTCTGGTTGAGCAACACGCCGCCGAGAATCGCTGCCGTAGGCAGTTTACCCACCGAGCCAATGACCGCAGTAGGGCCGAGATGGTCAGTACCAGAGGCCGGACTAGCGCCTTCTGCCAGCGGGGTGTGGGCTTTACGCCCGTCCGGCGTTGCCATAGTTTGCGCGCCAAACGGTACGTTAGCGGAGATAGATGACGTACCCGCGTAATAGTTGCCGCCAACCGGACCACGACCGTAGCGCGGATTATGGTACTGTTTCAGTTCGTCGATATAGGTCTGATAAGCGCGAGCCAGCAGCGTATCGACAGTATCATCGTCGTTGCCGTACTTCGGCGCACCGTTAATCAGCCGCTGACGCAGTTGCTCATGAGTCAGGCCATCGAAGTCATCCGCCAGTGCGGCAGCCAGCTGTTGCTGACCAATCGCGCCCTGTTCAAATACCAGTTTCTTCACTGCCGCCAGGCTGTTGCCGAGGTTGGCAATGCCAACCTGCAGGCCAGAAACCCAGTCATATTTCGCGCCGCCTTGCTTGATACTTTTCGCTCGCTCAATACAGTCATCCACCAGCGCCGAGCAGAGAATATCGTGTACGTTCTCTTCCAGCATGGTGTCGACGACATATTCGATTTCGATTGATTTACGCGTGTAATAACGGATTTGCGTATCCCACGCGTCCATTACTTCATCGAAATTGTTAAAGTTGCCTGCCGACAACGCTTTTTCTTGTGGCAGGAACACTTTGCTGCTGGTGGCATCACGCCCGCCTTCCAGCGCCGCCAGCATCACGCGGGCGAAGTTGATAAAGCTCATGCCGGTACAGCGATAGCCCCATTTGCCACCGACGGCGGTTTCGATACAACCAATCGCTGCGTAGTCGTAAGCGTCCTGCGGTTCAATACCGAGTTTAATAAATTCCGGGATCACGATTTCGTCGTTGTTGAACGCCGGCATCCCGAAGCCGCAACGGATCACCTGTACGCAGGCGTCGAGGAAATCATTACTCATTCCTGCATGGTAACGCACGCTGAGGTTAGGCTGAGTGGAACGCAGGCGACCGCAGGATTCGAGGATCGCGTAAGAGAGGGGATTCACTGCATCCATTGGTTGACCATCAACCAGATTTTGTCCGCCAATGGTAACGTTCTGATACAGCGGACTTCCCGCAGAGGTTTTTGAGTGTGAGCCGGAGCGGATCTTGTTCACTTCCAGCAGTTTCAGCCAGCAGCTATGCAGCATCTCGATGGCGTGTTCGCGATCCAGCGTCTGGTTGAGTTCAACGTCGCGGCGATAGTACGGGTAGAGATACTGGTCCATACGACCAAACGATACCGAGTGACCGTTAGATTCGATCTGCAAAATCAATTGGATGAAGTAACACAGTTGCAGCGCCTGCCAGAAAGTCTGCGGCGGCTGGTGGGCGATAAGATCGCAGTTTTCTGCCATCGTCAGCAGTTCATCGCGACGGCTTTCGCGAGTTTCGGTAGCAGCCATTTCACGCGCCAGGGCAGCGAAACGTTCAATGTGTTCACTGACTGCCACCAGCACGATATCAATCGCTTTCAGGAATTGTTCGCCATGTAAATCTTCCAGCACCGTCAGATTGATGCGCGAGCGACGTTCCGCTACTTTCTCACGCAGACCATCAAGACCTTTTTCCAGCAGCAGCGGGAAATTCACCGCCAGGTGCGCATCGCCGGAGGTCATATTGCCTTCCGCTTTAATGATTCCGGTCGCCAGCAGACCTTTTTGCTCATCGGTAAACATGCCGTAGCAGCGATCCTGTACGGTCTGACCGCGCCACCACGGGCACACTTCATGCAGAACGCGTTTGTTCTCTTCGCTCACCGCAAAGCCAGCACCGGGACGATCTGCCAGATCATCAATCTCTTTTTCGATCCACGAGACAGTATATTCCGGGAAGATCGGCGCGGCGCGAACTTCGCTTGCCTGGTTGCCAATGATCAACTCATCGTGTTTGATCCAGATGGTGCGATTCGCCAGGTGATGCGCCAGTGCCAGCGCGCGACGTACCGGGATCGGCTTATCGAGATGTTGTTGATACATCTCGGTATAGTGCTGCGCGCGCTCGGTACAGACTGGCGGTTTCACAATATGCACCAGCGCATTTTTGTGCGCTTTAATGCGGTCGCTGAGCGTGTCCAGTTTCAGTGTGGTCATGGTTGTTATCCTCGTAAGGTCGCGGTTAACCCTTTCTGGCAGGCATACTGCTGGGCAAAGTCGAGCAGTTCTGGCGCATCAAGCGGTTTTTCCGGGGCGTCATAGGGCAGATTAAGTAAGTGATATTTGTTGATGCCCAGCGTGTGGTAGGGCAGAAAATGAATTTCGCCAACGTGCAGCTCGTCGGCGGCAAAATCGGTAATGGCTTTTACAGAGGTTTCGTCGGCATTAAAGCCCTGAATCAGCGGCACGCGGATAATGATTTTTTTGCCCGCTGCGGCGAGTTTTTTCAGGTTATCCAGCACCCTGGCGGCGTTACCGTCGGTCCACTGTTTAAACGGCGCGTCGGCAACGTGTTTTAAATCGGCAAGAAACAGATCGATATAGGGCAGAGAAGGGGCGATATATTTCCACGGCACATGCAGACAGGTTTCTACCGCAGTATGAATGCCGGCCTCGTGGCTGGCTTGCAGTAGCGCCATCGCCATTTCCGGCTGCATAAAGGGTTCACCACCCGAAAGCGTTAAACCGCCGCCGCTGCGATCATAAAACGGTTTATCGCGCAGAACGGTCGTCATGATCTCCTCAACGCTTTTCACTTCACCACACACGGTTAATGCCTGTGTCGGACAGCAGTCGGTTAACGCCGTCAGATGCTCCGGGGTTAACTTTTCCCGATGAATAAGCAAACCATTCAGCGCGCGCTCAATCACTTCCGGCGCGGCCTTAGCGCACAGCTCGCAGCCTTCCAGACACAGTCGTGCGTCATACAGCAGATCCTGCGTGCGGGCGCGGCTTTCCGGGTTCTGACACCAGCGGCAGCCCAGCGAACAGCCTTTAAGAAATACGACCGTGCGGATACCGGGGCCATCATGGGTCGAGTAGCGCTGAATATTGAAAATCATAGTTGCCTCTCTGTTTCGTTCAAACATTAAAATACTTTCGAATGAAAGTTAGATTGATGTGCGTCAACTGTTCAGAGAGTTTTCCCGTGATAGTCTACATTCAGACAAAAAGTACATTTTGAGGATGGTTATGGAACTGTATCTGGATACTTCAGACGTTGTTGCGGTGAAGGCGCTGTCACGTATTTTTCCGCTGGCGGGTGTGACCACTAACCCAAGCATTATCGCCGCGGGTAAAAAACCGCTGGATGTTGTGCTTCCGCAACTTCATGAAGCGATGGGCGGTCAGGGGCGTCTGTTTGCCCAGGTAATGGCTACCACTGCTGAAGGGATGGTGAATGACGCACGTAAATTGCGTTCTATTATTGCGGATATCGTGGTGAAAGTTCCGGTGACCGCCGAGGGGCTGGCAGCTATTAAGATGTTAAAAGCGGAAGGGATTCCAACGCTGGGAACCGCGGTATATGGCGCAGCACAAGGGCTGCTGTCGGCGCTGGCAGGTGCGGAATATGTTGCGCCTTACGTTAATCGTATTGATGCTCAGGGCGGTAGCGGCATTCAGACTGTGACCGACTTACACCAGTTATTGAAAATGCATGCGCCGCAGGCGAAAGTGCTGGCAGCGAGTTTCAAAACCCCGCGTCAGGCGCTGGACTGCTTACTGGCAGGATGTGAATCAATTACGCTGCCACTGGATGTGGCACAACAGATGATTAGCTATCCGGCGGTTGATGCCGCTGTGGCGAAGTTTGAACAGGACTGGCTGGGAGCGTTTGGCAGAACGTCGATTTAACCGGACGTTCTGCATCCTCATAAATTGCTGATGACGTGGCGGAGTGCACCGATGCCTGCCGCGCTTGGAAATCTGTGCCCGAACCGTAGGCCAGATAAGGCGTTCACGCCGCATCTGGCGTCTGGAGCAAATGCCTGATGCGACGCTTGTCGCGTCTTATCAGGCCTGGAGGTGGCAATTACTGCCCGCACACCTCACACCCCGGATTGCGCATCAGTTTCATTTCGCGAAACTGACAGGTCATCGCATCGTACATGACGATTTTCCCGCTGGCCGGTTTGCCATAACCTGCCAGCAGTTTGATCGCTTCCATTGCCTGCAACGAACCAATTACGCCGATCAACGGTGCCATCACGCCTGCTTCTACGCAGGTTAATGCGTTCTCGCCAAACAAACGGCTAAGGCAGCGATAGCACGGTTCGCCGTCCTGATAAGTGAAGACCGTGATTTGCCCTTCCATACGAATTGCCGCGCCGGAAACCAGCGGCACCTTCGCGGCAAAACAGCCTGCGTTCAGTTGATTACGTACCGCAACGTTATCCGTACAGTCGAGCACCAGATCGTGTTCAGCAATCAATGCTGCAAGTTCTGCGTCATCTAGCAGTGCATTGACTGGCGTAATCGCGATATGTGGGTTGATCCGCGTCAGGGCGTAACGGGCGGATTCCACCTTCGGTTGCCCGACCGTGGCATCACTGTGCAGTGTCTGGCGTTGCAGATTCGAGAGCGAAACCGTGTCGAAGTCGAGCAGCGTCAGGTTGCCGACACCGGCGCTTGCCAGATACTGCGAAGCTGCGCAGCCGAGTCCACCGAGGCCGACTACCAGCACACGAGAATCTTTTAGCGCCTCCTGACCGTCAAAATCAAAACCGCGCAGAATGATTTGCCGGTTGTAGCGCAGCATCTCCTGATCGCTGAGTTCCGCCATTACAGGCCTCCGAACAACGCGTTAAACGGTTCTACTTCCACCCATTCGCCCACGTCCACATTGCCGCGATCGCGTTCCAGCACGATAAAGCAGTTGCCGAGACTAAAGGAGCTAAATATATGTGAACCCTGATGTCCGGTGGTCGTCACTTCAAGTTCACCGTCGGCGTTGCGTTGCAGCACGCCGCGCTGGAAATCAAGACGTCCTGGCGTTTTTTTCAGGCGGGACGCTGTGCGTACGCGCTGGCGCGCGGGCAGGCCGCTGGCGGTGTTGCCGCTTAGTTTTGCCAGCAAAGGCTGTACCAGTTGATAGAAGGTCAGCGTCGCTGAAACCGGGTTGCCCGGCAGGCCGCAGAACCAGCTATTAGAAAGTTTACCGAACGCGAACGGTTTACCCGGTTTAATCGCCAGCTTCCAGAAGGCGATCTCCCCCAGCTCTTCAAGAATGGTTTTGGTGTAATCCGCTTCACCCACTGAAACACCGCCGGAACTGATCACCACATCCGCCTGGCTGTCGGCTTCAATAAATGCGGCGCGCAGGGCATGTGGATCGTCGCGGATAATCCCTAAGTTGATTACCTCGCATCCCAACTGTTCTAACATCAGGTGTACGGCGAGACGGTTGGTATCGTAGATTTGGCCATCGCCCAGTGGCTGACCGGGCAACTGGAGTTCATCACCGGTAGAAAAAAGCGCTACACGCACTTTACGAATCACCGGAACTTCGGCAATCCCCAGTGAAGCAATCACTGGCAGTTCAGCGGTAGTCAGGCGAGTTCCCGCCGGGAAAACAACCGCACCTGCAGAGATATCTTCACCGCGACGGCGAATATTTTGCCCGCTACGCACTTCAGCAGTAAAACGCACGCCATTGTCCGTTTGTTCAGTCTGCTCCTGCATCACCACCGCTTCGCAGCCTTCCGGCACCGGCGCACCGGTCATAATACGAATGCAGGTACCCGCAGGCCATTCACCATGGTACGGCTGACCGGCAAAGGATTTACCGGCAACGGGCAGCGGTTGCCTGGAGGCAATATCGGCTAAACGCACCGCGTAGCCGTCCATTGCGGAGTTATCAAACCCCGGAACATCAAGCGGCGAAACGACATCGCTCGCCAGAATACGACCAAAACACTGTACCAGTGGCAGCGTTTCCTGGGCGGTCAGTGGGGTGACGCGAGAAAGCATCTTATTAAGCGCGGTGTCGAGCGACATCAATCCGGTGGTAAATTCCATGAAAACACTCCTGCGGAGGCAAAATCGAATTTGCCTATTATGTCAGAAAAACGCCACAGACTGTATGCCACCTCGGGCGTAGCGCTGGGTCCTGCCTTTACATGCCATATCCATCTTTCTATATTCAAAAATTGAATGAGTAATTCATAAAAATTCTGATATTTATAGCAAAAGTGGCGAGCCACCCTTAATGGATGAATACTATGGGCAAAGCAGTCATTGCAATTCATGGTGGCGCAGGTGCAATTAGCCGCGCGCAGATGAGTCTGCAACAGGAATTACGCTACATTGAGGCGTTGTCTGCCATTGTTGAAACCGGGCAGAAAATGCTGGAAGCGGGCGAAAGTGCGCTGGATGTGGTGACGGAAGCGGTGCGTCTGCTGGAAGAGTGTCCACTGTTTAACGCCGGAATTGGCGCTGTCTTTACGCGTGATGAAACCCATGAACTGGACGCCTGTGTGATGGATGGTAACACCCTGAAAGCCGGTGCGGTGGCGGGCGTTAGTCATCTGCGTAATCCGGTTCTTGCCGCCCGGCTGGTGATGGAGCAAAGCCCGCATGTGATGATGATTGGCGAAGGGGCAGAAAATTTTGCGTTTGCTCGTGGCATGGAGCGCGTCTCGCCGGAGATTTTCTCCACGCCTTTGCGTTATGAACAACTACTGGCAGCGCGCAAGGAAGGGGCAACCGTCCTCGACCATAGCGGTGCGCCACTGGATGAAAAACAGAAAATGGGCACCGTGGGGGCCGTGGCGTTGGATTTAGACGGCAATTTGGCGGCAGCCACGTCCACAGGCGGAATGACCAATAAATTACCCGGACGAGTTGGCGATAGTCCCTTAGTGGGTGCCGGATGCTACGCCAATAACGCCAGTGTGGCGGTTTCTTGTACCGGCACGGGCGAAGTCTTCATCCGCGCGCTGGCGGCATATGACATCGCCGCGTTAATGGATTACGGCGGATTAAGTCTCGCGGAAGCCTGCGAGCGGGTAGTAATGGAAAAACTCCCTGCGCTTGGCGGTAGCGGTGGCTTAATCGCTATCGACCATGAAGGGAATGTCGCGCTACCGTTTAACACCGAAGGAATGTATCGCGCCTGGGGCTACGCAGGCGATACGCCAACCACCGGTATCTACCGTGAAAAAGGGGACACCGTTGCCACACAGTGATGAACTTGATGCCGGTAATGTGCTGGCGGTTGAAAATCTGAATATTGCCTTTATGCAGGACCAGCAGAAAATAGCTGCGGTCCGCAATCTCTCTTTTAGTCTGCAACGCGGTGAGACGCTGGCAATTGTTGGCGAATCCGGCTCCGGTAAGTCAGTGACTGCGTTGGCATTGATGCGCCTGTTGGAACAGGCGGGCGGTTTAGTACAGTGCGATAAAATGCTGTTGCAGCGGCGCAGTCGCGAAGTGATTGAACTTAGCGAGCAGAGCGCTGCACAAATGCGCCATGTTCGCGGTGCGGATATGGCGATGATATTTCAGGAGCCGATGACATCGCTGAACCCGGTATTTACTGTGGGTGAACAGATTGCCGAATCAATTCGTCTGCATCAGAACGCCAGTCGTGAAGAAGCGATGGTCGAGGCGAAGCGGATGCTGGATCAGGTACGCATTCCTGAGGCACAAACCATTCTTTCACGTTATCCGCATCAACTCTCTGGCGGGATGCGCCAGCGAGTGATGATTGCGATGGCGCTGTCATGCCGCCCGGCGGTGCTGATTGCCGATGAGCCAACCACCGCGCTGGATGTCACTATTCAGGCGCAGATCCTGCAATTAATCAAAGTATTGCAAAAAGAGATGTCGATGGGCGTTATCTTTATCACTCACGATATGGGCGTGGTGGCAGAGATTGCCGATCGGGTACTGGTGATGTATCAGGGCGAGGCGGTGGAAACGGGTACCGTCGAACAGATTTTTCATGCACCGCAACATCCTTACACCCGTGCGCTGTTAGCTGCTGTTCCGCAACTTGGTGCGATGAAAGGGTTAGATTATCCCCGACGTTTCCCGTTGATATCGCTTGAACATCCAGCGAAACAGGCCCCCCCCATCGAGCAGAAAACGGTGGTGGATGGCGAACCTGTTTTACGAGTGCGTAATCTTGTCACCCGTTTCCCTTTGCGCAGCGGTTTGTTGAATCGCGTAACGCGGGAAGTGCATGCCGTTGAGAAAGTCAGTTTTGATCTCTGGCCTGGCGAAACGCTATCGCTGGTGGGCGAGTCTGGCAGCGGTAAATCCACTACCGGGCGGGCGTTGCTGCGCCTGGTCGAATCGCAGGGCGGCGAAATTATCTTTAACGGTCAGAGAATCGATACCTTGTCACCCGGCAAACTTCAGGCATTGCGCCGGGATATTCAGTTTATTTTTCAGGACCCTTACGCTTCGCTGGACCCACGTCAGACCATCGGTGATTCGATTATCGAACCGCTGCGTGTACACGGTTTATTGCCAGGTAAAGACGCGGCTGCACGCGTTGCGTGGTTGCTGGAGCGCGTGGGCCTGTTACCTGAACATGCCTGGCGTTACCCGCATGAGTTTTCCGGCGGTCAGCGCCAGCGCATCTGCATTGCTCGCGCGTTGGCATTGAATCCAAAAGTGATCATTGCCGACGAAGCCGTTTCGGCGCTGGATGTTTCTATTCGCGGGCAGATTATCAACTTGTTGCTCGATCTCCAGCGTGATTTCGGCATTGCGTATCTGTTTATCTCCCACGATATGGCCGTGGTAGAGCGGATTAGTCATCGTGTGGCGGTGATGTATCTCGGGCAAATTGTTGAAATTGGTCCACGGCGCGCGGTCTTCGAAAACCCGCAGCATCCTTATACGCGTAAATTACTGGCGGCAGTTCCGGTCGCTGAACCGTCCCGACAACGACCGCAGCGTGTACTGCTGTCGGACGATCTTCCCAGCAATATTCATCTGCGTGGCGAAGAGGTGGCAGCCGTCTCGTTGCAATGCGTCGGGCCGGGGCATTACGTCGCACAACCACAATCAGAATACGCATTCATGCGTAGATAACATTCAGGCGGAGAATAAAATGGCAAGAGCTGTACACCGTAGTGGGTTAGTGGCGCAGGGCATTGCGACAGCGTTGATGGCATCTTGTGCATTCGCTGCCAAAGATGTGGTGGTGGCGGTAGGATCGAATTTCACCACGCTCGATCCGTATGACGCAAATGACACGTTATCTCAGGCCGTAGCGAAATCGTTTTACCAGGGGCTGTTCGGTCTGGATAAAGAGATGAAACTGAAAAACGTGCTGGCGGAGAGTTATACCGTTTCCGATGACGGCATTACTTACATCGTGAAATTGCGGGAAGGAATTAAATTCCAGGATGGCACCGATTTCAACGCAGTGGCGGTAAAAGCGAATCTGGACCGGGCCAGCGATCCGGCGAATCATCTTAAACGCTATAACCTGTATAAGAATATTGCCAAAACGGAGGCGATCGATCCGACAACGGTAAAGATTACCCTCAAACAGCCGTTCTCAGCGTTTATTAATATTCTTGCCCATCCGGCGACCGCGATGATTTCACCGGCAGCGCTGGAAAAATATGGCAAGGAGATTGGTTTTCATCCGGTGGGAACCGGACCGTATGAACTGGATACCTGGAATCAGACCGATTTTGTGAAGGTGAAAAAATTCGCGGGTTACTGGCAGCCAGGATTGCCCAAACTGGACAGCATAACCTGGCGTCCGGTGGCGGATAACAACACCCGCGCGGCAATGCTGCAAACCGGTGAAGCGCAGTTTGCTTTCCCCATTCCCTACGAGCAGGCCACACTGCTGGAGAAAAACAAAAATATCGAGTTGATGGCCAGTCCGTCAATTATGCAGCGTTATATCAGTATGAACGTGACGCAAAAGCCGTTCGATAACCCGAAGGTCCGTGAGGCGCTGAATTACGCCATTAACCGTCCGGCGCTGGTGAAAGTTGCCTTTGCGGGCTATGCAACGCCAGCTACTGGTGTGGTACCGCCAAGTATCGCCTACGCGCAAAGTTATAAACCGTGGCCTTACGATCCAGTGAAAGCGCGCGAATTACTGAAAGAGGCGGGATATCCCAACGGTTTCAGTACCACGCTGTGGTCGTCACATAACCACAGCACCGCGCAGAAAGTGCTGCAATTTACCCAGCAGCAGTTAGCGCAGGTCGGGATTAAAGCCCAGGTGACCGCGATGGATGCCGGACAGCGGGCGGCAGAAGTTGAAGGTAAAGGGCAAAAAGAGAGCGGCGTGCGGATGTTCTACACTGGCTGGTCGGCTTCAACCGGCGAAGCGGACTGGGCGCTATCGCCACTGTTCGCCTCGCAAAACTGGCCACCGACGCTGTTTAATACCGCATTTTACAGCAATAAACAGGTGGACGACTTCCTGGCTCAGGCACTGAAAACTAATGATCCGGCGGAAAAGACCCGCTTGTATAAGGCGGCGCAGGATATCATCTGGCAAGAGTCGCCGTGGATCCCGCTGGTGGTAGAAAAACTGGTGTCGGCACACAGTAAAAACCTGACCGGTTTTTGGATCATGCCAGACACCGGCTTCAGCTTTGAAGACGCGGATTTGCAATAAGCAACGCAGGGAGTGGAATGCTTAATTACGTTATCAAACGATTACTGGGGTTGATTCCGACGCTGTTTATCGTCTCGGTGCTGGTGTTTTTATTTGTGCATATGCTGCCCGGCGATCCGGCGCGATTGATTGCCGGGCCCGAAGCTGATGCGCAGGTTATAGAACTGGTGCGTCAGCAGCTGGGGTTGGATCAGCCGCTGTATCACCAGTTCTGGCACTATATCAGCAATGCTGTGCAGGGGGATTTTGGCCTGTCGATGGTGTCGCGTCGTCCGGTTGCCGATGAGATTGCCAGCCGCTTTATGCCAACGCTGTGGCTGACCATAACCAGTATGGTCTGGGCGGTGATATTTGGTATGGCGGCGGGAATTATCGCCGCCGTCTGGCGTAATCGTTGGCCGGATCGATTGAGTATGACCATTGCGGTGTCGGGGATCTCGTTTCCGGCATTTGCGCTGGGGATGCTTTTAATTCAGGTATTCTCCGTTGAACTGGGCTGGCTGCCTACCGTGGGAGCAGACAGTTGGCAGCACTACATTTTACCCTCCCTGACGCTCGGCGCGGCAGTGGCCGCCGTGATGGCGCGCTTTACCCGTGCGTCATTTGTCGACGTTTTAAGCGAAGATTATATGCGTACCGCGAGGGCGAAAGGGGTGAGCGAAACCTGGGTTGTCCTCAAACACGGGCTACGCAACGCGATGATCCCGGTAGTGACCATGATGGGCTTACAGTTTGGCTTTTTGCTCGGTGGTTCTATCGTGGTGGAGAAAGTTTTCAACTGGCCCGGACTTGGACGCTTACTCGTTGACTCCGTAGAAATGCGCGATTACCCGGTGATTCAGGCGGAAATTCTGCTTTTCTCACTGGAATTTATTCTTATCAACTTAGTGGTGGATGTGCTTTACGCCGCCATTAACCCGGCTATCAGGTACAAGTAAGGATGCGACTATTTAACTGGCGACGTCAGGCGGTGTTAAACGCCATGCCACTGGTCAAACCTGACCAGGTACGTACACCGTGGCATGAATTCTGGCGACGATTTCGCCGTCAGCATATGGCGATGACCGCCGCATTATTCGTTATTTTATTGATTGTGGTGGCCATTTTTGCACGCTGGATCGCTCCCTATGACGCCGAAAATTATTTTGATTATGACAATCTGAATAACGGACCTTCTTTGCAGCACTGGTTTGGCGTCGATTCACTGGGGCGCGACATTTTCAGCCGTGTCCTGGTTGGTGCGCAAATCTCGCTGGCGGCGGGCGTGTTTGCCGTGTTTATCGGTGCGGCGATAGGGACGTTGCTGGGCTTGCTGGCTGGATATTATGAAGGCTGGTGGGATCGGCTGATCATGCGCATTTGCGATGTGCTGTTTGCCTTCCCGGGTATTTTACTGGCGATCGCTGTTGTTGCGGTGTTGGGAAGCGGCATTGCTAACGTGATTATCGCAGTCGCCATTTTTTCCATCCCCGCGTTTGCCCGCCTGGTGCGCGGCAACACGCTGGTGTTGAAACAGCAAACCTTTATTGAGTCAGCACGCAGTATTGGTGCCAGCGATATGACCATTTTATTGCGTCATATCCTGCCTGGGACCGTCTCGTCTATCGTGGTGTTTTTCACCATGCGCATTGGCACCTCGATTATCTCTGCCGCCAGCCTGTCATTTCTCGGCCTCGGTGCGCAGCCGCCGACACCAGAGTGGGGAGCAATGCTCAATGAGGCACGAGCGGATATGGTTATCGCGCCGCATGTCGCTGTTTTTCCGGCCCTGGCTATTTTTCTGACCGTACTGGCGTTCAATTTGTTGGGCGATGGTTTACGCGATGCGCTGGATCCGAAAATTAAAGGATAGTTACGTTTGAATATTGCTTGAAAGGGTAATCACCTCACAGGAAATTATTGCCCTAAGCAAGTGTTGTAACTTTCTGCTGATTTTGTAGAATCGGGTAATTTGGTTAAAAAGCCGCAGCAAGGGACTATTTTTGCAGCGGCACAGCGTTCAGACAGTTATTTTGTTAAATGTATTAACATGCTGAGTTTATACGAAAAGATAAAGATAAGGCTGATAATTTTATTTTTATTGGCAGCACTGTCATTTATTGGCCTTTTTTTCATCATTAACTATCAACTGGTATCGGAACGCGCGGTAAAACGTGCCGATAGCCGCTTTGAACTTATTCAGAAAAACGTTGGCTATTTCTTTAAAGATATTGAACGTTCGGCCCTGACATTAAAGGACTCACTGTATTTATTAAAAAATACAGAGGAGATTCAACGCGCTGTGATCCTGAAAATGGAAATGATGCCATTTTTAGACTCGGTGGGACTGGTACTTGATGATAATAAATATTATCTCTTTTCGCGGAGGGCGAACGATAAAATCGTTGTTTATCATCAGGAACAAGTAAATGGACCGCTTGTCGACGAGTCAGGGCGGGTTATTTTTGCCGATTTTAACCCATCGAAACGACCGTGGTCGGTGGCTTCAGATGACTCTAACAACAGCTGGAATCCGGCATACAATTGCTTTGATCGTCCGGGTAAAAAATGTATCTCTTTTACGCTACGTATCAACGGCAAAGATCACGATTTGTTAGCGGTAGATAAAATTCATGTCGATTTAAACTGGCGGTATCTGAACGAGTATCTTGATCAAATCAGCGCTAATGATGAAGTTCTATTTTTGAAACAAGGTCATGAGATCATTGCCAAGAATCAACTCGCTCGTGAAAAACTGATTATTTATAATAGCGAAGGTAATTATAATATTATTGATTCTGTCGATACGGAGTATATTGCAAAGACATCAGCAGTGCCAAATAATGCATTGTTCGAAATCTATTTTTATTATCCTGGCGGTAATTTATTGAACGCATCAGATAAACTTTTTTATCTACCGTTTGCTTTCATTATTATCGTGTTGCTGGTGGTATATTTCATGACCACTCGTGTGTTCCGTCGGCAATTTTCTGAAATGACCGAGCTGGTTAATACGCTGGCGTTTTTGCCCGACTCAACGGATCAAATCGAGGCTCTGAAAATTCGCGAAGGCGATGCGAAAGAGATTATCAGCATCAAAAATTCGATCGCGGAAATGAAAGATGCCGAAATTGAACGGTCAAATAAATTGCTCTCACTGATCTCTTACGATCAGGAAAGCGGTTTTATTAAAAATATGGCGATTATTGAGTCCAACAATAATCAGTATCTGGCTGTGGGGATCATCAAACTGTGTGGTCTGGAAGCCGTGGAAGCGGTGTTTGGTGTTGATGAACGCAATAAAATCGTCAGGAAATTGTGTCAGCGAATTGCCGAGAAATATGCGCAATGCTGCGATATCGTGACATTCAATGCCGATCTCTATTTACTTCTGTGTCGGGAAAATGTACAGACATTTACCCGTAAAATAGCGATGGTAAACGATTTTGACAGCAGCTTTGGCTACCGCAATCTGCGCATCCATAAGTCTGCCATTTGTGAACCTTTGCAGGGGGAAAACGCCTGGAGTTACGCAGAAAAACTGAAACTGGCGATTTCCAGTATCCGTGACCATATGTTCTCCGAGTTTATTTTTTGTGATGACGCGAAACTCAACGAAATAGAAGAGAATATCTGGATTGCGCGTAATATTCGCCATGCAATGGAAATTGGCGAACTATTCCTCGTCTATCAACCGATCGTTGATATTAACACCCGCGCCATTCTGGGCGCGGAGGCGTTGTGCCGTTGGGTGTCTGCGGAGCGGGGGATCATTTCACCGCTGAAGTTCATTACCATTGCTGAAGATATCGGGTTTATCAATGAGCTGGGTTATCAGATTATTAAAACGGCAATGGGTGAATTTAGACATTTTAGTCAGCGTGCGTCGCTGAAGGATGATTTCTTACTGCATATTAATGTTTCGCCCTGGCAGTTAAACGAACCGCACTTTCATGAGCGTTTTACCACCATCATGAAAGAAAATGGCCTGAAGGCGAACAGCCTCTGTGTTGAGATCACTGAAACCGTGATCGAGCGAATTAATGAACATTTTTATCTCAATATTGAACAACTGCGTAAACAAGGGGTACGGATATCGATTGATGACTTTGGCACCGGTTTGTCAAACCTGAAACGTTTTTATGAAATTAATCCAGATAGCATAAAAGTGGACTCGCAATTTACCGGCGATATTTTCGGTACTGCGGGAAAAATTGTGCGCATTATTTTCGATCTGGCGCGCTATAACAGGATCCCGGTGATTGCGGAAGGCGTAGAGAGCGAAGACGTTGCGCGCGAATTAATCAAATTAGGATGTGTTCAGGCCCAAGGGTATCTGTACCAGAAACCCATGCCATTCTCCGCCTGGGATAAAAGTGGAAAATTAGTAAAAGAGTAGTTTACGTATGTCCAGAATCAATAAGTTCGTACTTACAGTCAGTCTGCTGATTTTTATCATGATTTCAGCAGTTGCCTGCGGGATCTACACTCAAATGGTAAAGGAACGGGTGTATAGCCTGAAACAGTCCGTTATTGATACTGCTTTTGCGGTGGCAAATATTGCTGAATATCGGCGTAGCGTGGCAATTGATCTTATCAATACGCTAAATCCCACGGAGGAACAGCTGTTGGTTGGCTTACGCACAGTTTACGCTGACTCGGTTTCACCCTCTTACTTGTACGATGTCGGTCCTTATCTGATTTCCAGTGACGAATGTATTCAGGTAAAGGAGTTCGAGAAAAATTATTGTGCAGATATTATGCAGGTTGTGAAGTATCGACATGTCAAAAATACAGGGTTTATCTCTTTTGACGGTAAAACCTTCGTCTATTACCTCTATCCGGTAACTCACAATCGTAGTCTGATATTTTTGCTTGGTCTGGAGCGTTTTTCTTTACTGTCAAAATCGCTGGCGATGGACAGCGAGAACCTGATGTTCTCTCTGTTTAAGAACGGTAAACCGGTGACCGGTGATGAATATAATGCTAAAAACGCCATCTTCACCGTTTCGGAAGCGATGGAGCACTTCGCCTATTTGCCGACCGGATTGTACGTATTTGCGTATAAAAAAGATGTTTATTTGCGGGTCTGTACATTGATTATTTTCTTTGCCGCATTGGTGGCGGTGATATCGGGTACCAGTTGCCTCTATCTGGTACGCAGAGTGATTAATCGTGGTATTGTGGAGAAAGAAGCCATCATTAATAACCATTTTGAACGCGTACTGGATGGCGGGCTTTTCTTTTCGGCTGCCGATGTCAAAAAACTCTACAGTATGTATAACTCGGCGTTCCTGGACGACCTGACCAAAGCAATGGGCAGAAAATCCTTTGACGAAGATTTAAAAGCGCTGCCGGAAAAAGGCGGTTATTTGTGCCTGTTTGACGTCGATAAATTCAAAAACATTAACGACACCTTCGGTCATTTGCTGGGCGATGAAGTGTTGATGAAAGTGGTGAAAATCCTTAAATCACAGATCCCGGTAGATAAAGGTAAAATCTACCGCTTCGGCGGTGACGAATTTGCGGTGATTTATACGGGTGGAACGCTGGAAGAGTTGCTATCGATTCTAAAAGAAATCGTTCATTTCCAGGTGGGAAGCATTAATTTAAGTACCAGTATCGGTGTAGCGCATTCAAATGAATGTACCACCGTCGAACGCTTGAAAATGCTGGCGGATGAGCGGCTGTATAAGAGTAAGAAAAACGGCAGGGCTCAGATTAGCTGGCAGTAATCATTATTCGCAGGCCGGACAAATGATTTTGCCCGGCCTGAATTAATTAAACCCGGCTACCCCACAAATCGTACTCATCGGCGTGCTCGACTTTC
The DNA here is from genome assembly GCF_028421345.1 of Escherichia sp. S10b. Classification (NCBI taxonomy): domain Bacteria; kingdom Pseudomonadati; phylum Pseudomonadota; class Gammaproteobacteria; order Enterobacterales; family Enterobacteriaceae; genus Escherichia; species Escherichia sp. S10b. The sequence continues at coordinate 18,801 of NZ_JAHZSO010000057.1, forward strand.
ACACGCAGGATATCACCCGGCTTAACGTTGGTTTCACCATTGAGATAAACCGCGCCGTCGATTTCCGGTGCATCTGCCATGCTGCGACCAATCGCGCCTTCTTCGTCCACTTCGTCGATAATCACCAGAATTTCACGGCCCACTTTCTCTTGCAGGCGCTCGGCGGAAATCTGCTGCTGCAGCTGCATGAAACGGTTCCAGCGTTCTTCTTTAACTTCTTCCGGAACCTGGTCAGGCAGGGCATTGGCGTCTGCACCTTCAACCGGGCTGTATTTAAAGCAGCCAACGCGATCCAGACGCGCTTCTTTCAGGAAGTCGAGTAGCATCTGGAAATCTTCTTCTGTCTCGCCAGGGAAGCCGACAATAAAGGTTGAGCGTAGGGTCAGTTCCGGGCAGATTTCGCGCCACTGTTTGATGCGCGCCAGTTGGCGATCTACAGAACCCGGACGCTTCATCAGTTTGAGAATGCGCGGGCTGGCGTGCTGCAACGGAATGTCCAGATACGGCAGGATTTTGCCTTCTGCCATCAGTGGGATGACGTCGTCCACATGCGGATAAGGGTAAACGTAGTGCAGACGTGTCCAGATCCCCAGTTTCGATAACTGTTCGCACAGGCTGACCATGCTGGTTTTTACCGGCTCGCCGTTGTGGAAGCCAGTACGATGTTTAACATCAACGCCATAGGCGGAAGTATCCTGCGAGATCACCAGAATCTCTTTAACGCCCGCATCTACCAGACGTTTCGCTTCACTTAACACTTCGCCAATCGGACGGCTCACCAGGTCGCCGCGCATAGACGGAATAATGCAGAAGGTGCAGCGGTGATTACAGCCTTCAGAAATTTTCAGATAGGCATAATGACGCGGCGTCAGTTTCACACCTTGTTCTGGCACCAGGCTCAGGAATGGGTTGTGTTTCGGTTTTGGCACGTAGTGATGAACGTGCTCCAGAACCTGCTCATAGCTATGAGGCCCGGTGATTTCCAGCACTTTCGGGTGGACTTCGCGGATCTGATCTTCTTTTGCCCCCAGACAACCGGTCACAATTACCTTGCCGTTTTCATTCAACGCTTCACCAATGGCTTCCAGTGATTCTTGTACCGCGCTGTCAATAAAGCCGCAGGTGTTGACGATCACCATGTCCGCATCGTCATAGCTCGGTACCACGTCATAACCTTCAGTGCGTAGTTCGGTGAGAATACGCTCTGAATCGACAAGGTTTTTCGGACAGCCAAGGGAAACAAAGCCGATTTTCGGCTGGGGAGTTACTTTGCTCATAGCTTAAAAAATATTCAGTTACAGGAAAGGTCAGGGCAGGGATTCTACAGAGTTCTGGATAAAATTTGTATCGCAATCTCATTCGCTGGCGGAGGCGAAGGAAATGTAAATTTTGTTAATTCGGCGTGAAGAATTGATCCTGGACAGCATTTTGCTCAAAAAATAGCCATACTATTTAATTGCAACAAGGCTGGAAAGAGGAGGATCGAAGTATGTTCGTTGACAGACAGCGAATCGATCTGCTGAACCGGTTGATCGACGCACGCGTTGACCTCGCTGCATACGTGCAACTGAGGAAGGCAAAAGGATACATGTCCGTCAGCGAAAGCAATCATCTACGAGATAACTTTTTTAAACTGAATCGCGAACTGCACGATAAATCGCTGCGGTTGAATCTTCATCTGGATCAGGAAGAGTGGAGTGCTCTTCATCATGCTGAAGAAGCATTAGCGACAGCCGCAGTATGTTTGATGAGTGGGCACCATGATTGCCCGACTGTTATTACCGTCAACGCCGATAAGCTTGAAAATTGTCTGATGAGCTTAACGCTGAGTATCCAGAGCCTGCAGAAGCACGCCATGCTTGAGAAGGCCTGAAAACTAAGGGGGAGAAAGCGTCTCCCCCTTCATGTTTAAGTTTTTGTAAAAATGAATTTGTTATCTCCTCCACTGACTACGCTTTAAGCCAGAGTCAATCCGGAGGCGTTATGCATCGACAATCCTTTTTCCTTGTGCCCCTTATTTGTCTTTCTTCCGCTCTCTGGGCGGCTCCTGCAACGGTAAATGTCGAAGTACTGCAAGACAAACTCGACCATCCCTGGGCACTGGCCTTTTTACCCGATAATCACGGTATGTTAATCACTCTGCGCGGCGGCGAGTTGCGTCACTGGCAAGTAGGAAAAGGATTATCTGCGCCGCTTTCCGGAGTTCCGGACGTTTGGGCGCACGGGCAGGGCGGCCTGCTGGACGTGGTTTTAGCGCCTGATTTTGCTCAGTCTCGCCGCATCTGGTTAAGTTATTCCGAAGTTGGCGATGATGGCAAAGCCGGAACTGCTGTGGGTTATGGCCGCTTAAGTGATGATCTCTCAAAAGTGACCGACTTCCGCACCGTCTTCCGCCAGATGCCAAAACTGTCTACCGGCAACCATTTTGGCGGGCGGCTGGTATTCGACGGTAAAGGTTATCTTTTTTTGCTCTGGGCGAAAACAATCAGCGCCCGACGGCGCAGGATCTGGATAAATTACAGGGCAAACTGGTGCGTCTGACCGACCAGGGCGAAATCCCGGATGATAATCCTTTTATAAAGGAATCCGGTGCGCGCGCCGAGATCTGGTCTTATGGCATTCGTAATCCGCAAGGAATGGCGATGAATCCGTGGAGTAATGCACTGTGGCTGAATGAACATGGCCCGCGCGGTGGTGATGAAATTAATATCCCGCAAAAAGGCAAAAACTACGGCTGGCCGCTGGCAACCTGGGGAATCAACTATTCAGGCTTTAAGATACCGGAAGCGAAAGGGGAGATCGTCGCCGGGACCGAGCAACCTGTTTTTTACTGGAAAGATTCGCCCGCTGTGAGCGGCATGGCCTTCTATAACAGCGATAAATTCCCCCAGTGGCAGCAAAAATTATTTATAGGCGCGCTGAAAGATAAAGATGTCATTGTGATGAGCGTCAACGGCGACAAAGTGACAGAAGATGGCCGTATTTTAACGGACAGAGGGCAGCGAATTCGTGATGTTCGCACTGGACCCGACGGTTATTTATACGTTCTCACCGACGAGTCCAGTGGGGAATTACTTAAAGTTAGCCCACGCAATTAGCTAACGGGAATCATCACCACTTTGCGCACTGCGGGGCGTTCAGTGAGTTGCTGATACCAGCGTTGCAGATTTGGACGCGGTGTCCAGGTCAGGCCAACGTTAAACAAATTGTAGATGAACGGTGCGATAGCGATATCGCCCACACCAAACTCGTCGCCAGAGAACCATTTTACTTTTGCCAGTTCCGCATCGAGCAGGGCAAACAGGGCGTCGCACTCTTTGCAACTGGCATCAATGGCGGCCTGATCGCGCTCTTCGGGTGGTGTTCTGACTAATCCCATCAGGATCCCGCGATGAGCATTACTGAGTGTCTGGTTTGCCCAGTCCATCCATTTTTCCGCTTCCGCACGACGTGCCGGTGAGTCGATCCACAGGCTTTTTTGCCCGTACTGTGCCGCCAGATAGCGGACAATGGCGTTTGATTCCCAAAGAATGAGATCACTTTCGTCGTCACGCAACAACGGCACCAGCCCGTTAGGGTTCATCGCCAGAAAATCAGCATCGTGATTTATCCCAAACTCACGGCCCGCGAGAATTTGCTCATAAGGTAGTTCCAGTTCTTCGAGCGTCAGCAATACTTTTTTTACGTTAGTTGAATTATTCCGACCCCACAGCGTAATCATACTCACCCCTTTTCCGACAGGCAGCCACAGGCTGAACAGGACTCCGATGGTGAAGTAAAGTTAACTTTTAAGCAACAGCTGGCAAAAAAATGACACCAGAAGCAGCGAAGCGGCAGGATATTGCATAAACTTTAAAAACTTTACCAACTTACGGTTTCTTTAAGTTTGTGTGTGCGTTATTAATCACCGAACTTATCATACGGCGATTTAACGTATTTTTTTTGAATGGATACTCGGGTGGCATTTATGACGCAATACTCCTCTCTCCTTCGTGGTCTTGCAGCGGGTTCTGCATTTTTATTCCTTTTTGCCCCAACGGCATTCGCGGCGGAACAAACCGTTGAAGCGCCGAGCGTGGATGCGCGTGCATGGATTTTAATGGATTACGCCAGCGGTAAAGTGCTGGCAGAAGGCAACGCGGATGAGAAACTGGATCCCGCGAGCCTGACTAAAATCATGACCAGCTATGTGGTTGGGCAGGCGCTTAAGGCCGATAAGATTAAACTCACCGATATGGTGACGGTCGGTAAAGATGCCTGGGCGACGGGAAATCCGGCACTGCGTGGTTCATCGGTAATGTTCCTCAAACCGGGCGATCAGGTTTCGGTGGCAGACTTGAACAAAGGTGTGATTATCCAGTCCGGTAATGACGCCTGTATTGCGCTGGCCGATTACGTTGCCGGGAGCCAGGAGTCATTTATTGGTTTGATGAATGGTTATGCCAAAAAACTGGGTCTGACCAACACTACCTTCCAGACGGTGCACGGTCTGGATGCGCCGGGGCAGTTCAGTACCGCGCGCGATATGGCATTGCTGGGTAAAGCATTGATCCACGATGTGCCGGAAGAGTACGCCATTCATAAAGAGAAAGAGTTCACCTTCAACAAAATTCGTCAGCCTAACCGTAACCGTCTGCTGTGGAGCAGCAATCTGAATGTTGATGGCATGAAGACAGGAACCACGGCAGGCGCGGGATATAATCTGGTTGCTTCGGCTACCCAGGGCGATATGCGTTTAATCTCCGTAGTGCTGGGGGCGAAAACTGACCGTATCCGTTTTAATGAGTCTGAGAAATTATTGACCTGGGGTTTCCGCTTCTTTGAAACCGTGACGCCAATTAAACCTGATGCCACCTTTGTGACTCAGCGCGTCTGGTTTGGTGATAAGAGCGAAGTGAATCTTGGGGCAGGTGAAGCGGGCTCAGTGACCATACCGCGTGGGCAGCTGAAAAACCTGAAGGCGAGCTACACGTTAACGGAACCGCAGCTTACCGCACCGCTGAAAAAAGGTCAGGTTGTCGGGACCATTGATTTCCAGCTTAACGGTAAATCCATTGAGCAGCGTCCGCTGATCGTGATGGAAAATGTGGAAGAGGGCGGATTCTTTGGTCGGATGTGGGATTTCGTGATGATGAAATTCCATCAGTGGTTCGGCAGCTGGTTCTCTTAATCTTCTGATAACCGGATGGCGCGAAACGTCATCCGGTTATACGTCATTAATACATCAACTTAATACGGTGCGTCTGCGCGTACTTCACATACTCATCTTCCGGGCAACAATCACTCACCACAATATCAAAGCGTTTCAGGTCACCCATGCGCGCCGGACGCACCTTGCCAAATTTACTGTGGTCGACAACCAGCACATGCTTTTGCGCCATCGACATGGCCCAGTGTTTTACCGGCAACTCTTCAAGATTAAAACAGGTAGCGCCTTTACTGACATGCACGCCCGCCGCGGAATAAAAAGCGATATCCGGGCAAAAATTATTCAACGTTTGCTGAAAATCGATGGGTTTGAAAATGGCGTTGCTGGCGTGAAATTCACCACCGCACAGAAATGCGCGGCAATGGGGTTTCTCTTTCAGCGCCAGAAAGGTATTTAGCGAATAACAAACGGCGGTAAAAGGGATTTCATTATCAATCGCTTCAATAATCCACGGCGTGGTGGTGCCACAGTCAAAAAAGAGAGTCTGATCGGGTTCTACCAGTGTCGCAGCCATTTTTGCCGCCCGGCGTTTTTCTTCCACCAGGCGGGATTTTTGATCGCTTAACAGGTAATGGCTGGCACTGCGCGGTTCCAGAACAATATAGCCGCCGAGCAAAACGACGGGCGCACTGTGGTTGTTCAGATCGCGACGAATCGTCATCTCCGAAACCCCAAGCAGGGCGGCGGCGTCTTTAAGATGTAACTTATCGCTGCGTTTTAATTCTTGCAGCAGCTGCCCGATACGCTCTTCGCGACGTGTTTCCATAATCCCTCTGAATAGTTATTGAAGCGAGCCGCTCAATACTACACTTTTTAGCAGAGATCAGTCACGCACCCAGCCTTTGCGGATCGGTAATGCAAAACAGAAGCGATACCACGATTGCAGACGTTGATAGAGTTTATGCCCCATCGCTTGCCAGATAATCTGAGCGCTAAGGCAGCCAATCATACCTGCCAGCAATCCACCGAGCATATCCAGCGGCCAGTGCACGCCAAGATAAACGCGCGACCAGGCAATGACGACGGCCAGCACCATTAAAAGTGAGCCGGACCACAGGCGATGCCAGCATAAAAATGCCAGTGCAAAGGTGAAAATCACCGTACCGTGGTCGCTTGGGAATGAGTCATCCGCCGCATGATGCAGGAAGTTATAGCCGATATTTTCGACAAAGGGTCGGTCGTGCGGAAAAAGATGTCCCATCGTCCAGGACACAAACAGGCTGACCGCCAGCGCGATAGCGATTTTTATCACCAGTTGCCGTTGTGCTGTAAGCCCCCACAACCAAAGCACCGCGGCCAGCAGCGGTACCACGGTAATCAAATCTTTAGCAATAAAAATCGCCAACGAGATCATCCACGGAGCCGAGTCTGGCGTCGCGTTAATAAGAGAGAATAGAGAGAGATTCAAATTTTCCAGCATAACTTCCCGACGCAAAGTGATTAAAAGGGAGCCAATACAGGCAAGTCGTTGAGAATAAAGTGCAGGTTAAACTGGGTAAAGCGGCATCGTCTTATTTCCCTCAAGCGGCCTGTTTACGGTGGGTAATTGTAACGGGCATAGGTTAAATAAAACTTAAAGAAAGCGTAGCTATACTCGCAATAATGTAAGAATGTGCTTAACCGTGGTTTCAGCTACAAAATTCGCTTTCTCGTTAGCTGTGCTTTTATTAAACTCTGCGCGATTATTATTGGCGAAGAAATTGCATGCAAAATAAATTAGCTTCCGGTGCCAGGCTTGGACGTCAGGCGTTACTTTTCCCTCTCTGTCTGGTGCTTTACGAATTTTCAACCTATATCGGCAACGATATGATTCAACCCGGTATGTTGGCCGTGGTGGAACAATATCAGGCGGGCATTGATTGGGTTCCTACTTCAATGACCGCATATCTGGCGGGCGGGATGTTTTTACAATGGCTCCTGGGGCCGCTGTCGGATCGTATTGGTCGCCGTCCGGTGATGCTGGCGGGGGTGGTGTGGTTTATCATCACCTGTCTGGCAATATTACTGGCGCAAAACATTGAACAATTCACTCTGTTGCGCTTCTTGCAGGGCATAAGCCTCTGTTTCATTGGCGCTGTGGGATACGCCGCAATTCAGGAATCCTTCGAAGAGGCGGTTTGTATCAAGATCACCGCGCTGATGGCGAACGTGGCGCTGATTGCTCCGCTACTTGGTCCGCTGGTGGGCGCGGCGTGGATCCATGTGCTGCCCTGGGAAGGGATGTTTGTCTTGTTTGCCGCATTGGCAGCGATCTCCTTTTTCGGTCTGCAACAAGCCATGCCTGAAACCGCCACGCGTATAGGCGAGAAACTGTCACTGAAAGAACTCGGTCGTGACTATAAGCTGGTGCTGAAGAACGGCCGCTTTGTGGCGGGGGCGCTGGCGCTGGGATTCGTTAGCCTGCCATTGCTGGCGTGGATCGCCCAGTCGCCGATTATCATCATTACCGGCGAGCAGTTGAGCAGCTATGAATATGGCTTGCTGCAAGTGCCTATTTTCGGGGCGTTAATTGCGGGTAACTTGCTGTTAGCGCGTCTGACCTCGCGCCGCACCGTACGTTCGCTGATTATTATGGGCGGCTGGCCGATTATTATTGGTCTGTTGGTCGCTGCTGCGGCAACGGTTATCTCATCGCACGCGTATTTATGGATGACCGCCGGGTTAAGTATTTATGCTTTCGGCATTGGTCTGGCGAATGCGGGACTGGTGCGATTAACCCTGTTTGCCAGCGATATGAGTAAAGGTACGGTTTCTGCGGCGATGGGAATGCTGCAAATGCTGATCTTTACCGTCGGTATTGAAATCAGCAAACATGCCTGGCTGAACGGGGGCAACGGACTGTTTAATCTCTTCAACCTTGTCAACGGAATTTTGTGGCTGTCGCTGATGGTTATCTTTTTAAAAGATAAACAGATGGGAAATTCTCACGAAGGGTAAAAAAATGCCTGATTGCTTTGTGCGATCAGGCATTCTCGAATTAATGGTGATGGTCGTCAATCTGGTGTTCGATAACCATCCCTTCACCTACGCTGGCAAGATGGCGAACATAAGGATGCGGGCGGTAAGCCGGAGCTGGCGCAGGAGCCACATAGACGGTTTGCGGCACAGTCGCGACGCTGACCGCTTGTGGAACGCTGACTGAATCAGGAACCACAACCACTTTGTATCCACTCGGCACATCGACGGTGACACTTTGCGCCATCGCCACACCAGTAAAGCCCATTAAAAGCGCGCCCAACAGTAGACAATTTTTCATAAACATTTCGCCTGAAATAATGCAGCGGGTTAATTTCCGCGAATTATGCAGCCTTCATTCAGGTATTGTGTTGCCGGGCGTGCTGCCGTTTTTATTGGTCAAATGGCGCTTCGTGTTTAAGCACTTTATCGATCACATCCAGTACGCCTTCACGGTTATTGGAGCCTGCCCGGTATTTTGCCGCTGCGACGACCGCATTGCCGGCATTTTCCATTGCAAAACTAAAGCCTGCCTGACGCAGCATCTCAATATCGTTACCGCCATCGCCAAAGACCACCACTTCGCTGTCGTCTATTCCCCATAATTTCTGCAGTTGGCGAAGGCCATTGGCTTTATGTACGCCGGGGATAATCAGATCGATGCTGCCGTTGCCGGTGTGGACCGGCACCATAATATCGCCGATGGCCTCATGTAATGCTTTTTGTACTTGTGGAATCAGTTCATCGGAAAGATTCAGGCCAAACTTAAAGAAGATATCCTCTAAGTTGTCAAAGTTATCGACGTATTCCAGACGGTGATAATACATTTCCGCCACCGTTTTCATGGCATCGTCATATTTTTTGAGCGTATAGGCGCTATTTTTTCCGCAGGCAATAATTTCCACTTCCGGGCGCGTCAGCAAATGTTCCACGACAGTAGTAAACGCATCCTTCGACAGCTCGCCATTAAAAACATCTTTGCCTTCGCTCACTACCCAGCCGCCGTTTTCAGCCACAAAGGCAATTTCATTAGCAATTTCAGGGAAGAAAGAGATCAACTGATAATATTGATTCCCGCTGGCGACTACAAAGCGAATTCCTTGTGCTTTCATTTGCTGATACTGAGCCATAAACCGCTCACGGTTATAGGTTTTTTGATCGCTTAAGAAAGTACCATCCATGTCTACCGCAATTAATTTAATGCTCATCAACTATTCTCCATCGCCGTCTGCGTTTTGGTATCGGGTTTGGCGACGGCTTTCGCGACAATAGCCGCGAGAATAACCAGCGCCAGTACAACCAGCATTGCACTACGTAATCCATAATGTTCGCCGAGATAGCCCAGCAGCGGCGGCCCGACGAGGAAAGCCAGATAACCGGTCGTTGCTACCACACTGACGCGGGTTGGTGCATCGGGGCCGGTATCGCTGGCGGCAGAAATGGTCAGCGGGAAGCCCAGCGAGGCACCCAGTCCCCAGAGTACAACAGACACCCCAGCGACCCAGGCGCTATCGACAAAAATAATCAGCCCAATACCCAACGCCCCCATTAGTGCACTGGCCCGAACCACGGCAACGCGACTGTAACGGTCGATGAACCAACCGCCGGTGAAGCGTCCAACGGTCATCCCCAGGGTAAAACCGGCATAAATCAGCGAGCCGGAAGTAGGGCTAAAACCGTGACCGTCAACCATTAATAAGGGTAACCAGTCGTTGGCAGAACCTTCGGCAAAGGCCATCGCCAGCACCACAACACCTATCAGCAGCAACTGGATATCGCGATAAAAAGGAATGCCTTTTTCGCCATGCTGGGTGCCATCGGCAGCATTTTTGCCCGTACCGTCAGGGATTGCCTGAATGGCGATATAAATAGGCGCGATACCTACCAGCGCCGCCAATAAAATGTGCACCGTTGCCGGAACGCCAAAGGCCGTCAGTGCCATCCCGACACCAGCGCCTGCCAGCGTGCCCAGGCTATAAAAACCGTGCATCATTGGCAAAACCGTTTTATTCATTTCTCGCTCAACGGCGGCACCTTCAACGTTTATCGCCACTTCCGCAGAACCAAAACTTGCCCCAAAGACGCCGAGACCAACGGCAAAGAGCAGGGGCGATGTCAGCCAGAGTGCCAGACTTAATATCATCATCCCGATCAATGCGCAGGACATCGTGACCAGGATGACATTACGCGTGCCAAAGCGTTTCACTAACCACGCCGAGCAGAGAATACCGCTCATCGAACCGATCGACAGACCAAAGAGAACACCGCCCATTTCAGCGATCGAGACAGAGAGAATATCGCGGATAGTAGGCGTACGGGTTGCCCAGGACGCCATTAACAGGCCTGGCAAAAAGAAGAACATAAACAGCGCCCAGGTTCGGCGTTTCAATGCATTACGTGAAGAATTTACGGTCATAGATCACGTCAAAATAAGAAGAGGGAAGACAACATTAGCAAGGTTGTGTACATTTGTACACAATTGCAGAGAGAGGAAATGACATGCGTCGCGCTAACGATCCGCAACGGCGAGAAAAAATTATCCAGGCCACGCTGGAGGCGGTGAAACTTTACGGAATACATGCTGTTACGCACCGCAAAATTGCTACCCTTGCCGGGGTACCGTTGGGATCGATGACCTACTATTTTTCAGGAATTGATGAGTTGTTGCTGGAGGCGTTCAGCAGTTTTACTGAGATTATGTCCCGGCAATATCAGGCATTTTTTAGCGATGTTAGTGATGCTCAAGGCGCATGCCAGGCTATCACCGATATGATCTACAGCTCACAGGTTGCAACGCCGGATAATATGGAGCTGATGTACCAGCTCTACGCGCTGGCTAGCCGAAAACCGCTATTAAAAACGGTAATGCAAAACTGGATGCAGCGCAGTCAGCAAACGCTCGAACAATGGTTTGAACCCGGAACCGCCCGCGCGCTTGATGCGTTTATTGAGGGGATGACGCTGCATTTTGTCACCGACCGTAAGCCGCTATCGCGCGAGGAGATTTTGAGGATGGTTGAGAGGGTTGCAGGGTAGTAGATAAATTTTAGATAACAAAAAACCCATTTATGTAAACGGGTTAATGAAAACAATAAGTTAGATTAAAACAATAAGTTAGGTTGGTGGTCAGTGGTGGTTATTACGGGGTAATGCCAACCGCTGCCGCCACTTTGTCGCCACTAGTGCTTTGTTTTTCGAATTCATCTAAGGCTCTTTCAACATCAGAAAGATACTCTTTGAATGAGTTCAAGATCATGCTTAACGAGCCCTCCATAAATAGGACCTGTTTTCCATCTTTTTTAAAAAAATCAGGATATTTTTCTATAAGTTCAATAATGCTTTTAATATTTTGCCCATCGTTTTCTAAGTATTTTGCATCATTATGCGCACAACTGTTTCTTAATTTTGTTATTTTTTTGATATTCGAATAGTGGGATGTTGACTTCATCCCTATCATTTTTTTGATAAATAGATGGCTCCTCTCAAATCCACTTCCTTTGAGATCTGAAACATTTATAGGAGAATGATGTCTATTAGCAAAGTTGTTACAGAATTTTTCTATTTCGTGCTCAAAAATTCCGAATATAGTTAAGAATACTGACCTGCGGATAATACTTGGGTAGTATTCTAAAAACATTTCATCGAGATCTAGCGATGAGCTGGTGAGTCCCATGTAATGATCAATTGACTGATATACACCATCTTCCGGAGATATTTCAATTATATATTCTTCAGGTCCTTTGTCTTTATATTCTGCTATACCCTTAGCGATTGATGATTCGCTATGAGTGATTAACGTCTCGATAATATCAAATGTTAAGGAGAAGTCGAATATTGGGAATTGAAACAAAAACTTAACCATGCTTGAACCTTTAAGAATCTGATTTAGTAACATCCAAAGTTGCTAGTGGATTGAAACGAAGAGCTGTCTCTAAGTGATCAGGTGATAGATGAGCATAACGCATAGTCATTTTTATGTCGTGATGTCCGAGGATTTTTTGCAAAGCAAGGATGTTTCCACCCGACATCATGAAATGCGCCGCAAACGTATGACGCAGAACGTGTGTAAGTTGACCGCGAGGGAGCACGATAGACGTTTTTTCCATCACGGATAAAAATTGAAAATAGCAGTCTGTGAAGAAATTGAACCCATCAAGCGCCATGATCTCTTCATAAAGCTCTTTACTGATAGGGATGCTTCTGTTTTTCTTCCCCTTCGTTCTTACAAAGGTAATTCGGTATTTGGTCACCTGTGATCGGGTTAGGTTTATTGCTTCTCGCCAGCGTGCGCCTGTGCTTAAGCATATCTTGACTACCAGTGCCAGAATTGGGTCCTGACGTTTGCAATCATCCAGCAGTTCAACAATCTGCTCATGGGTAAGCCATGCCATCTCTTTTTCTGCGATGGTGAATTTTCGCATGTTCTCCAGTGGGTTTGGATACGACCATTCGCCCAGGCGGGATAGTTCGCTAAAAACACTACTTAGATAGCTTTGCTCCAGGTTAATGGTGACCGGGCTGGCCCCTTTCTTCCATTTCTCGCTGAAGTAGATCTCACCTGTCAGTCGTTTATCTCGATAATGGGCAAACATTTTAGATGTGAGATCGGTTGCAAGGGGATTGCCCAGAGCGTCAACCATCAGCAGCAATTTGTCATAGACATGCTGCCCAGCAGTCAGAGATTTACCATGTAGTTTGAACCATAGCTCAACCACGTCTTTCAGGGTTCGACGATCTACTGATTCGCCCAGCCAGGGCTTTGCTTCGGTTTCTTCCATCGTGTGACGCTCAAAAGCCAGTGCTTCGCCTTTGGTGGCGAATTGTTTACGCACACGACGCCCACTACGTCCGGCGGGGTAACATTCGCAAAGCCATTTTCCTGTGGTGAGTTTTCGTACTGCCATAAAAAATGCCCTCCAATAGAGAGCATTTTTACTGTATGTATAACCAGTGTCAATGTATGAAATCTTGCGACCATACATCTCACTGAAGCCATAATGAAGTTGGCTATTTTTTGCTATGTGAGTATGTGACTTTTGCGGTTAGCCTGCGGCTCATTGTTATATTAGGCGCAGATATAAAAGCAAAAATTATCGCGAGTTTTTAGTACAGATTTTTTTTGATTTACTAATAGTTCCATCATTGCAAACGAACTTTCCATCGGAGGTACAGTGAGAGACACCTCCCTTTTTCCCAGAACAAGGATAATTTTTAGCATAGGTAGTTAGTGGGTTTAATAACAAAGAGCATGATAAAACCACAAAAAATACCTTACCAAGCATAGTTTCCTCCCGGTATTACCTAACGTACTTAATTGTCAAACTTATAATTTTTCCAATTATTTCAACATCTTCTATCTTGCACTCGAAGGTTCTGTTTCCACCTTCAACGAAGATTCTTCCACCGGGTAAACGAGTAATGTCGCGGATTGTTATTTCGCCATCAATACTTATTACCCATTTACCATCACGTATATCATCAAATTCTTTATCACAAATAAATTCAGAATTGTTATCTGTGATGACAAAAGGTTTTTTAAACGTAGAGGGTAGAAATCCCTTATCAAAAATATAAAAACCGTCTTCACGCAAGGCACCATCAGATAATACATATTTAGCAACTTCCATCGTATTTGTATTACCTGAAGTTTGCTTTGAACCATGTCCAGTTGTGAGCCAATTAAGCGAGGTGCCCGTTTCAAGGGCGCACTGGATTACCCATTCTGCTGGGAATGAGTCACGCATGTAGCGTGTAGCGAGTGTACTTTTAGAGATTCCTAAATGATCGCACAACGCCTGTCGAGTTTTGAATCCATAAGCTTCTACCATGCGCTCTATAGCGCCTCGTCCGCCTTTCTCCAAATTCATGGTCACTCCAAGTGAACTTTTATCTTGACGATTTCATAGTGCGATCGTATGTTTATGGTGTTCACAAAATACAAACGATCCGTATTCGTCCTGATTAATCATCATTAAACGAGGAATGTTGCATCATGAGACCTAACATTTCAATCACTCTTACCACGCCTCATGTGACTATTGAACGCTATAGCGAGCTGACAGGACTGTCCATCGATACCATCAATGACATGTTGGCTGATGGACGCCTTATCCGTCACCGTTTGCGCAAAGATAAAAAACGCGAAAAAGTGATGATCAACATAGCAGCCATGACCGTTGATGCGCTTTCAGAATGCAATCTAAACCTTAATTAGTTCGATTCTGAAATACATCAGAGGCATTGACCATGTTTGATTACCAAGTTTCCAAACATCCACATTTTGATGAAGCCTGTCGTGCATTTGCACTGCGCCACAATCTGGTGCAACTGGCAGAACGTGCAGGCATGAATGTGCAGATTCTGCGGAACAAGCTGAACCCAGCTCAGCCTCATTTATTAACCGCACCAGAAATCTGGCTGCTTACCGATCTGACTGAAGATTCAACGCTGGTAGATGGTTTTCTGGCACAGATTCACTGCCTGCCATGTGTACCGATTAATGAGGTTGCAAAAGAGAAACTGCCGCATTACGTCATGAGCGCAACTGCAGAGATCGGACGTGTTGCAGCAGGTGCGGTATCTGGTGATGTAAAAACTAGTGCCGGTCGTCGTGATGCTATCAGCAGCATTAACTCTGTAACACGACTGATGGCGCTGGCTGCTGTTTCATTGCAGGCCCGTTTACAGGCTAATCCTGCAATGGCGAGTGCAGTTGATACCGTGACTGGCCTCGGTGCTTCATTCGGTTTGCTGTGAGGTGCTTATGCTGACGAAAGAACCATCATTTGCATCGCTGCTGGTAAAACAAAGCCCGGCAATGCACTACGGTCACGGCTGGATCATGGGTGAGGATGGTAAACGCTGGCATCCGTGCCGTTCACAAGATGAATTGCTGGCAGAACTATCTACGAAAAAACGGGGGAACAAATGGCTATTGAAGGCGCTGCGGCGACTGTTCCATTAAGCCCCGGTGAACGCCTGAATGGACTTAATCACATAGCGGAATTAAGGGCAAAAGTTTTTGGCCTGAATATTGAGTCAGAGCTTGAGCGGTTTATTAAAGATATGCGTGATCCACGGGATATCAATAACGAACAAAATAAACGAGCACTGGCAGCCATATTCTTTATGGCAAAAATTCCGGCTGAACGTCATAGCATCAGCATCAATGAGCTGACCACTGACGAAAAGCGGGAGTTGATTAAAGCAATGAATCATTTTCGTGCAGTGGTGAGCTTATTTCCCAGACGGCTAACCATGCCGAATTAACCAACTAATGAAATTAATGGCGTAAACCCGCCGAGCATCCCTTTATCTAAATTCAGGAGAATTGATTATGCGTAATATTGAGATCCTCACGACTAAAACCGGATCGGATGATGCAGGGCTTAATATTTTACTGACAGTGGCTCGTCTGGAAGAACGCCGGGCAAGGGCTGAAGCAATGGCAGCTCGCCTTGATAGCCTGGCGTGTCATATCTCATCCCGTCAGCTAAACCACGTGGAAGCGGCAGAACTGCTGCGTGTGACTGCTGAAGCAATCCAGAACGAAGCGCAGGAGATCCACTAATGGCTGATGCAATGGATCTCGTACAGCAGCGCGTTGAAGAAGAACGCCAGCGCCATATCCGTGCTGCCCGTGCCAAAACACCGGGCGTGTCTCGCGTGCTTTGCATTGAGTGTGAAGCGCCAATTCCGCCAGCACGCCGCCGTGCCATTCCGGGTGTGCAGCTTTGCATTACCTGCCAGGAAATTGCAGAGCTGAAAGGCAAACATTACAACGGAGGTGCTGTATGAGCACCATCCTGAAATGGGCGGGAAATAAAACCGCCATTATGTCCGAACTGAAAAAACACCTTCCTGCTGGCCCGCGACTGGTTGAACCTTTCGCGGGTTCCTGTGCTGTGATGATGGAGACGGATTACCCCAGCTATCTTGTTGCGGATATTAATCCTGATTTAATCAACCTCTATAAAAAGGTTGCTGCTGATTGCGAGGCGTTTATATCTCGTGCCAGAGCTTTATTTGAGGAAGCAAACAGGGAGTTGGCTTATTACAACATAAGGCAGGAGTTTAATTACTCCACTGAAATTACTGATTTCATGAAAGCGGTATATTTCCTGTATCTCAATCGTCATGGTTACCGTGGGTTATGTCGTTATAACAAGAGCGGGCATTTCAACATTCCATACGGTAATTATAAAAATCCGTATTTCCCTGAAAAAGAAATTCGCGCATTTGCAGAGAAAGCCCAGCAAGCAACGTTTATCTGCGCCAGCTTTGATGAAACGCTGGCGATGCTGCAGGTGGGGGATGTGGTGTATTGCGATCCGCCTTATGACGGTACGTTTTCCGGCTATCACACTAACGGCTTCACTGAAGATGACCAGTATCACCTGGCATCTGTTCTTGAATATCGATCATCAGAAGGTCATCCAGTCATTGTTTCTAACAGTGACACATCCCTGATCCGTTCGCTGTATCGAAATTTCACTCACCACTACATCAAGGCACAACGCAGCATCGGTGTGTCGGCTGGCGAG
This sequence comes from Escherichia sp. S10b, assembly GCF_028421345.1. Classification (NCBI taxonomy): domain Bacteria; kingdom Pseudomonadati; phylum Pseudomonadota; class Gammaproteobacteria; order Enterobacterales; family Enterobacteriaceae; genus Escherichia; species Escherichia sp. S10b. The sequence continues at coordinate 35,508 of NZ_JAHZSO010000057.1, forward strand.
AGTAAATCTGCAACAGAAATCATCGCTGTTTCTGGGGCGCGCTGCTGGGTGGGATTTGATCCTTCGCGTGGCGTGGATAGTTCTGCCGTGTACGGAGTGCGTGCATGAGCCATGCTGATATGAACAACTGCAGCGGCTTTAACGAGGCCGCCGCAGCATTCTCATGGAACAGCCCGAAAAAGGCTATTAACCCTTATCTGGACCCGGCGGAAGTTGCGCCGGTTTCTGCGCTTTCAAACCTGATCACTCTGTACGCTGCCGATAACGAGCAGGAACAACTGCGCCGCGAGGCACTGAGTGATCAGGTTTGGGAGCGTTATTTCTTTAATGAATCCCGTGATCCTGTCCAGCGCGAAATGGAGCAGGATAAGTTCATTAGCCGGGCAAAGTTGGCGCATGAGCAGCAGCGTTTTAACCCGGACATGGTCATTCTGGCAGACGTTAACGCCCAGCCTTCCCATATCAGCAGGCCGCTGATGCAACGTATTGAATACTTCAGCAGCCTTGGCAGGCCAAAGGCTTATTCCCGCTATTTACGTGAGACGATTAAGCCATGTCTGGAACGGCTGGAGCATGTACGCGACAGTCAGCTATCCACTTCTTTTCGCTTTATGGCAAGCCATGAAGGGCTGGACGGCCTGCTGATTCTGCCTGAAATGAGTCAGGATCAGGTGAAACGCCTGTCCACCCTTGTTGCTGCGCATATGAGCATGTGCCTTGATGCAGCTTGTGGCGATTTGTATGCCACCGATGACGTTAAGCCAGAAGAAATCCGCAAGACATGGGAAAAGGTGGCAGCAGAAACCCTGCGACTGGATGTCATACCGCCTGCGTTTGAGCAACTCCGCCGGAAAAGAAACCGCCGTAAACCCGTGCCCTATGAACTCATTCCGGGTTCGCTGGCGCGTATGTTGTGCGCCGATTGGTGGTACCGGAAATTATGGAAGATGCGTTGCGAATGGCGGGAAGAGCAGTTGCGTGCTGTTTGCCTGGTCAGCAAAAAAGCATCTCCCTATGTCAGCTATGAAGCCATGATGCATAAACGTGAGCAGCGCCGTAAGTCGCTGGAGTTTTTCCGTTCTCATGAACTGGTGAACGAAGACGGCGACACGCTGGACATGGAGGATGTGGTAAACGCCAGCAGCAGCAACCCTGCGCATCGCCGCAATGAGATGATGGCCTGTGTTAAAGGTCTGGAGCTTATCGCGGAAATGCGCGGTGACTGCGCCGTTTTCTACACCATCACCTGTCCGTCACGTTTCCATTCCACGCTAAATAACGGCAGGCCCAACCCGACCTGGACAAATACGACGGTAAGACAAAGCAGTGATTATCTGGTCGGCATGTTTGCTGCATTTCGTAAGGCGATGCACAAAGCCGGATTGCGCTGGTATGGCGTGCGGGTGGCTGAGCCGCATCATGACGGTACAGTTCACTGGCACCTGTTGTGTTTTATGCGCAAAAAAGATCGCCGCACCATTACTGCTTTGTTGCGTAAGTTTGCCATTCGTGAAGACCGCGAGGAGCTGGGTAATAACACGGGACCACGCTTTAAGTCTGAGCTGATAAACCCGCGCAAAGGTACGCCAACAAGCTACATCGCGAAATACATCAGTAAGAACATTGACGGGCGTGGTCTGGCTGGCGAGATCAGCAAGGAAACGGGTAAATCCCTGCGTGATAACGCTGAATACGTTAATGCCTGGGCGTCTCTGCATCGTGTTCAGCAATTCCGCTTCTTTGGCATTCCGGGGCGTCAGGCTTACCGTGAACTGCGATTGCTGGCTGGTCAGGCGGCAAGGCAACAGGGGGACAAAAAAGCAGGTGCGCCGGTACTGGATAACCCGCGCCTTGATGCAATCCTGGCTGCTGCCGATGCTGGTTGTTTTGCCACCTACATCATGAAGCAGGGAGGCGTACTGGTTCCCCGCAAATATCACCTCATCAGAACTGCTTATGAAATCAACGAAGAACCGACCGCATATGGCGATCACGGTATTCGTATTTATGGCATCTGGTCACCCATTGCAGAGGGCAAGATCTGCACTCATGCGGTGAAGTGGAAAATGGTTCGTAAGGCCGTTGACGTTCAGGAGGCGGCAGCCGACCAGGGCGCTTGCGCCCCTTGGACTCGTGGCAATAACTGTCCCCTTGCTGAAAATTTGAACCAACAAGGGAAAGACAAATCAGCTGATGGGGATACTAGGACGGACATTACCCGCATGGATGACAAGGAGTTGCACGATTACCTGCACAGTATGAGCAAAAAAGAGCGCCGGGAACTGGCTGCAAGGTTACGCCTGGTGAAACCGAAACGGCGTAAAGACTACAAACAGCGAATTACAGACCATCAGCGACAGCAGCTCGTCTATGAACTGAAGTCCAGAGGATTTAATGGCAGCGAGAAAGAGGTCGATTTACTCCTTCGCGGCGGCAGTATTCCGTCAGGAGCAGGCCTGCGTATCTTCTATCGGAACCAGCGTTTGCAGGAAGATGATAAGTGGCGAAACCTGTATTAATTACGCGGGTTAACAATTCGTGCTCTTAATAATACCAGGCATATCAGGCTAATGAACGTAAAAAAACGTTTTACATCAGTAAGATTATTATGTGCTGTAAATATAAACAGTGGTTATGTATACAGTATTGCTTGTGGTGTCATAGGAGGAAAGATGCAGGACTATTTTTTGGAGTCTTTGAAGCTCCAGCGCATTGATTTTTTTCTTAAGCTTGTAGCGGCTAGTGAGTGTAGTGATGAAGAGAAGGGGCTGGCTTTGCAGTGGGTTTCTGAACTGACAGATGAACTCATGGCAAAAATCAGAACCCACGAATACAACCGCTCAATGGATGTCATCAGCTGAGGTGACCTTTATGCGCATTGAAATAATGATCGATAAAGAGCAGAAGATTAGCCAGTCTACCCTGGACGCCCTTGAATCCGAGCTTTACCGCAATCTGCGCCCCCTGTATCCCAAAACGGTAATTCGCATCCGCAAAGGTAGCTCTAACGGTGTGGAACTGACCGGACTGCAACTGGACGAAGAAAGAAAACAAGTGATGAAGATTATGCAGAAGGTGTGGGAAGACGACAGCTGGCTGCATTAAGAAAAGTTGCTGGCGTCTGAACTTGGTTCTGGCGTCAGCAAGGTTGAACAACGAGTACAGTGAGGCGTTAGGTGTGGCGTTTATTTGATGAGTGAACGCCCGTTCTGCGACAGGTTCGGAGATTAAGGTTGAAACTACGGGCAAAATACCATCTTTTTCCTACTTAATTGAGTCCAGTAACAAGTTACAGTTACTCTCATTGTAGAGAGAACGAGCAATTAGTGTTACCTGCTTTCCATTCATTCCCGGCTTATCCCATAACACAGCTTCTTGCGACGCCACAAATTCAGCATAATCAATTATGCGTTGTTCGTGATCTGGTTCCTCATAGCCAAAGTATGAGAGCGCATCGTTGTAAGCGTGGTAAGCTGCTTTCTGTAATATCTTGATATCGGCTGTAGGTACTTGCTCCGTGTAGCTAGGATCTAATTGTGTGCTACTGCCATAGAATGCACATGAAAGGTAAGATATTGATTTCTGTTGAGCTTTAGTTCCTTTCTCATAGTTTTTAGCTGTTACCGCCTGAACTGGGACGCTAACAAAGCTTGCAACCAGAATTAAAATTAATACGTAAAAGCTTTTCATTTTGACCTCAGCCGAAACGTTAGAGAGACTATCGAAATTTGTAAAACCCGTGGCGATTCAGTTTGAGATCCTCCCCCTTACATGATTTTTAATCAAATATATGCTTTTGTAAGCATACCTGTTAACCGAATTATTCATTTTTAGAGATCTTCCGACATACTGATTATGCCCGCTGAGGAGTTCACCTTGCGTAAAGTCCGATTCGCTTTACTCGTCTGTGCATGTCTATGCTGCATGAGATTGCATGATCGTTTGAGGATCGTTTTTGCTAAGGCCCGCCAGAACTGGCGGGCTTTTGCGTAGATCATGCACCTGCATGAAAACCACTACATAAAGCGGGCAGGCGTGGCGGGGATACGAGCGCGCGCTAATGAAGAAAGCCTGCTAAGTCGCAGGCTTAAGGTTATTTCTTCTTAGGGGGGGCCGCGTGATCAAATAGCATGCGGGACGATGGTGGTAGTGGTGGTGGTGGTGGTGGTGGTGGTGGTTTTTGCTCGTTATTTTTTGTCATTTTTCGTATCTCTCTTTGAAATGTATTCTCCAAAGCTTTCTCGTACTAACCTTGTTTGAGGCGGCTGAGGCGGCTGAGGCGGCTGAGGCGGTACAGGTGATTTACTTGTAGAATTTGGTTTTCCAGTTCCTTCGTTGCTGGGCTTTATCATGATACTTTAACCTCTTTTGCTTTTGGCTTTCGAATCATCGTCTCTCACTAGCCTAGATTTAGGCGGTGTCGGCGGTGTCGGCGGAGTTGGAGTCTTCGCTGGTGGCTTGTTAGGTGTAGGGGCTTTTCCCATCATAATCTCCTGATATTATCTACAGGTATAATAATGAAATGTGGCTCATTAGTCTTCCTTGGCGAGGCTGAATCGAGATCCATCGCTAAAAAAAAGCCAACCGCTATCACTAATGGAATTAGTGAGAAAAAAAAGAATTTAGTGGCTCGATATATTTGACTTGTTCTCATTTCATTTTTCTTAGTATTCCAACTAGTACACTCTACTAGTTGTTTTACTAAGTATTCATTGAACTTTTTACTTGATGAGTGCTCACCATTATAGGTAAGCCCATTATTATCACAATATTTTTTATAGTCTGCTTCATATTTAATGAGGCCATTGTAGTATTCGTCTATTTCCTTAGGTTTGGGAATGTATTTGAATTCATTACCCCAAAATGCTTTTTTTAGGAGCATGCAGGCTTTATAAATAAAAAACACTGATAATAATGAAAGTCCTATAACAATGCAGGCAAAGAATGCATGATTTTCAAAGGATGTGTTTTTAAGCAGATATGTTACGATAGTTGCGTCGATTACTATTAATCCAAATATCATTTGAATTCTGTTGTAAATCTTGTCTTTATTTTCCGTTTCCTGAAAGTAAAGTTTTTCGTAAAATTCTTTTAGCTTTTCGATATCCATATAAATGCTCCAATTTTTTTCCTACTGTGTGTATCATAGTAGGTTTGGTTTGGAAACAAAAAACCGCCTGATGGCGGTTGAAATTTAGATGATAGGTATGATAGCAGAGTGATTGTTATCTTCAATATCAAGTTTGTAGGGGTCAAACTTGATAACCTCGTCACATAGCCACTCATTAAGTTCTTGTATTCGCCTTTGTAAAGGCGTCAGTTCGTTACGAACAAATACCTTACTTGCTTTGCTTACATCCCCAAAGCCGCCGATGTTCTGGGGAATTATCCCCATCATTTGTGGCGGCACACGATGCGCAGCCATCATGTCATCGCGGCTCACGTTCTTGATATTCAGAAACTCATCCTTCGCTGCGACTTCTGACAACGGGATAATCTGAAGTCCGTCCTTTTTGCCGTTAGGCGAGTACATAAACAGATTGCGGAAGTTGCCTGGACCTTTGGCGCTTTTCATCGCGTTGCGGAGGTTGTTCACATCCTCCTGGTTCTGCGCAGCGTCGGTCATGTACATGATGAAGCCAGCATGACTGCCGTTAATGTAATACTTTCGACGGAACAGCGTGGCGGACTCATTGAGCAGGGCGGACGGAATGGCTGAAAGATAACCGGGCAGGCCGTAGATCTCCTGGTTGATGTCCGGTTCCATCAGATGAAAAATGCTGCCTTTCGTGAACTGATACGGCTGCGTGGCCATACCGTATTGCACAAACCAGTAGGTATCCAGGTCTAACCCGCGTCGGGTGTATTTTGCCAGCGCAGGCTCAAGGGCGATAACTTCACCGAATCGATTCGTGCGTTTCTCCAGGTAGGCGTTACCAAATACCAGATAGTCCTGCACAAAACGCGAAAAAGCCTGTTGGCTGAGCAGTGGATGAGAGATATAGGTACTGGTCAGAATGTTGCACTTTACTGCAATCGGGGAACTGTGATGCACGGCAGCGCGGAAGGTGCGCGCCAGTCCGTCAAAGCTGACGGGCGGCTCATACCAACGGTCCATCTGTACGCATTCCACATAGTCCAGCAGTTCTCGGCGGTCCAGAACAGGAACGGGATCGCCGAAGCTGAATGCTTCGGCTGTAGTCTGGCTTTTAAGCTGGATCTGTTTCGTCGCCGCAGCGCGGTTCTTCTTACTCTTTCCCATCAAAAAATCTCCACAATATTGCTGGTATTGGCGGATTCGCCCTGCAGCGGTTCGTTAAACAATGCGTGCATCGTTGCCCAGGCCAGATCGGCGTGGCTGGCTTCTTCGCTGCGGCTGGCTTCATAGGTCGGGCGGTTGCCGCTGGCGGTGGTGGCGCGACGGATTGCCATAAATGACTGCGCAATGTCGGTGTGCCCGGCGTCAAACTCCAGACGGCGGTGGCTGATAATGTCGTAGGCCTTGAGTACCAGGGCGTTTTTAACGTTGGGGTTGTAGACAAACTCCCTGACGGCAGGAAAAAACGCTTTCACGTTCTCGTAAACCCCGTGACCGACGCCGGTCGAGTCGATGCCGATATAGGTCACGTTATACTGTTCGGTCAGTTTTTTGATGGCGTCAGCCTGGGCGCGGAAGTCCATTCCGCGCCACTGGTGACGCTCAAGAATGCGGAACTTACCGCCCGGCACGGCTGGCGGTGCCACCACCACGCATCCGGCGCTGTCGCCGTTCTGCGTACCTTTTGCCGGGTCATAACCGATCCACACTTCGCGCCAGCCAAACGGGCGCAGGGCCAGTGCATGAAAGTCGGTCCAGACTTCCCAACTGTCCACCATGCACGCCTGCAGCTCGCTGAGCGGGAACACGGACGCGAGATCGTCCACGAACTCACACATCAGCAGGTTCTGGTATTCGTCCGGGCTGTATTCCATGCGCAACTGGTCAAGGTCGAACAGGTTACAGCCGCCGCGCACCGCATCTTCTACGGTGACTATCTGGCGGTATTGCCCGTCTGCGCACAGCAGGCCGGGGGCCAGATTGCTGTGGGACAGGTCGATGTCCACCTTATCGGCTTTGTTGCGCCCACGGTTGAACAGCGCACCGGACCAGAACGGATAAGCACTGTGTGTCAGGCTGGATGGCGTGGAAAAATAGGTTTGTCGCCATTTTTTGTGAATAGCCATACCGGAAGCCACTTTGCGCAGCTCCTGGAATTTCGGTATCCAGAAATATTCATCCAGATACAGGTTGCCGTGATAACTCTGGGCCGTGCGGGCATTGGTGCCGAGGAAGTAAAGCGTGGCCCCGTTAGGAAGCACCATCGGATCGCCTTTCAGCTCCACCTCCACTTCTTTAGCGAAGTCGATGATGTACTGCTTAAAGACGTGAGCCTGTGCCTTACTGGCGGAAAGGAAAATCTGGTTACGTCCGGTAAGCAGGGCGTCAATCAGGGCTTCACGGGCAAAGTAAAAGGTCGCGCCGATCTGGCGTGACTTCAGCAGGTTGCGGATGCGGTTGGTTTTTCCAGCTTCCCACCAGTGGCGCTGGTAGTTGAACATGGAGGAATGGAAGATTTCTTCCAGCTTCTCAATCTGTTCATCGGTGAAAACGTTCTTTTCCGGCTGACGGCGTGGGCCTTTGTTGCGGTTGGCGACGTTAGGGTTTAAGTCGGCTTCGTTGCCGCCATTGTTAAACTTGCCGATCCGCGCGTGGCGTTCCGACTGGCGCGCCAGCAGGTCAATCTCTTTGAAATCTTTCCCTTCTTTGTGCTCCTTCATAATGAGCTGGCAGTAGCGTGCGGCGGTGGTGAGCTGCATCTGATCCAGCGGCCCATAGTCACCCCACTTGTCGCGTTTTTTCCAGCTGTGAACGGTTGAAACTTTCTCGCCCAGCATTTCAGCAATGCGGGCTACGCGGTATCCCTGAAAGTACAGCAGCATGGCCTGCCGACGGGGATCGAGATCTGCGAGTGTCAGTGTGGTGTTCATGGCACAAACCTACAGCCTTGAATGAAGGCTTTCCCCGCCTGCGGTTTGTGTGGTTGTCGGTACAAATACCGCGCATTGTTTCACTGCCCCCATCACCGCAACCATAAGGCTCCAGTAAGTTTTTTCTAACGGAGCACGGCTCATGACAGTGAAAGCAAAGCGTTTTCGCATCGGGGTGGAAGGTGCCACCACCGACGGACGCGAAATCCAGCGTGAATGGCTGGAACAGATGGCAGCCAGCTATAACCCGGCGGTGTATACCGCGCTGATTAACCTTGAGCACATCAAGTCTTATCTGCCGGACAGCACCTTTAACCGCTACGGCAAGGTGACGGCGCTGTTTGCTGAAGAAATCACGGAAGGTCCGCTGGCAGGCAAGATGGCGCTGTATGCCGACGTTGAGCCAACGGAATCACTGGTGGAGCTGGTGAAAAAAGGCCAGAAATTATTCACCTCTATGGAAGTCAGCCCGAAGTTTGCTGATACGGGCAAAGCCTACCTGGTCGGCCTGGCTGCCACTGATGACCCTGCCAGTCTGGGCACTGAAATGCTGACATTCAGCGCCAGTGCAGCCCATAACCCGCTGGCAAACCGCAAGCAGAATCCTGCCAATCTCTTTACCGCTGCAGAGGAAACGGTGATCGAACTGGAAGAAATCCAGGATGACAAACCCTCCCTGTTTGCCCGTGTCACGGCGCTGTTTACCAAAAAAGAGCAGTCCGACGATGCCCGGTTCTCTGATGTGCATAAGGCCGTGGAGCTGGTCGCCACTGAGCAGCAAAACCTGAGCGCACGCACCGAAAAATCCCTGTCTGAGCAGGAAGAACGTCTGTCTGAGCTGGAGACTGCCCTGCAGGCACAACAAGCCGCCTTTAACGAACTGGTGGATAAGCTGAGTCATGAAGACAGCCGCCAGGACTACCGCCAGCGTGCAACAGGCGGTAACGCCCCCGCTGACACTCTGACCAATTGCTGATGGAGCACAAAACCCGATGAAGAAGAATACCCGCTTTGCTTTTAACGCTTACCTGCAGCAGCTGGCGCGTCTGAACGGTGTTGCAGTTGAAGAACTGTCCAGCAAGTTCACCGTCGAACCGTCCGTGCAGCAGACGCTGGAAGACCAGATCCAGCAGTCCGCCGCTTTCCTGACACTGATTAACGTCACGCCAGTGACTGAGCAGTCCGGTCAGTTGCTGGGGCTGGGTGTTGGCAGCACCATTGCCGGAACCACTGATACCACCGCGAAAGAGCGTGAACCTGTCGATCCGACGCTGATGGTCGATGTGGAATATAAATGCGAGCAGACCAACTTTGACACGGTGCTGACCTACGCGAAGCTGGACCTGTGGGCGAAGTTTCAGGATTTCCAGGTGCGTATCCGTGACGCCATCGTGAAACGTCAGGCACTGGACCGCATCATGATCGGCTTTAACGGCGTGAAGCGTGCGAAAACCTCCAACCGTAGCGAAAACCCGCTGCTGCAGGATGTGAATAAAGGCTGGCTGCAGAAAATCCGTGAGGATGCACCGGATCACGTCATGGGCAGCACCACCACGGGCGGTGAAACCACACCGGGTGCGGTGAAAGTCGGGAAAGGTGGCGAATATGCCAACCTGGACGCCGTAGTGATGGATGCCGTCAATGAGCTTATCGACATGGTTTACCAGGACGATGACGATCTGGTGGTTATTTGCGGGCGTGAACTGCTGTCTGACAAGTATTTCCCGCTGGTCAACAAAGAGCAGGAAAACAGTGAAAAACTGGATGCCGATATGATCATCAGTCAGAAACGCATGGGTGGCCTGCAGGCCGTGCGTGCGCCGTTCTTCCCGCCGAATGCGCTGCTAATCACCCGTCTGGATAACCTGTCCATCTACTGGCAGGAAGACACCCGCCGCCGTTCAGTTATCGACAACCCGAAACGTGACCGGATTGAAAATTTTGAATCCGTTAACGAAGCCTATGTGGTTGAGGACTACCGCTGCGCCGCACTGGTGGAAAACATCCAGATTGGCGACTTCAGCGCCGCCGCAGCAGAAACCGGAGCGTAATCCATGAGCCTGAGTCCCGCACGGCAGCATCGCCTGCGCGTTCAGGCTGAACAGGCCGCCCGTGAGGGCGGCAGTGTTCGCCACGCGTCGGGCTATGACCTGATGCTGCTGCAACTGGCGGAAGACCGCCGCCGTCTCAAGGGCGTTCAGTCCACGGTGAAAAAAGCGGAAATAAAGGTGGAGCTGCTGCCGAAGTACGCCGCCTGGGCAGAGGGCGTCCTGGCTGCCGGAGGCACTCAACAGGATGACGTGCTGATGTACGTGATGCTGTGGCGCATTGATGCCGGAGATTATGCCGGGGCGCTGGAGATCGGGCGTCATGCCCTGCGTCATGGCTGGGTGATGCCGCTGGGTAACCGCAACGTGCAGACCGTGCTGGCAGAGGAAATGGCAGATGCAGCCCAGAGCGCAATGCTTGCCGCCACCGGCTTTGATGCCGATCTGTTACTGCAGACACTGGAACTGACAGACGGTCTGGATATGCCGGACCAGTCACGGGCGCGTCTGCATAAAGCGATTGGCGCTGTACTGAGTGAAAGCAATCCGGCTTCCGCCCTTAATCATCTCAACCATGCGCTACAGCTCGATCCCCGCTGTGGCGTGAAAAAAGACAAACAGCAGCTGGAGCGCAGACTGCGCAATGACAGCCGCTGACAGAACGTGCCCCCGCGCACGGGCGGCACGGGGTGGCGAAAGGCACTGCCACATCAAAACCCCGTCCACCGCCCTCTATTTCAGGAGAAAGCAGCATGAAGTTTGTTGCGCCAGAACAGGCACCGGAACAGGCGGAAATCATCAGAAATACGCCGTTCTGGCCTGATGTGGACCTGTCGGAGTTTCGCAGTGTCATGCGCACTGACGGCACGGTGACGCAGCCGCGTTTAAAGCAGGTTGCCCTGTCGGCAATTTCGGAGGTCAACGCAGAGTTGTATGAGTTTCGCAGACGTCAGCAGATGCTGGGGTATGCGTCGCTGGCTGAGGTTCCGGCGGAACTGCTGGACGGCAAAAGTGAGCGCATTCAGCACTATTTCAACGCGGTTTACTGCTGGGCACGCGCCATGCTCAACGAGCGTTATCAGGACTATGACGCCACGGCGTCCGGTGTGAAGCGGGGCGAGGAACTGGCGGAAGCAAGCGGTGATTTGTGGCGTGACGCCCGCTGGGCCATCAGCCGGGTGCAGGATGCGCCGCACTGCACAGTGGAGCTTATCTGATGAAAGTGCGTGCGCATCAGTATGACACGGTGGACGCGCTTTGCTGGCGTCATTACGGGCGCACGCAGGGTGTCACGGAGCAGGTACTGAAGGCAAATCCGGGGCTTGCCGAATACGGCCCCTTTTTACCTCACGGGTTGCAGGTGGAGCTGCCGGACATACCGACAACCACCACCGTGCAGACCGTCCAGCTATGGGACTGAATTATGACGCTTGAGCGAATCAGCGCCTTTATCACGTATTGCATCGCCGTCGTGCTGGCCTGGCTGGGCGATTTGTCCATCAAGGATGCCTCAACGCTGGGCGGCCTGATGATTGGTGTGCTGATGCTGGCTATCAACTGGTACTACAAACACAAAGCCTACCAGCTTCTGCGTGACGGGCAGATCTCGCGGGAGGACTATGAATCCATCAATCGTTAAACGCTGCCTTGTCGGAGCCGTGCTGGCTATTGCTGCCACGCTGCCGGGTTTTCAGCAGCTTCACACCTCCGTGGAGGGGCTGAAACTGATTGCCGATTACGAAGGCTGTCGTCTGCAGCCGTATCAGTGCAGCGCGGGTGTCTGGACCGACGGCATTGGTAATACATCGGGCGTCATTCCCGGCAAAACCATTACGGAACGACAGGCAGCAGAAGGGCTGATCTCAAACGTGCTACGTGTGGAGCGGGCGCTGGAAAGATGTGTGAAGCAACAGCCGCCACAAAAGGTGTATGACGCGGTGGTGTCGTTTGCCTTCAACGTGGGGACGGGCAATGCCTGCAGTTCCACGCTGGTGAAGTTACTCAATCAGCGGCGCTGGGCGGATGCGTGCCGACAGTTGCCGCGCTGGGTTTATGTGAAAGGTGTGTTTAATCAGGGGCTGGATAACCGCCGTGCGCGGGAGATGGCCTGGTGCCTTAAAGGAGCTGGACTATGACGCGTGCGCTGGCAGTAGTGGTGGCGCTGGCACTCGTTGCGCTGGGCTGGCAGTCGTGGCGGCTTAACAGCGCCAGCCACACCATCGAAACGCAGCGCGCGGCGCTGAAAAGTAAAGCGCAAGAACTGACGAAGAAAAACAGCCAGCTGATCGGTCTGTCCATTCTGGCTGAAACCAACAACCGGGAGCAGGCGCGGCTCTACGCCGAAGCAGAACAGACCAGCGCACTGCTGAGACAACGACAACGCCGGATCGAGGAACTGAAACGTGAGAACGAGGATTTACGCCGCTGGGCTGATACTCCTTTGCCTGCTGACATTATCCGGCTGCGGGAACGTCCGGCACTCACCGGAGGTGCAGCTTACCGTCAGTGGTTGTCCGCGAGTGACGCCGTGTCGGCTGGAGCAGGCAGCGCCGCGCACTAACGGTGATCTGAACGCATTGCTGGATGAAACGGAGGCCGCCTGGGCGGTCTGTGCAGACAAAGTGGACATGATTATTGCGTGTCAGGAGCGAAACAGTGAACAAACCACAGTCCCTGCGCCACGCCCTCAATAAAGCAGTGCCTTATGTCCGCAATAACCCGGACAAACTGCATCTGTTTGTGGATAACGGTTCGCTGGTTGCCACGGGGGCCAGCTCCATGTCGTGGGAGTACCGTTACACCCTGAACGCGGTGATTGAGGATTTCAGCGGCGACCAGAATCTGCTGATGGCCCCGGTTTTATTGTGGCTGCGGGATAACCAGCCTGATGCCATCAATAACCCGGCGTTACGGGAAAAGTTATTCACCTTTGAGGTGGATATTTTGCGCAACGATGTCTGTGATATCAGCCTTAACCTGCAACTGACGGAGCGTGTGCTGGTCAGCACTGACGGCAGTGTGTCGAGTGTTGAAGCTGTAGCGGAACCCGATGAACCTGAAGAAATGTGGACGGTGAAACGTGGCTGAATTGCAGAAGGTGGACGACTGGCTGAGTGCCTTGCTGGCGAATCTGGAGCCAGCCGCAAGAAGCCGCATGATGCGCCAGCTGGCGCAGGAACTGCGCCGGACACAGCAGCAGAACATCAGGATGCAGCGTAATCCTGATGGCAGCAGCTATGAACCGCGAAGGGTAACAGCACGTAGTAAAAAGGGGCGCATCAAACGTCAGATGTTTACAAAGCTTCGCACCACAAAATACCTGAAAACTGCCGCCAGCGCCGATTCTGCCAGCGTGCAGTTTGAAGGTATGGTACAGCGTATTGCCCGTGTTCACCATTACGGCCTGCGTGATCGGGTAAATAAAAAAGGTTTAATCGCGAAATATCCGCAACGTACTTTATTGGGCTTATCTTATAAAACAGAAGAAAATATTATTATGAGCATAAAGGAGGAGCTATCAAAATAAAGACGAGGAGGTTTAAATAGCCCTCTCGTCTTTTGTTTTTATCCATAAGCCAGCTCCAGTGGAGATGGCGATTGATTAGCTGTTCATGTAAGAGTTAAATAGAGCTGAGATTTTTTGTGTATCCGTAACTGGATCAGTCGATGAGCCTTGTCTGATATAAAACATATTCTCAAAGTCGCAAATTTGACCTGTGCTCTGAATAGTTATCTTGAGTATGTGTAAGCCATTGTAAGAGCAAAACTCAATATTCTTAAGTATCTGCTGTTTTAGAGTTTCAGTGAAATTGTATCCTTGTATTTTTTGTTTTATTAACATAAAGTAATCATCAATGCTACCAGAGACTAACATTGCTTCATGATCAATTCCGTTTATATAGAACCCATTGAACTCAATTGAATTTACTCCATATAAATGTTGAATTCTATCTGCGGTTAATTTATTTTCGGCAATACCAACTAAAATATAGCCTTTTGCGCTTTTTCCAATATTATTTATTGCTACGCAAGTTTGTAATATTCCTTTTAAACATTCATCATCAAATTCATTTTTACCTGATAAATTAAAGAACCCTTGTTTGAAATCATAACTTGGTTGTTCAGTTCTAGAATTTGTTAATAGATTGCGAATTTCAGTTACCCAAGCATGATTCACATACTTTTGAGGAGCAGGTTGGAAGTAACGACTTATTAATGCAACAAGATCATTAACACTTTTTTCACGAGTGCTTGCAGCCCAGCGGCCACCATCGGTAACCATAATTATGGTATTGCCAGTGTTTTTTAATTGCGAGAATAAACCTTCTTTATCAATTAATTGCATATTTTGGTTGAAAAGAAGTTCATAAATAGACAAAAACACAGCTTGATAATAACGAGGGCATTCTTGAGATGAATTATCCTCCCCTAAAATATGGCTTCTAAAAGTATCATTTTTTCCGTCATATAGGCTTGTAATTAATTCATATACAGCTATGAAATTCTGCTTAATAGTGGCAGCGTTATTGGTTTGAATGAAAGACTCTAATTGCTGTCTGACACCATGAGCATGAGAGGAGTTTCCTTGACCATAGAATGTGTCGAGAGAAGTTGACCCAGATGTGGGTTTTTCTTCTAGACTGATATATGCAAGGATATTGGCTATCAATTCCTCGTCATCAGAATCACGAATACTTCGTCTTGTTAAAATATGATGTTTTATATAAAAGTGGTTATCGATATTTACCCCGTACTCCAATCTATCGTTACTGATTGAAATTTTGTGCATTTGCTGGAGATTCATAATGTCAGAATGGCTAGTATCACCTCTGATCGATGTTGATATCGATCTGACCAGTTCAGAGAAGTTACTAACTGTTCCTGCACTACGTAATTCTTGTTTGGATAAAATCTTCCCGTTTGAGTTTATTCGTCTGAATACTTCGTCAATATTTTCATTTGTGGAGCTATATTCTGATATTGCAAATCGATAACGTGCAATAATTGCTGAAGAATCACGGGAAAGGATTGGTTCTTTCTGAATTAAAGTTCCATTATCTTTAAGTTGTTTTGTTAAAGCTATAGAGTCCAAATCAAAATATTGTCCATCTAATGAAAATCTCTGTTCGATGAAGCTCATAATTGCTTCTAATCTTTGCATTCCATCCAATATTTCTCTTTGTTCATTGATGGTAACAAATAATAATAACGGAATAGGATATTGTTGCAGCATAGAAGATATTAAAGAAGTCTTTTCTTCTAGAGACCATACAAGTTTCCTTTGATAACGTCTATTGACTATCAAATTTCCTTGCAAATACCATTCGTATAATTGCTCGGTAGTCCTTGAGTCAATATCAAGATTTTCATTTGGCATAATTTTTCTCCTTGTTAGATTGAACTTATATATTGTCAATAAACATCTTTTGTGTCAAAGATAACATAGTAACCGCCTAAATTAATTGGCTTTTAATAATTAAAGGCGTTGCTTTCAAGTGCTTTTTTAAGAGCATTGAACTTCTTAACTTGCGCAACGTCATTCGACCTTTTGCAACGTATTAATGCTCTAACGCAGACCATTGAAAGGCATTTGTTCTATGTCTAATACAATTACAAAGGCTGTCTACTGCTTGCTATTGATGGCAACCTTTCCCTATGAACGCACAATTAACCGAAATCATGCGCCTTATCACCAACCTGATCCGCACAGGTGTAGTCACCGAAGTGGACAGGGCAAACTGGCTGTGTCGGGTGAAAACTGGCGACCTCGAAACCAACTGGATTAACTGGCTGACACTGCGCGCGGGCAAATCGCGCACCTGGTGGAAACCGTCTGTGGGTGAGCAGGTTGTGCTGTTCAGCCTTGGCGGCAATCTGGAAACCGCGTTTGCCCTGCCTGCGGTCTACTCAAACCAGTTTCCGCCACCTTCAGGCTCTGAGGACGGCAACGTGACGGAATACCCGGACGGTGGCTGGTTTGAATATGAACCCGCCACCGGGCGCTGGTATGTCAGGGGCATCAAATCAATGGTCATTGAGGCCGCTGACAACATCACCATGAAAACCAGTGAGTTTGTACTGGAGGCTGACCGCACGCGCATTAACAGCGAAGTGGTGATCAATGGTGGCGTTACCCAGGGCGGCGGAGCAATGAGTTCTAACGGGATCGTGGTTGATGCGCATCAGCATACTGGCGTCCTGAAAGGCGGCGACACAACCGGAGGCCCGGTATGACGCTTTATAGCGGGATGAACAATACCAACGGTAAAGCCATTACTGATATTGACCATCTGCGCCAGTCGGTGCGGGACATTCTGCTGACGCCGCAGGGTAGCCGCATTGCCCGTCGGGAATATGGTTCCCTGCTGTCGGCACTGATAGATCAGCCACAAAATCCGGCGTTACGCCTGCAGGTTATGTCGGCTGTGTATGTGGCACTGAGTCGCTGGGAGCCACGGCTGACGCTGGATTCCATCACTATTAACAGCAATTTTGACGGTTCAATGGTGGTGGAGCTGACCGGGCGGCGGAATAACGGTGTGCCTGTGTCCCTTTCAGTATCAACAGGAGCAGAGAATGGCAGTGATTGACCTTTCGCAGTTGCCTGCGCCGCAGATTGTGGATGTGCCGGA
The DNA here is from genome assembly GCF_028421345.1 of Escherichia sp. S10b. Classification (NCBI taxonomy): domain Bacteria; kingdom Pseudomonadati; phylum Pseudomonadota; class Gammaproteobacteria; order Enterobacterales; family Enterobacteriaceae; genus Escherichia; species Escherichia sp. S10b. The sequence continues at coordinate 52,216 of NZ_JAHZSO010000057.1, forward strand.
CTTTGAGACGCTGCTTGCCGAACGCAAGGCCGGATTTGTTGCGCTTCATCCGAAAGATGAGCAGGAAGCAGTGATCCGCACGCTGGAACTGGAATCTGAACCCGTCACCAAATTGCTGCAGGAGAACGCTTACCGTGAGTTGCTTCTGCGCCAGCGCATTAACGAAGCCGCGCAGGCTGTGATGGTGGCTTACGCGATGGGCAGCGATCTTGACCAGCTCGCTGCCAACTACAACGTGAAACGCCTGACGGTGACGCCTGCTGATAATGACGCTGTGCCGCCCGTTGCAGCTGTGATGGAAAGCGATGAAGCGTTACGCCTGCGTGTGCCTGCAGCCTTTGAAGGGCTTTCAGTTGCGGGGCCAACTGCAGCTTATGAATTTCATGCCCGAAGCGCCGACGGTCGGGTGGCGGATGCCAGTGCAACCAGCCCGGCACCTGCAGAGGTGGTGCTGACTGTCCTTAGCCGCGAAGGCGACGGAACTGCAGAAAAAGACCTGCTGGACGTGGTGGAAAAAGCTCTGAACAGTGAGAACGTCCGCCCGGTGGCTGACCGTCTTACGGTTCGCAGCGCAGAAATCATCCCGTATCGCGTGGAAGCCACCATTTTTCTCTATCCTGGACCGGAAGCAGAGCCGGTAATGGCAGCGGCAAAAGCCAGCCTGCAGAAGTACATCGCCAGTCAGACGCGTCTTGGTCGGGATATTCGCCGTAGCGCCATCTTTGCCGCCCTGCATGTTGAGGGTGTGCAGCGTGTGGAGCTGGCTTCTCCTCTGGAGGATGTGGTCCTGAACAAAACACAGGCGGCATCATGTACGCAGTGGAGCGTAACCAACGGAGGAACGGATGAATAGTCTGCTGCCACCGGGTTCAACACCACTGGAGCGCCGACTGGCGCAAACCTGCAGCGGGATTTCTGATCTGCAGGTGCCGCTTCGTGACTTGTGGAATCCGGCAACCTGTCCGGTCAGTTTCCTGCCTTATCTCGCCTGGGCGTTCTCTGTAGATCGCTGGGACGAGGGCTGGACAGAAAGCGTCAAGCGCCAGGTGGTGAAGGATGCTTTTTATATTCATCAGCATAAAGGGACCACCAGTGCCGTGCGGCGGGTGGTGGAGCCGTTCGGCTTTCTGATCCGCATTATTGAGTGGTGGCAGACCGGAGAGGCACCGGGCACGTTTCGCCTGGATATCGGCGTGCAGGACCAGGGTATCACTGAAGATACCTATCTGGAACTTGAGCGACTGATAAGCGATGCCAAACCATGTAGCCGCCACATGATCGGCATGTCCATCAATCTGCAGACCAGCGGCCCGCATTGGGTGGGAGCCGCCAGCTATCTTGGCGAAGAAATCACGATCTATCCGTATATCAACGAAACGATTATTTCCGGTGGCACCGCGCATGAAGGCGGGGCGGTCCATGTTATTGACACAATGAGAGTGAATCCATGAGCACAAAATTTTATACCCTGCTGACGGATATTGGCGCGGCGAAACTTGCCAGCGCCGCCGCGCTCGGTGTGCCGCTAAAAATTACCCATATGGCGGTGGGCGATGGCGGCGGAGTATTGCCAACGCCGGACGCAAAGCAGACGGCACTGGTAAATGAGAAACGCCGGGCTGCGCTGAATATGCTTTATATCGACCCGCAGAACAGCAGCCAGATTATTGCTGAACAGGTGATCCCTGAAAACGAGGGCGGTTGGTGGATACGTGAAGTGGGCTTGTTTGATGAGTCCGGGGCATTGATTGCCGTGGGTAACTGCCCGGAAAGCTATAAGCCGCAACTGGCTGAAGGCAGTGGGCGTACCCAGACCGTGCGCATGGTGCTGATTACCAGCAGTACGGACAATATCATCCTGAAAATCGACCCTGCTGTAGTGCTGGCAACCCGCAAGTATGTGGATGACAAAATATCAGAGCACGAACAGTCACGACGTCACCCGGACGCCTCGCTGACCGCAAAAGGTTTTACTCAGTTAAGCAGTGCGACCAACAGTGAATCCGAAATACTGGCCGCAACACCGAAGGCTGTGAAGGCTGCATATGATCTTGCAGCAGGTAAAGCATCCGCCAGTCACACACACCCGTGGAATCAGATAACAGGTGTACCTGCAGCCTCGCTGACGGTAAAAGGCACCGTGCAACTCAGCAGCGCCACTAACAGCACATCAGAAACGCAGGCTGCCACTCCAAAGGCAGTGAAGGCTGTATATGACCTTGCAGCAGGTAAGGCACCTGTCAGTCACACACACCCGTGGAATCAGATAACGGATGTGCCTGCAGCTTCACTGACGGTAAAAGGCACCGTGCAACTCAGCAGCGCCACTAACAGCACGTCAGAAACGCAGGCTGCCACACCAAAGGCAGTGAAGGCGGCATATGACCTTGCAGCAGGTAAGGCACCTGTCAGTCACACGCACCCGTGGAGCCAGATAACGGATGTGCCTGCAGCTTCACTGACGGTAAAAGGTACCGTGCAACTCAGCAGCGCCACTAACAGCACGTCAGAAACGCAGGCTGCCACACCAAAAGCTGTGAAGGCTGTATATGACCTTGCCAATGGAAAACAACCTGCCGACGCCACACTGACCGCACTGGCAGGCCTTGCCACTGCGGCAGACAAACTACCGTATTTTACGGGGAATGATACAGCCAGCCTGACAACCCTGACTAATGTTGGACGGGATATTCTGGCTAAAACAAGCAAACAGGAGGTTATTCGTTATCTTGGTTTGGGAGATACAAGCGGATACGTGGGACGCCGGCTGAGTACCCGGGCTTTCGCGTCATCAGGTACGTATACCCCATCACCAGAAACAAAACGGATCAGGGTCACAATAACGGGCGGCGGTGGCGGAGGGGGCGGCTGCAAGGCTACATCCAATAATGAAACGTTTTTCGGTGCTGGCGGTGGGGCCGGTGGAACAATAATTTCAATAATGACCCCGACACAGAATAGTTATCCAGTCACTATCGGCGCAGGTGGGGCCGGTGGTGTTAGTGCAACGAACGGCACCAGGGGCGGGAATAGCGTATTCGCATCGTTAATTGCTCCTGGTGGCGAAGGTGGCGGGAAAGTGGGTGTTACAAACACAAACGGCGGTAACGGAGGTGTGCCGAGTACTGGCGATATCCGCATCACTGGTGGAGATGGAGGCGACGGTCAGTCCGGAAATATCGGCGTCAGCGGTGAAGGCGGAACATCGTACTGGGGTGGCGGTGGACGCGCAGGCGCTGGCGGTGGCGTTAGAGGCAGGGCATTTGGTTCAGGCGGAGGTGGTGCATACGATGCAGGTTATAGCGGAACCAGTATGACGGGCGGGAAAGGTGCTGATGGGGTTTGTATTATCGAGGAGTTTGCATAATGAATGCGTCATATGCAGTTATTGAAAATGGGATGGTTGTGAATGTCATTGTCTGGGATGGCGAGGATGAATTCACTGTGCCGGATAATCTGCAGCTCATTAATATTTCTGATATCAGTGAGCAGCCCGGAATCGGCTGGGCGTATTCAGACGGGGTATTTACTGCACCACCCACTCCGGAACGTTCTCATGATGAACTGGTAGCTGACGCTGAACAGAAAAAACAGTCGTTGATAGACGCAGCAATGGTCAATATCAGCGTGATTCAGTTAAAGCTGCAGGCCGGGCGCAAACTGACGCAAGAGGAAACTACCCGACTTAACGTTGTGCTGGATTATATCGAGGCTGTGACGGCAACAGATACCAGCACCGCACCTGATATTATTTGGCCTGTTTTCCCTGCAAGCAGATAAATACCGTCATTTTGTGTGAATAACGGTACAACTGCGCTTAGCTGCTTGTCAGACACAATCACTTCAACATAGGGCGAAGCCTAATCCAATCAGGAGGTTCGCCACTATGGCTCAGGATTACCACCACGGAGTGCGCGTTGTTGAAGTCAACGAAGGCACTCGATCCATTACCACGGTGAGCACCGCCATCGTGGGCATGGTCTGCACGGGCGATGATGCCGATGCAAAAATGTTCCCTCTTAATAAACCCGTGCTAATCACTGATGTGCTTACTGCCAGCGGTAAGGCGGGTGAATCCGGTACGCTGGCCCGCTCGCTGGATGCCATCGCTGACCAGGCAAAACCCGTGACCGTTGTTGTGCGTGTGCCGCAGGGTGAAACGGAAGAAGAAACCACGACCAATATCATCGGCGCAGTGACTGCTGAAGGTAAAAAAACTGGTATGAAAGCCCTGTTATCTGCCCAGTCACAGCTCGGTGTTAAACCGCGCATCCTCGGCGTGCCGGGGCACGATAATAAAGCCGTTGCTACTGAGTTGCTGGGCGTGGCGCAAAGCCTGCGTGGGTTTGCTTACCTGTCAGCGTATGGCTGCAAGACGGTGCAGGAGGCGATCACTTACCGTGAAAACTTCAGTCAGCGTGAAGGGATGCTGATTTGGCCTGACTTTACTGGTTGGGACACGGTGCTGAATGCCGACGCAACGGCATATGCCACCGCCCGTGCGCTTGGTCTGCGTGCCAAAATTGATGAGCAGACAGGGTGGCACAAAAGCCTGTCCAACGTGGGCGTGAACGGTGTCACTGGAATTTCTGCTGATGTGTTCTGGGATCTGCAGGACCCGGCAACTGATGCGGGACTGCTTAACCAGAACGATGTTACCACACTTATCCGCAAAGACGGCTTTCGCTTCTGGGGTTCCCGCTGTCTGAGTGATGACCCACTCTTTGCCTTCGAAAACAACACCCGCACGGCGCAGGTGCTGATGGACACGATGGCAGAAGCGCCAATGTGGGCTGTCGACAAACCGCTGAATCCGTCGCTGGCCCGCGACATTATCGAAGGTATCCGCGCCAAAATGCGCAGCCTGATCAGTCAGGGCTATCTCATTGGTGGCGATTGCTGGCTGGATGAGTCGGTGAACGACAAAGACACTCTGAAAGCTGGAAAACTCACCATCGACTACGACTACACACCAGTGCCGCCACTTGAAAACCTGATGCTGCGTCAGCGCATCACCGATCAGTACCTGGTGAATTTCTCCAGCCAGGTCAGCGCGTAAGGGGACAACATGGCTTTACCACGCAAATTAAAACACCTGAACCTGTTTAATGACGGGAACAACTGGCAGGGGATCGTTGAGTCGCTGACGCTGCCGAAATTCACCCGCAAATATGAGAAGTATCGCGGCGGCGGAATGCCGGGTGCAGTGGATGTTGATCTGGGGCTGGATGACGGCGCACTGGATACGGAATTTTCCATTGGTGGTACTGAACTGCTGCTGTTTAAGCAGATGGGCAAAGCCACGGTGGATGGTATCCAGTTGCGCTTTACCGGCTCTATCCAGCGTGACGATACCGGGGAAGTGCAGGCCGTGGAGCTTGTGGTGCGCGGACGTCACAAAGAAGTGGATTCCGGTGAGTGGAAGACGGGCGAAAGCAACACCACCAAAGTGACCAGTACCAACAGCTACGCGAAGCTGACTATCAATGGTGAGGTGCTCTATGAAGTGGACCTTATCAACATGGTGGAAATTGTGGACGGTGTGGACCTGATGGAAGCGCACCGCAACGCCCTCGGCCTCTGATGTATCTGAACGGCGCGGGATTCCGCGCCAGAACCCAATTTACAGGACAACAAAATGAGCGATAAGCAGACTGAAAAGACTATTCAACTGGATACCCCTATCAAGCGCGGTAAAACGGAAATCACCGAAATTGTGCTGCGTAAACCGCAGTCTGGTGCACTGCGCGGTACACGCCTGCAGGCCATTATGGATATGGATGTGAACGCGATGATGACCGTGATCCCCCGCATCTCCAGCCCGGCACTGACTGCACAGGAAATTGCAGAGATGGACCCGGCAGATCTCACCGCTATGTCGGTTGAGGTTGTCACTTTTTTGTTGAAGAAGTCGGTGCTTGCCGGTTTACCGACAGCCTGACGGTTGACGATCTGGTGGCTGATATCGCCACCATCTTTCACTGGCCGCCATCCGTTACTGACGTTATGCCGCTGACCGAAGTGCTGGAATGGCGGTATAAAGCGATTCAGAGAAGCGGGGCTAACGATGAGTGATAATAACCTGCGCCTGCAGGTCATTCTTAATGCGGTTGACAAACTCACCCGCCCATTCCGTGCTGCACAGGCCAGTTCGAAAGAGCTGGCTGGCGCAATCAGAAACTCCCGTGACGCATTAAAGCAACTCAATCAGGCGGGTAACAGCCTGGAAAAATTTCGCAAGCTGCAGGCCGATAACAAAAAGTTAGGCGACAGGCTGAACTATGCCAGACAGAAGGCAAATTTGCTTAGTTCTGAGCTGGAAGCGATGGAACAACCATCACAACGGCACCTTGTGGCTTTAGGTCGGCAAACACTGGCAGTCCAACGCCTGGAAGAACAACAAAAATATTTGCAGAAGCAAACGGCGCTTGTGCGTGCAGAACTGTACCGGGCGGGAATTTCTGCGAAAGATGATGCGGGAGCAACTGCCCGTTTAGCCCGTGAAACATCACGTTATAACCAGGAACTGTCGAAACAGGAGGCGCGGCTGAAGCGACTGGGGGAAGCTCAGCGCAGGATGAATGCAGCGCGTGCCAGTTATGCCCGTTCGCTGGAGGTGCGCGATCGCATCGCAGGAACCGGAGCCACCACCACGGCGGCAGGGCTGGCAATGGGGACGCCAGTGATGGCGGCAGTAAAAAGCTATACCAGCATGGAAGATGCCATGAAAGGTGTGGCAAAGCAGGTCAATGGTCTGCGTGACGATAATGGCAACCGCACTGCACGTTTTTATGAAATGCAGGATGCCATCAAAGCTGCCAGCGAACAGTTGCCGATGGAAAACGGTGCGGTGGACTTCGCTGCACTGGTTGAAGGTGGTGCGCGTATGAACGTTGCAAACCCTGACGACAGCTGGGAGGACCAGAAACGTGACCTGCTGGCCTTCGCCAGTACGGCAGCAAAGGCGGCAACAGCCTTTGAGCTGCCAGCGGATGAACTGTCAGAAAGTCTGGGGAAAATCGCCCAGCTCTACAAAATCCCTACCCGCAATATTGAACAGCTCGGTGATGCGCTGAACTATCTGGATGATAACGCCATGTCGAAAGGGGCAGACATCATTGATGTCATGCAACGCCTGGGCGGTGTGGCTGATCGTCTGGATTATCGTAAAGCGGCGGCGCTGGGTTCCACCTTCCTGACACTGGGCGCTGCGCCAGAGGTTGCAGCCAGTGCAGCAAACGCGATGGTGCGTGAATTGTCCATTGCCACCATGCAGAGCAAGAGTTTCTTTGAAGGGATGAATCTGCTGAAACTCAATCCTGAAGTGATTGAAAAGCAGATGACGAAGGATGCGATGGGAACCATCCAGCGCGTGCTGGAGAAGGTGAACGCGCTGCCGCAGGATAAGCGCCTGTCTGCCATGACCATGTTGTTTGGTAAAGAGTTTGGCGATGACGCGGCGAAACTGGCAAACAACCTGCCGGAACTGCAGCGCCAGCTAAAACTGACAGCGGGCAATGATGCGCTCGGCTCCATGCAGAAAGAATCCGACATCAACAAAGACTCACTTTCTGCTCAGTGGTTGCTGGTCAAAACCGGAGCGCAGAACACCTTCAGCAGCCTGGGCGAAACGCTGCGCCAGCCGCTGATGGATATTCTGTTCACGGTGAAAAGCGTCACGGGGGCGTTGCGTCGCTGGGTGGAAGCTAACCCGGAACTGACGGGCACACTGATGAAAGCGGCGGCTGTTGTGGCTGCGGTTACCGTGGGCCTCGGCACCTTAGCGGTGGTGTTAGCTGCAGTGCTGGGGCCGCTGGCAGTGATCCGTCTGGGGTTCTCTGTGCTGGGTATCAAAACGTTACCTTCCGTTACGGCAGCAGTAACTCGAACCAGCAGCGCGTTGTCCTGGCTGGCTGGCGCACCACTGGCACTGCTGCGACGCGGGCTTGCTTCATCGGGCCACGCTGCGGGTTTACTTACTGCGCCGTTGTCGTCTTTGCGCCGCACGGCATCACTGACGGGAAATGTCCTGAAAACTGTAGCAGGTGCGCCGGTTGCACTTTTGCGGTCTGGATTATCCGGTTTACGTGCTGTTGCTGTGATGTTTATGAATCCTCTGGCGGTACTGCGTGGTGGACTGGCCGCCGCAGGCACGGTGCTGCGAGTACTGGCATCTGGTCCACTGGCGATGCTGCGCGTTGCCCTGTATGCCGTATCTGGTCTGTTAGGTGCTCTGCTCAGTCCGATAGGTCTTGTGGTTACTGCACTGGCGGGCGTGGCGCTGGTTGTCTGGAAATACTGGCAACCCATCACCGCATTTCTTGGTGGCGTGGTGGAAGGATTCAAAGCGGCGGCAGGTCCCGTCAGTGCAGCATTCGAACCGCTTAAGCCCGTGTTCCAGTGGATTGGCGACAAAGTACAGGCGCTGTGGGGCTGGTTTACTGATCTGCTGACGCCCGTTAAGTCAACCTCTGCCGAACTGCAGAGTGCAGCGGCAATGGGGCGGCGATTCGGGGAGGCACTGGCGGAAGGGCTGAATATGGTCATGCATCCGCTGGACTCCCTGAAATCCGGCGTTTCCTGGTTGCTGGAGAAACTCGGCGTTGTCAGTAAAGAGGCCGCAAAGGCGAAACTACCGGAAAGTGTGACGCGTCAGCAACCTGCGACGGTGAATACAAACGGTAAAGTGATGATGCCATCGGGTGGTTTTCCGTCATGGGGATATGGCTTTGCGGGGATGTATGACAGCGGCGGCTATATCCCGCGCGGGCAGTTTGGCATCGTCGGTGAAAACGGGCCGGAAATTGTTAACGGCCCGGCAAATGTGACCAGCCGGAGAAATACAGCTGCACTGGCTGCCGTTGTTGCCGGAATGATGGGCGTTGCTGCCGCGCCTGCAGAGCTTCCACCGTTGCATCCTTTGGCACTTCCCGCGAAAGGCGGCGAAGCGATGGTGAGTCGTGCAGCCACTGTGCCGCCCGTTTACAGGATTGAGGCACCGACGCAGATCATCATTCAGATGCAGCCAGGACAAAGTGCGCAGGATATTGCGCGGGAGGTGGCACGCCAGCTTGATGAACGTGAACGCAGGCTGAAGGCAAAAGCCAGGAGTAACTACAGCGATCAGGGGGGATACGACGCATGATGATGGTGCTGGGATTGTACGTGTTTATGCTGCGCACCGTTCCGTATCAGGAACTGCAGTATCAACGCAGCTGGCGACATGCGGCAAACAGCCGGGTAAACCGTCGTCCGTCCACGCAGTTTCTGGGACCGGACAACGACATGCTGACGCTTTCTGGTGTTCTTATGCCGGAGATAACGGGCGGCAGGCTGTCGTTGCTGGCTCTGGAGCAGATGGCAGAACAGGGAAAAGCATGGCCCCTGATTGAAGGCAGCGGCACGATTTACGGCATGTATGTGATTGAGGGACTGAATCTGACTAAAACGGAGTTTTTCCGCGACGGTATGCCGCGGCGGATTGAGTTCACCCTGTCGCTCAAACGGGTGGATGAATCCCTGTCCGATATGTTCGGTGATCTCAGTACGCAACTGAATAATCTGCAGGACACGGCAACATCTGCCTTAAGTGATATCAGTAAAACGGTGGGAGGGCTGCTGTCGTGAATTTCAGCTCTGAACTGCTTAACAAAGGCAACAAAACTCCCGCATTCAGCATCAGTATTGAGGGCAGGGATATCACCACTGTGCTGGATAACCGCCTGATGAGGCTGACGCTGACGGATAACCGGGGCTTTGAAGCGGACCAGCTTGATCTGGAGCTGGACGACGCCGATGGAAAAATAGCGCTGCCGCGCCGTGGTGCGGTCATTACGCTGGCGCTGGGCTGGAAGGGGCAGCCGCTTTTCCCGAAAGGGGCATTCACGGTGGACGAGATTGAACACACTGGCGCACCGGACCGCCTGACTATCCGGGCGCGAAGTGCTGATTTTCGTGAAACGCTGAATACCCGCCGTGAAAAGTCGTGGCACAAGACCACTGTCGGGGAAGTGGTCAAGGAAATAGCCGCGCGTCACAAGCTGAAGATGGCACTGGGTAATGACCTGTCGGATAAGCCCGTGGAACATATAGACCAGACTAATGAGAGTGACGGCAGTTTTCTGATGCGGCTGGCGCGCCAGTACGGTGCTATCGCGTCAGTGAAAAATGGCAATCTGTTATTCATCCGACAGGGACAGGGTAAAAGTGCCAGCGGTAAACCACTGCTGGTGATCACTATCACACGTAAGGACGGCGACAGTCACCGCTTTACCCTGGCAGATCGCGGAGCTTACACGGGCGTAATTGCCAGCTGGTTGCATACTCGCGAACCCTCGAAGAAAGAAAGCACCACGGTGAAGCGTAAGCGCAGGACTAAGAAGCAGAAGAAAGAGCCGGAAGCGAAGCAGGGCGATTACCTGGTGGGTACGGATGAAAACGTGCTGGTACTTAATCGCACTTATGCCAACCGGAGCAACGCCGAACGAGCGGCGAAAATGCAGTGGGAACGCCTGCAACGCGGCGTTGCGTCATTCTCGCTACAACTGGCGGAAGGTCGGGCAGATCTCTACACGGAAATGCCAGTGAAAGTCAGTGGCTTTAAACAGCCGATAGATGATGCGGAATGGACCATTACGACTCTGACGCATACCGTCAGCCCGGATAACGGTTTTACGACCAGTCTGGAGCTTGAAGTGAGGATTGATGATTTCGAAATGGAATGATTCTTCGCAATGGAGAACTTTTAAGTTTGCAAAATGGAATAATGCGGTATCATTATTGTGAATTTAGCAAAAATGGGGAGAACTCGAAAAATGATGATTTGCCCACTGTGTGGAAGTGCCGCCCATACTCGCAGCAGTTTTCAGGTATCTTCATTGACCAAAGAGCGTTACAACCAGTGCCAGAATATTAACTGCAGCCATACTTTTGTTACCCATGAAACTTTTGTTCGTTCGATTGCAACGCCAAAAGAGTCAAATCCGGTTCAGCCGCATCCAATGAAATCAGGACAGGTGGCGCTCTCTCTTTGACGCTGCCGCCATTTTGTCGCCATCGTTAAAAAACAGTGCTTCTAACCTCATGATTTTAAATAGAATAAATTTTAGGCAACAAAAAACCCATCAACCTTGAACCGAAATGGCGGGGTTGATGGGCTCCACAAAATGGGGACATCAAAGAAAAGCAGTGGCATTAATTAAGACTGATGCCCTGCGGAAAAGTTCTGCGGTTGTGCAAAAAAATTTCATTTTCAGGGCAACTTCAGTTTTATCCTAATCCTGGCCATACCATGACGATGATTGTCCCTGCCAGCGTCAGCAGGACGTTGGCGATTGCGTAGGTGCCCGCATAGCCCAGCGCAGGGATGTTACTGCGAGCTGTATCACTGATGATCTCCATTGCCGGCGCGCAGGTGCGTGCGCCCATCATTGCGCCGAACAACAGTGCGCGGTTCATTCGCAATACATAAGCACCGAACAAGAAACAGATAACCACGGGCACAAGACTGACAATTAATCCGGCAATCAACATCTGACCGCCAATCGCGCCCAGGCCGTTATTAATACCGCTACCGGCGCTCAGACCAACGCCTGCCATAAACACCATCAAGCCGAACTCTTTCACCATGCTTAATGCACCTTGCGGAATGTAACCGAAGGTCGGGTGGTTAGCACGCATAAAGCCCAGCATAATTCCGGCGAATAACAACCCGGCAGCGTTCCCCATGCCGAAACTGAATGTGCTGAACTGGAAGGTGATCATCCCGATCATCAGCCCAATAACAAAGAAGGCGCAAAATGCCAGCAGGTCAGTGACCTGGCTGTGAATCGAGATAAAGCCGATGCGATCGGCGATGGTTTTTACGCGACGGGCATCACCGCTGACTTGTAAAACGTCACCTTTGTTAAGCACGACGTTGTCATCTATCGGCATCTCAATCTGGCTACGAATGACGCGGTTAAGGAAGCAACCGTGATCGGTCAACTTCAGTTGTGCGAGACGTTTACCTACAGCGTTATGGTTTTTAACGACCACTTCTTCAGTGACGATACGCATGTCGAGAAGGTCACGATCGAAAACTTCTTTACCGTTACGGAAGCTGGGATCGAGTCGGGCATGGGCGTCGGGATAGCCTACCAACGCTATTTCATCGCCCATTTGTAGCACGGCATCACCGTCTGGATTTGCCAGAATCCCGTTACGTCGAATACGTTCAATGTAGCAGCCGGTTTGTCGATAAATACCCAGTTCACGCAGATTTTTGCCGTCGGTCCAGGCCACCAGCTCCGGGCCGACGCGATAGGCGCGGATCACCGGTAAATAAACCTTACGGTTGGCATCAGTGTCCAGGCCACGTTCGCGGGCGATTTGCTGGGCGCTGGTCTGTAAGTCCTGATGCTGCAATTTCGGCAAGTAACGCGCACCAACAATCAAACTCACCAGACCGATTAAATAGGTTAAGGCATACCCGAGGCTCAGATTATCCAGTGCCAGTGAGAGCTGCCTGCTTTCCATGCCGGAATGACGCAGTGTATCGCCAGCACCGACCAGAACCGGTGTCGACGTCATAGAGCCTGCTAACATACCGGCCGTCAGGCCAATATCCCAGCCAAACAGCTTACCTAACCCTAAGGCGATCACCAGCGCACTGCCAACCATCACCAGTGCTAACATTAGGTAATTTTTCCCATCGCGAAAAAAAATGGAAAAAAAGTTCGGTCCGGCTTCGACCCCGACGCAGAAAATAAACAGCATAAAGCCAAGATTAAGCGCATCGGTGTTAATGCTGAAATGTTGTTGGCCTAATAACAGCGATACGACTAAAACGCCAATGGAATTACCCAGTTGGATCGAACCAAGTCGTAACTTTCCGAGACATAGCCCAAGCGCGAGGACCACAAATAATAACAAAATGTAATTCCCATTTAACAATTCGGCGACGTTTATATTCACGGAGGCTAACTTCTTGTTTACTAGTAAGCTGTTGAAAGAAATGGTAATTTACGATAATGTTTTTTACCAGAATTCAGGGCGCAGATTCATTCAGCGCACCTAAACGATAGTAAAGTAACAATATATTTTACTAGTGTAATCACATTAGGTATCAACGGCTATATGAATTGCGTTGGCCTATATTAGCATGGAATGCGAAGCGGCTTTATCTTACTGAACGCCACACTGGCGAAAAATGTGTTCGATAGACGCAGTGTCAGGAGGAACGAGTGAAACATAAACAACGTTGGGCGGGGGCAATCTGCTGTTTTGTCCTCTTCATTGTGGTGTGCCTTTTTCTGGCGACGCACATGAAAGGCGCTTTTCGGGCTGCCGGGCATCCTGAAATCGGCTTGCTATTTTTCATTCTTCCTGGAGCAGTCGCCAGCTTCTTTTCACAGCGTAGAGAAGTCCTGAAACCTCTGTTTGGCGCAATGCTGGCGGCACCCTGTTCGATGCTCATTATGCGGCTGTTTTTTTCACCGACGCGCTCATTCTGGCAAGAGCTGGCATGGTTACTAAGCGCGGTGTTCTGGTGTGCGCTGGGGGCACTGTGTTTCTTATTTATCAGTAGTTTGTTTAAACCACAGCACAGAAAAAATCAGTAAAGCCCTCAACGCGAGGGCTTGTCAGACGATCAGGCGTCCAGATTTTCTTTCACCCATGCAGCAAAATCGGTATAGCCGCCGATATGTTGCTGATCGACAAAAATCTGCGGCACGGTTTCTACGGGTTTACCTGCCTTTTGTTGTAGATCTTCTTTAGTGATCCCTTCCGCACGAATATCTACATACTGATACTGAAAATCATCGCGTTCATTGCTCAATTTCTCAGCCAGATCTTTTGCACGCACACAGTAAGGGCAACCCGAACGACCAAAAATAACGGTTTGCATTATTTCTCTCCTCATAGATTTATGCCTGTAATGATCACGCTAAAATGTATTCGCTGAAAGTAGGTTTAACCTGTTGCATTAATTGCTAAAAGCTATAACTGTTAAACACAATACAGTGAAAAGTTTTAGACTGAAGGCTCACTTTGCAGAGGGAAGCGTATGCGCGCGATCGGTAAATTGCCTAAAGGCGTGTTGATACTGGAATTTATCGGAATGATGCTACTGGCGGTGGCGCTGCTGTCGGTAAGCGACTCCCTGTCGCTGCCTGAGCCATTTTCTCGGCCAGAAGTGCAGATTCTGATGATTTTTCTCGGTGTTTTGCTCATGCTTCCCGCTGCGGTGGTGGTTATTCTTCAGGTGGCAAAACGTCTTGCCCCACAGCTGATGAACCGTCCACCGCAATATTCACGTTCAGAAAGAGAAAAAGATAATGACGCCAACCATTGAACTTATTTGTGGCCATCGCTCCATTCGCCATTTCACTGATGAACCCATTTCCGACGCGCAGTGTGAGGCGATTATTAACAGCGCCCGTGCGACGTCCAGTTCCAGTTTTTTGCAGTGCAGTAGCATTATTCGCATTACTGACAAAGCGTTACGTGAAGAACTGGTGACGCTGACCGGCGGGCAAAAACACGTAGCGCAAGCGGCGGAGTTCTGGGTGTTCTGTGCCGACTTTAACCGCCATTTACAGATCTGTCCGGATGCTCAGCTCGGCCTGGCGGAACAACTGTTGCTCGGTGTCGTTGATACGGCAATGATGGCGCAGAATGCATTAACCGCAGCGGAATCGCTGGGATTGGGCGGGGTATATATCGGCGGCCTGCGCAATAATATTGAAGCGGTGACGAAACTGCTGAAATTACCGCAGCATGTTCTGCCGCTGTTTGGGCTGTGCCTTGGCTGGCCTGCGGATAATCCGGATCTCAAGCCGCGTTTACCGGCCTCCATTTTGGTGCATGAAAACAGCTATCAACCGCTGGATAAAGACGCACTGGCGCAGTATGACGAGCAACTGGCGGAATATTACCTCACCCGTGGCAGCAATAATCGCCGGGATACCTGGAGCGATCATATCCGCCGAACAATCATTAAAGAAAGCCGCCCATTTATTCTGGATTATTTGCACAAACAGGGTTGGGCGACGCGCTAAAACCGCCACGTCGATGTATGATACGCGGGCTTTTGACCAGGTCTGACAGAGAGGTGCAGGGTGAAAATTGCCATATTGTCCCGGGATGGAACGCTCTATTCGTGTAAGCGGCTGCGTGAAGCCGCTATACAGCGCGGTCACCTGGTTGAAATTCTTGATCCGCTTTCTTGCTACATGAACATAAATCCTGCGGCGTCTTCTATTCACTACAAAGGCCGCAAGTTACCCCATTTTGACGCAGTGATCCCGCGTATTGGCACCGCCATTACCTTTTATGGGACGGCGGCACTGCGCCAGTTCGAGATGCTGGGGAGCTATCCGCTCAATGAGTCGGTCGCCATTGCCCGGGCGCGTGACAAATTGCGTTCCATGCAACTGCTGGCGCGTCAGGGCATCGACCTGCCTGTCACGGGCATTGCGCATTCGCCGGATGATACCAGCGATTTAATCGACATGGTCGGTGGTGCGCCGCTGGTGGTCAAGCTGGTTGAAGGCACGCAGGGAATTGGCGTCGTGCTGGCGGAGACGCGTCAGGCGGCGGAAAGCGTGATTGACGCTTTCCGCGGTCTGAACGCGCATATTCTGGTGCAGGAATATATCAAAGAGGCGCAAGGGTGCGATATCCGCTGTCTGGTTGTTGGCGATGAAGTGGTCGCTGCGATTGAACGGCGGGCGAAAGAGGGCGATTTTCGTTCCAATTTGCATCGTGGCGGCGCGGCAAGCGTCGCCAGTATCACACCACAGGAGCGTGAAATCGCGATAAAAGCCGCGCGAACGATGGCGCTGGACGTTGCTGGTGTGGATATTCTGCGTGCTAATCGCGGGCCGTTGGTGATGGAGGTGAATGCGTCGCCGGGGCTGGAAGGAATAGAAAAAACCACCGGTATCGACATCGCGGGTAAAATGATCCGCTGGATCGAACGCCACGCTACGACAGAATATTGCCTGAAAACGGGTGGTTAGTCGCAATCACATTACTGATCATGGTTTTGCCTGCGCTTTTTGCGTAAGCTGTGCCGGTCTTTTTATCGAAAGAGGTTGTACAAAATTATGACATCGCTGGTCGTTCCTGGTCTGGATACGCTGCGTCAATGGCTCGATGACCTGGGGATGAGTTTTTTTGAATGTGATAACTGTCAGGCTCTGCATCTGCCCCATATGCAGAATTTCGACGGTGTCTTTGATGCCAAAATCGATCTGATCGATAACACGATCCTGTTTTCTGCCATGGCGGAAGTCCGACCTTCAGCCGTATTGCCGCTGGCGGCGGATTTATCTGCCATCAATGCCAGTTCGCTGACCGTGAAAGCATTTCTTGATATGCAGGATGATAATCTGCCAAAGCTGGTGGTTTGCCAGTCTTTATCCGTTATGCAGGGCGTAACCTATGAGCAGTTTGCATGGTTCGTGCGTCAGAGCGAAGAGCAGATTTCGATGGTCATTCTTGAAGCTAATGCCCATCAACTGCTGTTACCGACTGACGATGAAGGGCAAAACAACGTTACCGAAAACTATTTTCTCCACTGATAATTCCTTTCGAGCACGCAGTCGCTGCCGCAGTGACTGCGCGCTGCAAAATTATCTGCTGTTTTTAACCTTTTCTTAAAGATTATTTCACTTATCTTGTGTCGATTTGGCTTTATCACATAGAGCAAATACGCATAAAAATTTGTTAAATACCGTTTTTTAATCCGAGCTATAGTCTCAAACCCTGGCTAAAGTTATTCTTGCGATGCTTTTATATAGCGAGCAGTGCTGGCCGGGAGAGAGTTCTCTTTTCTTACACCGCGCCGATAAAAAAATATGCACGTTTATTGCATATCTTTCAGTGTGACAACTTTTGTTCGTTTGTTAACGAACTTTCAGAAGGAAAGAGATATGACCGCCTTAAATAAAAAATGGCTATCGGGTCTGGTTGCGGGTGCTCTGATGGCCGTCTCTGTCGGCACGCTCGCGGCTGAACAAAAAACACTCCACGTTTATAACTGGTCTGATTATATCGCCCCGGACACGGTGGCCAATTTTGAAAAAGAAACCGGTATTAAAGTCGTCTACGATGTTTTCGACTCTAACGAAGTACTGGAAGGCAAATTAATGGCGGGTAGCACCGGCTTTGACTTGGTGGTTCCATCTGCCAGCTTTCTTGAACGCCAGTTGACTGCGGGAGTTTTCCAGCCGCTGGACAAAAGCAAATTGCCGGAGTGGAAGAATCTCGACCCGGAGCTGCTGAAGCTGGTCGCCAAACACGATCCCGACAATAAATTTGCTATGCCCTATATGTGGGCGACGACCGGGATTGGCTATAACGTTGATAAAGTTAAAGCTGTGCTGGGCGAAAACGCGCCCGTCGATAGCTGGGACTTGATCCTCAAACCTGAAAATCTGGAAAAACTGAAAAGCTGCGGTGTCTCTTTCCTGGATGCGCCAGAAGAAGTTTTTGCTACCGTGTTGAATTATCTCGGCAAAGATCCCAACAGCACTAAAGCGGATGATTACACCGGACCGGCAACCGATCTGCTGTTAAAGCTGCGCCCGAACATTCGTTATTTCCATTCATCTCAATACATTAACGACCTGGCAAACGGCGATATTTGCGTCGCTATCGGCTGGGCAGGTGATGTCTGGCAGGCGTCAAACCGCGCGAAGGAAGCGAAGAATGGAGTGAATGTCTCGTTCTCGATTCCAAAAGAAGGGGCGATGGCGTTCTTTGATGTATTCGCCATGCCTGCGGATGCCAAAAACAAAGACGAAGCCTATCAGTTCCTGAATTACCTGCTGCGCCCGGATGTAGTAGCGCATATTTCCGACCATGTGTTCTATGCCAACGCCAATAAAGCAGCCACGCCGCTGGTGAGTGCGGAAGTCCGTGAGAACCCGGGTATTTATCCGCCTGCGGATGTTCGTGCGAAGCTGTTCACTCTGAAAGTGCAGGACCCGAAAATCGACCGTGTGCGCACCCGCGCGTGGACCAAAGTGAAGAGCGGAAAATAATCCGCAGCCTTAGATGCCGGGCGGGCGCACCACACCCGCCGGCAATTCGCACCATCATGGTGCGCTTGCACACATTCAATGCCGGAGAGCAGCCGTGAATGACGCTATCCCTCGCCCGCAGGCGAAAACCCGTAAGGCGCTGACGCCGCTATTAGAAATCCGCAACCTCACCAAATCCTACGATGGTCAACATGCGGTGGATGATGTCAGCCTGACCATCTACAAAGGTGAAATCTTCGCGCTGCTGGGCGCATCCGGCTGTGGCAAGTCCACGCTGCTGCGTATGCTGGCAGGTTTCGAACAACCTTCTGCCGGACAGATAATGCTTGATGGCGTCGATTTGTCACAGGTGCCGCCTTACCTGCGCCCCATCAATATGATGTTTCAGTCTTACGCGCTGTTTCCGCATATGACCGTGGAACAGAACATCGCTTTTGGCCTGAAACAGGACAAACTACCGAAAGCGGAAATTGCCAGTCGGGTCCATGAGATGCTCGGCCTGGTGCACATGCAGGAGTTCGCCAAACGCAAACCGCATCAGCTTTCCGGTGGTCAGCGACAGCGTGTGGCCCTGGCCCGAAGCCTTGCCAAACGCCCGAAACTATTACTGCTCGATGAGCCGATGGGCGCGCTGGATAAAAAGCTGCGTGACCGGATGCAGCTTGAAGTGGTGGATATTCTGGAGCGCGTCGGTGTGACTTGTGTGATGGTCACCCACGATCAGGAAGAGGCGATGACCATGGCGGGGCGTATCGCCATTATGAATCGCGGGAAATTTGTCCAGATTGGCGAGCCGGAAGAGATCTACGAGCATCCAACTACCCGCTACAGCGCTGAATTTATCGGTTCGGTTAATGTCTTTGAAGGTGTACTCAAAGAGCGTCAGGAAGATGGCCTGGTGCTTGATTCGCCGGGGCTGGTGCATCCACTGAAAGTCGATGCGGATGCTTCAGTGGTCGATAACGTGCCGGTACACGTAGCGCTGCGCCCGGAAAAAATCATGCTTTGCGAAGAGCCGCCCGCCAATGGTTGTAACTTCGCGGTGGGGGAGGTGATACACATTGCCTATCTCGGCGATCTTTCGGTGTATCACGTTCGTCTGAAAAGTGGGCAGATGATTAGCGCCCAGCTACAAAACGCCCATCGTCATCGTAAAGGGTTACCGACCTGGGGCGACGAAGTGCGTTTGTGCTGGGAAGTGGACAGCTGTGTGGTGCTGACGGTTTAAGGAGCAAAGATGAATACACTTGAACCTGCTGCCCAGTCGAAACCGCCGGGCGGATTTAAGCTGTGGTTGTCGCAGCTGCAAATGAAGCATGGGCGCAAACTGGTCATTGCGTTGCCATATATCTGGTTGATCTTGCTGTTTCTGCTGCCATTTCTGATTGTCTTTAAAATAAGCCTGGCGGAGATGGCGCGCGCTATTCCACCTTATACCGAACTGATGGAGTGGGCTGACGGGCAACTGTCCATCACTCTTAATCTCGGTAATTTTCTGCAACTGACCGACGATCCGCTCTATTTCGATGCTTATCTCCAGTCGCTACAGGTGGCTGCGATTTCGACATTTTGCTGTTTACTGATCGGCTATCCGCTGGCGTGGGCGGTGGCGCACAGTAAGCCTTCGACCCGTAATATTTTATTACTACTGGTGATCCTGCCGTCGTGGACCTCGTTTCTGATCCGCGTTTATGCCTGGATGGGAATATTAAAAAACAACGGTGTGCTGAATAATTTTCTGCTGTGGCTGGGGGTTATCGATCAACCGCTGACCATTCTGCATACCAATCTGGCAGTTTATATTGGCATTGTTTACGCCTACGTGCCGTTTATGGTACTGCCGATTTATACCGCGTTGATTCGTATTGATTATTCGCTGGTGGAAGCAGCGCTGGATCTCGGTGCACGACCGCTGAAAACGTTCTTTACTGTGATCGTGCCGCTGACTAAAGGTGGGATTATTGCCGGATCGATGCTGGTGTTTATCCCGGCTGTGGGCGAGTTTGTGATCCCGGAACTGCTCGGTGGCCCGGACAGCATCATGATCGGGCGCGTGCTATGGCAAGAGTTTTTCAATAACCGCGACTGGCCGGTGGCCTCGGCGGTAGCGATCATCATGTTGCTGCTGCTAATTGTGCCGATAATGTGGTTCCACAAACACCAGCAAAAAAGCGTGGGAGAACACGGATGAATAATTTACCGGTAGTTCGTTCGCCCTGGCGGATTGTGATTTTGCTGCTGGGCTTTACCTTTCTCTACGCGCCAATGCTGATGCTGGTTATCTATTCGTTTAACAGCTCGAAGCTGGTGACGGTGTGGGCCGGCTGGTCAACGCGCTGGTATGGTGAGTTATTGCGCGATGACGCGATGATGAGTGCGGTTGGTTTAAGCCTGACAATTGCTGCCTGTGCGGCAACGGCGGCGGCGATCCTCGGGACTATTGCGGCGGTGGTGCTGGTGCGCTTTGGCAGGTTTCGCGGATCAAATGGCTTTGCCTTTATGATCACCGCGCCGCTGGTGATGCCAGATGTCATCACGGGCTTGTCGCTGTTGTTATTATTCGTCGCGCTTGCTCATGCCATTGGCTGGCCTGCGGACCGCGGTATGCTCACCATCTGGCTGGCGCATGTCACTTTTTGTACGGCTTATGTGGCGGTCGTTATTTCTTCAAGATTGCGGGAACTGGATCGCTCGATAGAAGAAGCAGCGATGGATCTCGGTGCGACGCCGCTGAAAGTGTTTTTCGTCATTACGCTACCGATGATCATGCCCGCGATCATTTCTGGCTGGTTACTGGCTTTTACTTTGTCGCTTGATGATCTGGTGATCGCCAGCTTTGTATCCGGGCCGGGAGCCACCACGTTACCGATGCTGGTCTTTTCCAGCGTGCGGATGGGGGTGAATCCGGAAATCAACGCCCTTGCAACGTTAATTCTCGGTGCGGTCGGAATTGTCGGATTTATCGCCTGGTATCTGATGGCTCGCGCAGAAAAACAGCGGATACGCGATATCCAGCGTGCAAGACATGGCTGAAGACACTAAAATTTGCCAACCTGGCTACATAATGCCGCGCATGCCGCGGCATTGTTTTCATGGAAGACGAAACGTTGGGATTTTTTAAGAAAACATCTTCATCTCATGCTCGCCTGAATGTGCCTGCGCTGGTGCAGGTGGCGGCGCTCGCCATTATTATGATCCGTGGCCTCGACGTGCTGATGATTTTCAATACGCTGGGCGTGCGCGGTATTGGCGAGTTCATTCATCGCAGCGTACAAACCTGGAGTTTAACGCTGGTCTTTTTAAGCAGTCTGGTGCTGGTTTTCATTGAGATCTGGTGTGCGTTTTCACTGGTGAAAGGGCGTCGCTGGGCGCGCTGGCTATATCTGCTGACACAAATCACCGCCGCAAGTTACTTGTGGGCGGCTTCGCTGGGGTACGGTTATCCGGAGCTGTTCAGCATTCCCGGTGAATCAAAACGTGAAATCTTCCATAGCCTGATGCTGCAGAAGCTGCCGGATATGCTCATCCTGATGCTGCTGTTCGTTCCCTCGACCAGTCGGCGGTTCTTCCAGTTGCAATAATGTGTATAATCGTCGCCCCTGATGATGTGAAGGTCAATGTATGCAGTGCGCACTTTACGACGCGGGTCGCTGTCGTTCCTGTCAGTGGATAACGCAGCCGATTCCAGAGCAACTCTCCGCTAAAACCGCCGATCTTAAAAATCTGCTCGCCGATTTTCCGGTTGAGGAATGGTGCGCGCCGGTGTCAGGCCCGGAACAAGGGTTTCGTAATAAAGCCAAAATGGTGGTGAGTGGTAGCGTTGAAAAACCACTGCTCGGTATGCTGCATCGCGACGGCACACCAGAAGACCTTTGTGACTGCCCGCTTTATCCTGCCTCATTTGCGCCCGTTTTTGCGGCGCTAAAACCGTTTATCGCCCGTGCGGGGCTGACACCCTACAACGTGGCGCGTAAGCGTGGCGAACTGAAATACATTCTGCTGACTGAAAGCCAGAGCGATGGCGGCATGATGCTGCGCTTTGTACTGCGTTCTGAAACCAAACTGGCACAACTGCGTAAGGCGCTGCCGTGGTTACAGGAACAACTACCGCAACTGAAAGTTATTACCGTCAATATTCAGCCGGTACATATGGCGATTATGGAAGGGGAGACGGAGATCTACCT
This sequence comes from Escherichia sp. S10b, assembly GCF_028421345.1. Taxonomy (NCBI): domain Bacteria; kingdom Pseudomonadati; phylum Pseudomonadota; class Gammaproteobacteria; order Enterobacterales; family Enterobacteriaceae; genus Escherichia; species Escherichia sp. S10b. The sequence continues at coordinate 74,432 of NZ_JAHZSO010000057.1, forward strand.
TACTGAACAACAGGCGCTGGCAGAGCGTTTTAATGACGTACCGCTGTGGATCCGTCCGCAAAGTTTCTTCCAGACTAATCCGGCGGTCGCCAGCCAGCTGTACGCTACCGCGCGCGACTGGGTACGGCAGCTGCCAGTTAAACATATGTGGGATCTGTTCTGCGGTGTGGGTGGCTTTGGTTTACACTGCGCGACGCCTGACATGCAGTTAACCGGGATCGAAATTGCATCAGAGGCCATTGCCTGTGCAAAGCAGTCAGCCGCTGAACTGGGCTTAACGCGTTTGCAATTTCAGGCGCTGGACTCCACTCAGTTTGCCACCGCTCAGGGGGAGGTGCCGGAGCTGGTGCTGGTTAATCCGCCGCGCCGCGGCATTGGTAAACCGCTATGTGATTATCTCTCAACAATGGCACCGCGTTTTATTATCTACTCCAGCTGTAACGCCCAAACCATGGCGAAAGATGTCCGCGAACTGCCAGGTTACCGCATCGAACGGGTACAGCTTTTTGATATGTTCCCGCACACCGCGCACTATGAAGTGCTGACGCTGCTGGTGAAGCAATAAAAAAGCCGCAGGTGCGGCTTCAGATTGCTGATCAGGTGCGCTTTGTTCATGCCGGATGCGGCGTGTACGCCTTATCCGGCCTACAAAATCATGCTAAATCAATACATTGCAGAGTTGATGTGGGCCGGATAAGCGCAGCGCATCAGGCAATCTTACTTTTGTCATCAGTCTCAATTACTGCGGAAACCACTGGTCATTGATTTTCTGATATGTACCGTCAGCTTTAATTGCTGCCAGCGCGTTATTCAGTTTTTCCAGCAGAGCTTTGTTATCCGGACGTACAGCGATGCCCAGACCGGTGCCGAAGTATTGCGGATCGGTCACTTTTTCAGTAGCAACGCCCAGTTGCGGATTGGTTTTCAGCCATTCGTTTACCACCGCTGTGTCACCAAATACCCCATCAATACGACCATTTTTCAGATCGATAAAGGCATTCTGATAACTGTCATAGGAGACAGTTTTCACTTCGGGGTGCTGATCCTGAATATATTTCTGGTGCGTGGTGCCGTTTTCCATCCCAATACGTTTGCCTTTCAGATCGGCAAACGTTTTGTAGGTATCTTTTTTGGCAATCACGACGGCTGAGTTTTCATAGTAGGGCGTGGTAAACGATACCTGCTTGCTACGCTCGGGCGTGATATCCATACCGGAGATTACGGCGTCATATTTTCTGAATTTCAGTGACGGGATCAGGCTGTCGAACGCGTGATTAGTAAAAGTACATTCTGCCTGCATTTGTTTGCACAAGGCTTTTGCCAGATCGATATCAAAGCCGACAATCTCATTATTAGCACCTATAGATTCAAAGGGTGGATAGGTGGCTGAAACGCCAAAATTGATTTTCTCTGCGGCAGAAGCACCGAAAGTAAAGGAAGCAAGTAAAGCGGCAAGAACTAACTTTTTCATGATGGAACTCCCGTCTGTCAATCTTATGATTTTTGGCCGTGTCTGCGGCATGGGATAACAATGCCATCAAGTGAATTTATATGCAATAAATATGATTAAATAATTTAAATGAAATAAAAAAAGACGGATACCTTAGTGAGTTGTCCGTCTTCATTATAAGAATTTATGCACTATGTAGGCCGGATAAGGCGTCCACGCCGCATCCGGCACAGGCACCGTGCTGATGTCTGATGCGACGCTGGCGCGTCTTATCAGACCTACAAACCCCCCCGGCGAATGTACGCAGCTACATTAATTTCGCCGTTCGAATGCCAGTGCTTTGCGCTCGATCAGACGCATCATCAGCGTCAGCAGGCCGTTGACGACCAGGTAAATAATCCCTGCCGCACCGAACACCATTACATCGTAGGTGCGTCCGTACAACAACTGGCTGTATCCCATCACTTCCATCAGCGTAATGGTGTAAGCCAGAGAGGTACTTTTGAACACCAGCACCACTTCGTTGGAATAAGAAGAGAGCGAGCGTTTAAAGGCATACGGCAGCAGGATCGCCAGCGTATCTTTTTTGCTCATTCCCAGGGCGCTACAGGACTGCCACTGACCTTCTGGGATCGCACGAATTGCACCGTAAAACAGCTGCGTGGTATACGCCGCACTGTTCAGCGATAACGCAATCAGCGCACATAACCACGGTTCTGACAACAAATGCCACAGTGCCGGATACTCCTGCAAAGTCGGAAACTGGCCCGGCCCGTAATAAATCAGGAAGATCTGCACCAGCAGCGGCGTACCGGTAAACAGCGTGATATAACCCCGCACCAGCCACACCAGCACCGGCGTTTTCAGCGTCAGGATGATGGTAAAAATCAATGCCAGAATCAGTGCCACAATCAGCGAGGCAACGGTTAGCGTCAGGCTGGTGTGTAGCCCTTTCATCAGTTCGGGTAAATACTCAAACATTAGCTGGGCCTCCGCTCAAAACGTGTCGCGCGCAGGTCAATGCGTTTGAGAATGTACTGACTGAGCAGGGTGATCACCAGGTAAATCGCCGCCGCCACAATGTACCAGGTAAATGGTTCCTGGGTACGAGTAGCGATGCTTTTTGTTTGCAGCATTAAATCATTCACACTAATCAAACTGACCAGCGCGGTATCTTTCAGCAGCACCAGCCACTGGTTACCGAGGCCAGGCAGCGCATGACGCCACATCTGCGGCATCACCAGACGGAAAAAGATAGCCGATTTCGACAGCCCCAGCGCCTGACCAGACTCCCACTGACCCACCGGCACCGCTTTCAACGCGCCCCGAAGCGTTTGCGAGGCATAGGCGGCATACAGCAGTGACAGAGCGATGACACCACAAAGGAACGGGCTAACGTCGAAGTTCTCAATGTCCATCTGCACTGGGATCTGCACGAACCCAAGATTGATAGTGAAGCCATCCGAAAGCGTCAGCAGCAGCTGCGAGGAGCCAAAATAGATAAACAGCACCACCAGAATTTCTGGCAGGCCACGCAGAATGGTTACCAGCGCTGAACCTGCCCACGCGACAGGACGCCATTTTGCCGACTCCCATACCGCAAAGAACATCGCCAGCGCCAGCCCGACAATCAATGCACAAACGGCAAGGCCGACGGTCATCCCGGCGGCGCTTGCTAAAGGAAAAAATTCATTCATCAGGAATTACTTCTGGAACCATTTGTTGTAGATGGTTTCGTAAGTGCCATCTTTCTTCACTTTTTCCAGCGCAGTGTTGAGTTTCTGCTGCAGCTCAGTGTTGCCCTGACGTACCGCGATGCCGAGGCCAGTGCCGAAGTAATCTTTATCGGTCACTTTGTCGCCCACCGCCGCCAGTTTCGGGTTATCTTTCAGCCACTCAGTGACCACTGCGGTGTCACCGAAGACGCCGTCGATACGCCCGTTTTGCAGATCCAGTTTTGCGTTCTGGTAGCTGTCATACGGAACGGTAGTGATTTCCGGGTGCTTATCCATAATGAATTTCTGGTGTGTCGTCCCGTTCTGAACGCCGACTTTTTTGCCTTTCAGCTGATCAACACTGGTGTATTTGCCTTGCTGACCCACAAACAGGGCAGAGTTGTCATAGTACGGGGTGGTAAACAGTACCTGCTTTTCACGCTCCGGAGTGATATCCATGCCCGCCATCACTGCTTCTACGCGACGGAATTTCAGGCTTGGGATCAGGCTGTCAAACGCCTGGTTAGAGAAAGTACAGGTTGCATCAATCTCTTTACACAGTGCCTGTGCCAGGTCGACGTCAAAACCAACGATCTGGTTGTTTGCATCAATCGATTCAAACGGAGGATAGGAGGCTTCGGTAGCAAAACGAATGGTTTCGGCAGCTGTGGCGGAAAGACTAAAACCTGCAATTAACGCGGCAATCAGAACTTTTTTCATTGTTGTTATCCCGAATCTTAGTGAGAGAGATAGTTTTTAAATGCTTCGGTTTGCGGCTCGGTAAAGCAGCTCGCGTCGCCTTGTTCTACGATATGACCATTTTCCATATACACCACTCGGCTGGCGGTTTTACGCGCCACTTCAACTTCGTGGGTGACGATCACCTGGGTAATATTCGTTTCTGCCAGCTCACGAATGATGCTGACGATTTGTGCCGTAATTTCCGGGTCCAGTGCGGCGGTCGGTTCATCGAACAGCAGTACCTGCGGTTCCATCATCAACGCACGGGCAATAGCAACACGCTGCTGCTGACCACCAGAAAGATGCAGCGGGTAACGATCGCTATAAGGTTTGAGACGCAGACGTTCCAGCAGTTTTTCTGCACGGGCCAGCGCCTGATCTTTACTCAACCCCAGTACACGGCAGGGCGCTTCAATCAGGTTTTGCTGCACGGTCAGATGCGGCCACAGGTTGTATTGCTGAAACACCATGCCAACGTTACGACGCAAATCGCGAATCGCTTTGTCAGAGGGTGTTTTGGTGAAATCGAAATGGTTGCCTGCAATGTTGAGCGTACCGGAGCGCGGCATCTCAAGCAGATTGAGTACACGCAGCAGCGAGCTTTTACCCGCGCCGCTGGGGCCAAGTAACACCAGCGTTTCGCCCTGTGGGCAATCCAGCGTGATATCGAACAGCGCCTGATGCGCGCCGTAGAAGCAATTAATGCCGTTTAATTGAATACTCATTGACACTCGTATACTGGCAGTCTGATAGCTATTGAGGTCGAAGATAGTACCTTTGACAGAATAATTATGCAATATTTATGCTTTAAAAGTTAAAAGCAAAGCGCATTATTCAATAAACATAGCACAAAATAACGGGGGCGGTGGTCGGTGAGCATAAATGTCGGCATTCCTCACGAAATGCCGGACAATTTACGGGGTTTATTGGTTGATCAAGGCGTTAGCGATTCTCGATGGACTGACGGAGCGTACCCGCCGTGGCATGAACGCTGCCGCCTAAATAGCGTACATCGTCGATCACCCAACACTGGCCTTCCTGAATCATTAACACTTCATCCTGCCAGCTCTGATCACCCTGTTTTAGATCCACACGCAGAGGAATATTTCGCGCATCACGATTCGGGATTGTTGAGGCACTGGCAACACGGGCGCTCTCTGGCAAGGTTGTGCGACTGGAGAATGGATCGTTGGTCAGTAGTTCCCGATGGTTATTATCCCGGGAGGCATCGCTAAGCAGTGTCGCCAGTTTGTCGCTCAGATAAGGGCGCAAGGCGGTGATGTCGTTGCTGCGGTGCAAAATGCGGTAGTCATAAAATTGCTGGGCCACGTTATCCGGGCCTCCTTCAACGCAAGGACCACTGCGTGTGCCGTTATCTTTATAAGCTGGAGTGACTGTGGTGCAGGCACTGAGGAGCAGTGCGCAGGGGATAAGCATTGTCAATTTGCTGTAGCGCATAATGATTTCCTTATAAGCGATCGCTCTGAAAGCGTTCTACGATAATAATGATATCCTTTCAATAATAGCGTATCAGTCTGATAATGCTTTAGAGATCGAAGGCTTAACAAACAAGGAGATCGATCATGCAATTTTCTACAACCCCAACTCTGGAAGGCCAGACCATCGTTGAATATTGCGGTGTGGTGACCGGCGAAGCGATTTTAGGTGCCAATATTTTCCGTGATTTCTTTGCCGGTATCCGCGATATCGTTGGCGGACGTTCCGGTGCGTATGAAAAAGAACTGCGTAAAGCACGGGAGATCGCCTTTGAGGAATTAGGCTCCCAGGCGCGGGCGCTGGGGGCCGATGCCGTCGTCGGTATTGATATCGACTACGAAACGGTCGGGCAAAACGGCAGTATGCTGATGGTTAGCGTCAGCGGTACGGCGGTGAAAACGCGTCGATGAGAAGAGTCTTCTGGCTGATCGCTGCCGCTCTGTTACTGGCAGGGTGTGCAGGCGAAAAAGGCATTGTCGAGAAAGAGGGATATCAGCTTGATACCCGACGCCAGGCGCAGGCGGCGTATCCGCGCATTAAAGTGCTGGTGATCCACTACACCGCAGATGATTTTGATAGCTCGCTGGCGACACTGACCGATAAGCAGGTCAGCTCGCATTATCTGGTCCCTGCGGTACCACCGCGATACAACGGTAAACCGCGCATCTGGCAACTGGTGCCGGAACAAGAACTGGCCTGGCATGCGGGGATTAGCGCCTGGCGCGGGGCAACGCGCCTTAACGACACCTCTATTGGCATTGAGCTGGAAAACCGTGGCTGGCAAAAATCGGCCGGAGTGAAATATTTTGCCCCGTTTGAACCGGCACAGATTCAGGCGCTTATTCCACTGGCGAAAGATATTATTGCCCGTTATCACATCAAGCCGGAAAACGTAGTGGCACATGCGGATATCGCACCGCAGCGCAAAGACGATCCGGGGCCATTATTTCCCTGGCAGCAACTGGCGCAGCAGGGGATTGGTGCCTGGCCGGATGCGCAGCGGGTTAACTTTTACCTTGCCGGGCGCGCGCCGCACACACCGGTAGATACCGCGTCATTGCTGGAGCTTTTGGCGCGCTACGGTTATGACGTTAAACCTGATATGACACCGCGCGAGCAGCGGCGCGTGATTATGGCATTCCAGATGCATTTCCGCCCGACGTTATATAACGGCGAAGCGGATGCAGAAACTCAGGCGATTGCCGAAGCATTGCTGGAGAAATACGGGCAGGATTAGCGCGGCAGTTTTCCGTGGTCGCGTAGCCAGGCGGCAGTTTTCTCGATACCTTCATCCAGGGTGATGACCGGCTGATAACCTAACTCTTCCTGCGCACGCGTAATATCCAGCGTAAAGTCAAAATTCAACTTGGAGACGCCGTAGTGGGTCAGCGGCGGCTCTTTTGCTGACTTGCGGCCTAAACGCTCCATGCTGCGGGCGATCATATCCAGCATCGGGTAGGGGACGGAACGAATACGACAGTCAATATTCAACTCGTCGATCAGCTTCTGCACGATGCTGCGCAGTGTGCGATGCTCGCCGTTGGTGATGTTGTACACACGCCCGGAAGGTAGCTTATCGCAGGCTTCCTGGCTTGCCAGCCACATTGCGTGCACGGCATTTTCATAGTAGGTCATATCGACCAGCGCACTGCCGCCATGCGGTAACAGAATACTGCCGTAGTGGTGCATCATATGCGCCAGACGGGGAATAAAGACTTTATCGTGCGGTCCGAACAGACTTTGTGGGCGCAGAATAGTAAAGCGCGTTTGTGGATTCGCCTGCGAAAGCATATTGATCACTTCTTCGCTGGCTGCTTTGCTGCGGGCAAACTCGTTGGCGAAGCGGTGAGGGCGAAAATCTTCTTTAATATCGCGATGGTGGTGATAATCGAAGTACAGGGAGGGGGAAGAGATATGAATAAAGTTACGCACACCCCAGGCGACAGCCCATTCACCCAGGCGGCGAGTGGCGCGAACGTTAGCCAGATCGAAAGCCTGTTGTGTCCCCCAGGGTGAGGTAAAGCTGGAGCAGTGCCACAGCGTATCAATGCCCGCGAGCATCACTTTAGCTTGTGATGAAACCAGCTCGGTCAGATCCGCCGGAACAAACTCTGCGCCCATTTTTTCCAGCAATTTGCCCATTGCCTCGTTGCGACCGGTCGCTCGCACGCTGATGCCTTTCTGGCATAAAAACTCTACCGCGTTTCGACCTAAGCCGCTGGTGGCGCCGGTAACCAGTACCTTCATATCAATCCACTGTTGTTGAGAAAATAACGTGCGCATTCTTCCGTGATTTCCCCCATGATGCAATGGGAAACATGAAAGAATAACGCAGGTTTTGTCGATTAATCTGTGCTTTGTTCTGCCAGTCTGGCGATTTGTTTTGCCATTCCGCGAAAAATAAACAGATGCGCGGGGATCATCAATAACCAGTAAAACAGCCCCGGCATACCGTGCGGATGCCAGAAAGCGCGGACATCGATAGTACGATAGTCGCCTTTATCTTCCAGGCTAAAACACAGTCGTCCCAGCCCCGGCGCTTTCATGCCAAATAACAACGTAAGTTGTTTTTCCGGTTCAACGACAATCACTTTCCAGCTATCTACCGCATCGCCAGTCTGTAAATATTCGCGCTCCGGGCGGCCTTTCGCCAGCTTATGACCGATCGCGCGGTCCATCAACGCCCGTGTCTGCCACAAAATATTGCCAAAGAAATAACGCTCTTTACCGCCGATTTGGTTCACTACCTGCCATAAAGCAGCAAGGCTGGCGGACGTTTTAACGGTAAACCCCGCCTGTTTGGCAAAATAACCGTACTCCGGTCGCCAGCGGGCAAAGGCCTGAGCGTCGTAGCCCCAGTCGCTGGAGTTGACCAGTTTTTCCTCCTCTTTCAACGTGCTACGTACCGCGTCATCGAAAGCGATCAGCCGTTGTGGGATGAGTGCACGTAGCGCGGTATCATCCGCCAGCAGATCGTGTTTCAGCCCCTGAATCAACGCCCTGGCGGTGGTGGGCGGTACGGAAGTAATCACATTGAGAAACCACACCGAAATCCAGCGGGTGGGGAGGGGGATGGGGATCAACCAGCGGCGCTTACCGCTCACCGCCATAAAATGTTCAAACTGTTGCTGATAACTGAGCACCTCTGGTCCGGCGGCTTCGAAGATGCGGTGTTCGCTGGCCGGATGATCTAACAACGCCACCAGATAGTGCAGCAAGTTTTCCAGCGCGATGGGCGTGGTGCGTGAACGTACCCAGCGTGGCGGCGTTAACACTGGCAGGTTGTAGACCATATCGCGCATGACTTCGAACGCCGCTGAACCTGCGCCAACGATAATTCCGGCCCGAAGTTCGGTCACAGGTACATTCGCTTCACGAAGAATGTCCGCCGTAGCCTGACGAGCACGCAGATGATCCGACTGCTCATGTGGCGGGGCCTGCAACGAACTGAGAAAGATTAATTGCTTAACTGGTACTTCACGTAGCGCATCGCGGACGTTGAGAGCCACCTGGCGCTCCTGAGCGATAAAATCGCCGCCTTCGCCCATGCTGTGCACCAGAAAATAGACGGTATCGATATCCTGCAACAGGGCCGGAAGGTTATCCGGCCAGCTGAGATCGACTTTATGGCAACTGACGTTTGCCAGTTGCAGCTTTGCAAGCCTGTCGACATGACGTGCCGCCGCCAGGATCTGATGCCCTTGCTGGCTGAGTGTGCGCACCAGATGCTGACCAATGTAGCCACTGGCACCGAGAACTAAAATGCGTTGCGGCACGTCTCTCTCCTTAACGCGCCAGGAATGCGCGCCAGTGGGCGGCGACTTCCGCCAGTTGTTCGCGCGAGACGTCAAGATGCGTCACCAGGCGGACAATCGGCGAGGCGTTAATCAGCACGTTTCTCGCTTTCATGTATTCGCCTAACGCGGCAGCATTTTCTTCCCCGACGCGAACAAACAGCATATTAGTGTCCTGACGCATCACATCCGCGCCTGCTTCACGCAGTTGCTCCGCCATCCAGGCGGCGTTGTCGTGATCTTCCTGCAACCGTGCGACGTTATTTTTCAGGGCATACATCCCGGCGGCAGCCAGAATCCCGGACTGACGCATCCCGCCACCGGCCATTTTCCGCCAGCGGATGGCACGTTTAATGTAATCACGATTACCGACGAGTAATGAACCGACTGGCGTCCCAAGACCTTTCGACAGGCAAATGGTGAACGAATCACAATATTGCGTGATCTCTTTCAGTTCGCAGCCGTAAGCCACCACGGCATTAAAGATGCGCGCACCGTCAACATGCAGCGCCAGATTGCGCTCGCGGGTAAATTCCCATGCTTCTTTCAGGTATTCACGCGGCAGCACTTTGCCGTTGTGGGTGTTTTCCAGACTGAGTAATTTGGTGCGGGCGAAATGGATATCGTCGGGTTTGATTTTCATCGCCACTTTATCCAGCGGTAGCGTGCCGTCGGCAGCCGCGTCGATGGGTTGCGGCTGAATACTGCCCAGCACCGCTGCGCCACCGGCTTCAAACAGATAGTTATGCGCGGCCTGACCGACAATATACTCTTCGCCACGTTCGCAGTGACTGAGCAGAGCGACCAGGTTGGCCTGAGTGCCGGTAGGCAGAAAAATGGCGGCTTCTTTACCGGAAAGCTCTGCTGCATAGTCCTGCAGAGCATTAACGGTAGGGTCGTCTCCGTAAACGTCGTCCCCAACCGGGGCGGCCATCATCGCTTCGAGCATGGCGCGGCTCGGTCGGGTAACGGTATCACTGCGTAAATCAATCATGGCATGTCCTTATTATGACGGGAAATGCCACCCTTTTTACCTTAGCCAGTTCGTTTTCGCCAGTTCGATCACTTCATCGCCGCGTCCGCTGATAATTGCGCGCAACATATACAGGCTAAAACCTTTGGCCTGTTCGAGTTTGATCTGCGGTGGAATGGCTAACTCTTCTTTGGCGACCACCACATCCACCAACACCGGACCGTCGATAGAGAAGGCGCGTTGCAGGGCTTCATCAACTTCAGACGCTTTTTCTACACGGATACCCGTAATGCCGCACGCTTCGGCAATGCGGGCAAAGTTTGTGTCGTGTAGTTCGGTGCCGTCAGTCAAATAGCCACCAGCTTTCATCTCCATCGCCACAAAGCCCAGCACGCTGTTGTTAAAGACGACAATTTTCACCGGCAGTTTCATCTGCACTACTGAGAGGAAATCGCCCATCAACATGCTAAAACCGCCATCGCCGCACATGGCGACCACCTGACGTTCTGGCTCTGTCGCCTGCGCACCCAGCGCCTGCGGCATGGCGTTAGCCATCGAACCGTGGTTAAACGAACCTAACAGGCGACGCTTGCCGTTCATTTTTAGATAACGTGCCGCCCACACCGTTGGCGTACCAACGTCACAGGTGAAAATAGCGTCATCGGCGGCAAAATGACTAATTTGCTGCGCCAGATATTGCGGGTGAATGGCTTTCTCGCTCGGTTTAGCTAAATCGTCCAGCCCTTTGCGGGCATCGCGGTAATCTTCCAGCGCTTTATCCAGAAACTTGCGATCGGTTTTTTCTTCCACCAGTGGCAGCAATGCGCGCAGGGTTGATTTGATATCGCCGACCAGCGCCATATCTACCTTGCTATGCGCGCCGATGCTGGCTGGATTGATATCAATCTGAATAATTTTGGCATCGGTCGGGTAGAACGCACGGTAGGGGAACTGAGTACCGAGTAGCACTAACGTGTCGGCGTTCATCATGGTATGGAAACCTGACGAGAAGCCGATTAACCCGGTCATTCCAACATCATACGGATTATCGTATTCGACATGTTCTTTACCGCGCAGGGCATGAACAATAGGCGCTTTAATTTTCCCGGCAAACTCAACTAACTCTTTATGCGCCCCCGCGCAGCCGCTGCCACACATCAGGGCGATATTGCTGGAATAACGCAGCAGTTGCGCCAGTTTGCGTAACTCTTCTTCTTCCGGCGTCACGATTGGTTGTGGCGCATGATACCAGTGCGTGGTTGCCCCTTCTGGCGCAGGTTTTAACGCCACGTCGCCTGGTAACACGACAACCGAAACGCCACGGTTAAGCACCGCTTTGCGCATGGCAATCGCCAGTACTTGTGGAATCTGCTCCGGGCTGGAAACCAGCTCGCAATAGTGACTACATTCGCGGAATAGCTCTTGTGGGTGGGTTTCCTGGAAATAGCCGCTGCCAATTTCGCTGGAGGGAATATGAGCGGCAATCGCCAGTACCGGAACGTGATTGCGGTGGCAATCGAACAGGCCGTTGATTAAGTGCAGGTTGCCGGGGCCGCACGATCCGGCACAGACCGCCAGTTCTCCGCTAAGTTGTGCTTCAGCGCCAGCGGCAAAGGCCGCCACTTCTTCGTGGCGGGTGGACATCCACTCGATGGTGCCCATGCGATTAAGACTGTCACTAAGACCGTTCAGAGAGTCGCCTGTGACTCCCCAGATGCGTTTCACCCCTGCCGATTCGAGTGTTTTGGCGATATAAGCTGCAACCGTTTGTTTCATGGTTCTCCATCTCCTGAATGTGATAACGGTAACAAGTTTAGTTCATCTGACGGAGGGGGAAGGGATGGGAGAGAAAGGAGGCACTAACGGTTAAATAGCCCGATGAAAGGAATATCATCGGGCATAAGGCGATTATGCGAGAACCAAATCCCCCTGCGGATGGCAGGAGCAGGCCAGTACGTAACCTTCAGCGATTTCGGCGTCGGTCAGCGTCATTGTACTGCTCACCGTATATTCACCGGAAACCACTTTTGTCTTACAGCAGCCGCAAACACCCGCACGGCAGGCAGCGACAACCGGAACGTTATTGCTTTCCAGCGCCTCCAGTAGCGTGGTGCCAACCGGGGCGTAAAATTCTCGTGCCGGTTGCAGTTTGGTGAATTTCAGACCGCTGGTCGCCGCTTCTGCTACTGGGGTGAAGAATTTCTCTTTAAAGAAACGCGTCACGCCGAGCGCTTTCACTTCCTGCTCTACCCAATCCATATACGGAGCCGGGCCGCAGGTCATCACGGTACGTGAAGCTAAGTCAGGTACACCTGCCAGCAGTTCGCGAGTGAGACGACCAGCGATAAAGCCTTCGGTAACGTTATTTTCTGCCACCAGCGTTACCGGATAGTTACGCCACTCATCGGCGAAAATAACATCCTGCGGCGTACGCACGTTGTAGATCACCCGCACATCGGCCTGTGGACGGTTCTTCGCAAGCCAGCGACGCATCGACATAATCGGCGTGACGCCGCAGCCTGCCGCCAGCAACAGGAATTTATCTTCTGCTTTATCGTCGCAGGTAAATTCCCCCATCGCGTCCGAAAGCCAGAGATAATCACCGCGTTTTACATCGCGCGTCAGCCACTGGGAGCCGACACCGTCATCAATCCGCCGCACGGTCAGGGTGATATATTCACTCACGCCTGGCGTGGAGGAAATGGTGTAAGCACGCAGCGTTTCCGCTGAGTTTCGCACGCTGACCAGTGCATATTGCCCGGCGCGATATGGGTAGTAATCGTGGCAAATCAGGGAAATCGTCCACACATCCGGCGTTTCTTGCGTAATGTGATGAACCTGCATCCGCCACGGGCATTGATTCGTTGGCATCGTCATCGACAAACTCCTTACGCGCTCAACAGTTGCTTCATGTCTTCTTCAACAGTGGTGATAGAACGCAGGCCAAATTTCTCGTTCAGCACCGCCAGCAGGTCTGGTGTCAGGAAACCAGGTGCAGTCGGGCCGGTGACGATATTTTTCACGCCCAGAGAAAGCAGCGTCAGCAGAATGACGATCGCTTTCTGTTCAAACCAGGAGAGCACCAGCGACAGCGGCAGATCGTTGACACCGCAGCCCAGTTTCTCTGCCAGAGTGACAGCCAGAATAATCGCTGAGTAAGCATCGTTACATTGACCTGCATCTACCAGACGCGGCAGACCTTCGATATCGCCAAACTCAAGTTTGTTAAAGCGATATTTACCACAGGCGAGGGTCAGGATCAGGCAGTCATCCGGCACGCTGGTGGCGAAATCGGTGAAGTAGTGGCGCTCGCCGCGTGCGCCGTCACAGCCACCAAGCAGGAAGATATGACGCAGTTTTTCACGGCTAACCAGATCAATCAGCGTATCGGCTGCACCAAGCAGCGTCTGGCGACCAAAGCCCACGGTGATCAGGTGAGGAATTTCGCTGTACGGGAAGCCCGCCATTTGTTGCGCCTGGGCGATGACCGCAGAGAAATCTTCGCCATCCAGATGACGCACGCCAGGCCAGCCAACGATGCTGCGGGTCCAGATACGATCGTCATAAGCGCCTACGGTTGGGTCGATGATGCAGTTCGAGGTCATCACGATGGGGCCAGGGAAACGAGCGAACTCTACTTGCTGATTCTGCCAGCCGCTGCCGTAGTTACCGACCAGATGCTTGAATTTACGCAGCTCCGGGTAGCCATGCGCAGGCAGCATTTCGCCGTGGGTGTAGACATTAACGCCCGTGCCTTCGGTCTGTTCCAGCAGGTTGTAGAGATCTTTGAGATCGTGACCGGAAATCAGAATGCATTTACCCGCCGTCGCTTTGACGTTGACCTGGGTTGGCGTCGGGTGACCGTATTTACCGGTTTCGCCTGCATCCAGAATGCTCATCACTTTGAAGTTCATCTGGCCGATTTCCATTGAACACTCAAGAAGCGCGTTCATATCGGCAGGCCAGGTCCCCAGCCACGCCATGATTTTATGGTACTGGGCATAAATATCGTTGTCGTATTGACCGAGAACATGCGCGTGTTCCATATAGGCCGCCGCACCTTTCAGGCCATACAGGCACAGCAGACGCAGGCCGAGAATGTTTTCGCCAATCGCCGCTTTATCTTTGTTAGGGGTAAATTCTGCTGCCTGACGTTGCAGCTCGCCGAGATCGTCGCTCACCAGTTGCAGGTCAGCCATCGGGTTATCGACGCGCGCGTTGGCATCTACAGCCAGGCATTGCGCTTTCAGCGCCTCGCGCAGGGCAATCGCTTCACGAGCGTAGCCGACAATACGCGGAGAATCGAAGTTAACGTTGGTCAGGGTTGAGAAAAAGGCACGTGGCGCGAAGCTGTCAACATCGTGGTTGATGATGCCGTATTCACGCGCTTTTACCGCCCAGGCAGAAAGCCCTTGCAGCGCCGCGATGAGTAAATCCTGAAGGTCAGAAGTTTCCGCCGTTTTACCACACATCCCCTGCGCGTATGAGCAGCCGTTTCCTGCCGGAGTACGGATAGTTTGTTCACATTGCACACAAAACATGATCACACCTTTTAAAGTTATATTTAATATGCATGTTTAAGGTTAAGACGCTTAACGCGGGGATAAAAGGGATTTTTCATGCAACTTTAAGGGAGATTGATTTAGCGCAATTTTGGCGGCAGGGATCTACCGCCAGAGAGGTATTACGCAGAGAAAAAGGCGATGAGGATCGGCACTAACAGGCTAAGAATAAAACCGTGAACAATTGCCGCCGGGACCATATCCAGCCCGCCAGTACGTTGAAGAACGGGCAGGGTGAAATCCATTGATGTGGCACCGCATAAGCCCAGTGCAGTAGAGCGGCTGCGGCGAATCAGCCCAGGGATCAACATAATAGCAATCAGTTCACGGGCCAGATCATTAAAAAACGCCGCGCTCCCGATTACCGGACCAAAAGATTCGGTCAATAAAATACCGGAAAGAGAATACCAGCCGAAACCGGAGGCCATTGCCAGCGCGGTATTGATGGGGAGATCAAGAATAAAGGCGTTAATTAAACCACCAATTAATGAACTGACAACCACCACCACGGCGACAATCATTCCCCGGCGATTAAGGACAATCTGCTTTAAGGTCATGCCATTATTGCGCAACTGAATACCAACGAGGAAAAGTAGCAAAATTAACGTGTATTCACTGGCTTCGGTCGCGTGTTGTAAGAAAGCCAGTCCACTCAGACCAATGGCAAAACCAATCACTACTACGCCGCACAGTTTTAGCGACTCCAGCGCCATCGCAATACGCGACGGGAGTTTTTCTTGCTGATGGTGGTTGCGCCACGGCAGGCCTCGCTCCAGCCACATCAGGGCGGCAATATTACACAGTAAAATAACGGTAATACTGACGGCAGAATAATGCAGAATCGCCAACAGGTTACTGGCGAGGTTATCGAGAAACGCCAGACTGATACCCATAAAAAAGAGAATAAGGTAAACCATCCAGCTTAATAGCTGATTAATAACTTTTAACGCAGCTTGTTGGCGAAGCGGAATGAGGTAACCCACAATCAGGGGAACCAGAATGATTAACAGCCCAGAAAACATGAAAACCCAGTCCTTGCAAAGATGAAGTCGAAATGCGCGATGACACACTACTGAAAGCGGAAGGACGAGTAAAGTTGCAATTAAAAGGAAATGTTATGCATAAGGAGCAGTAGAGTATTCGTTTTCATTTAAAGATATTCTTGCGCTTTAATTACAAACTGCACCGATGTTGGTGGCGTCAAAATCGCCGAGGCGTTCCCTGAAGGCCGGGGCAGCCCACATGGATGTGGGCTGAGGGCGCGTTTTACAGGGATGTTACCTCGCGCCCGACCCGGTAGCCGTAAGGGATAAGCCGAGGGCACCGCGCAGCGGCGATTTTGTTCGCCAGAGCCCGGGGGTGCAGGGGGCGGCGGCGATTGGCCGCCCCCTGCGCGCTCCTTGCGCCAGTGGCAATATGTGGCTTAGCTCATGAAAGGAGCGCAACAAGATGATGAATCAACATATAACAACATCTTAAAAAAAGGCCTGACATTACGCCAGGCCTTCTGCGTTAATTAATCACGCTTTTCCAGCAGGGTCCGGTAAATCAGACCACCGATAATGCCGCCGACAATTGGCACCACCCAGAAGAACCACAGTTGTTCTAATGCCCAGCCGCCCTGGAAGATAGCAACCGCGGTGCTGCGCGCCGGGTTAACAGAAGTGTTAGTCACCGGAATACTAATTAAGTGAATCAGGGTTAAGGCCAGACCAATAGCGATCGGCGCAAAACCTGCCGGCGCGAATTTGTCGGTTGTGCCGTGGATCACCAACAGGAAACCTGCACTCAATACCAGTTCAACTACCAGCGCGGAAAGCATGGAATAACCGCCTGGTGAATGCTCGCCATAACCGTTAGAAGCAAAACCGCTGGCTGCCGCGTCAAAACCCGTTTTACCACTGGCAATTAAATACAGCAGCGCCGCTGGGTGATGCTGCCAACTTACTGATTTAGTGTATGATGGTGTTTTTGAGGTGCTCCAGTGGCTTCTGTTTCTATCAGCTGTCCCT
>NZ_JAHZSO010000058.1:0-80854 GCF_028421345.1 Escherichia sp. S10b
GATCCGCGCAAAGCCGCCGTCGAAGCCGCTATTGCCCGAGCCAAAGCGCGCAAACTGGAACAGCAACAGGCTAATGCGGAACCAGAAGAACAGGTTGATCCGCGCAAAGCCGCCGTCGAAGCCGCTATTGCCCGTGCCAAAGCGCGCAAGCTGGAACAGCAACAGACTAACGCAGAACCAGAAGAACAGGTTGATCCGCGCAAAGCGGCAGTTGCCGCGGCTATTGCCCGCGCTCAGGCCAAAAAAGCCGCCCAGCAGAAGGTTGTAAACGAGGACTAAATGGTATTCAGAATAGCTAGCTCCCCTTATACCCATAACCAGCGCCAGACATCGCGCATTATGCTGTTGGTGTTGCTCGCAGCCGTGCCAGGAATCGCAGCGCAACTGTGGTTTTTTGGTTGGGGTACTCTCGTTCAGATCCTGTTGGCATCGGTTAGTGCTCTGTTAGCCGAAGCTCTCGTACTCAAACTACGCAAGCAGTCGGTAGCCGCAACGTTGAAAGATAACTCAGCATTGCTGACAGGCTTATTGCTGGCGGTAAGTATTCCCCCCCTCGCGCCATGGTGGATGGTCGTGCTGGGTACGGTGTTTGCGGTGATCATCGCTAAACAGTTGTATGGCGGTCTGGGGCAAAACCCGTTTAATCCAGCAATGATTGGTTATGTGGTCTTACTGATCTCCTTCCCGGTGCAGATGACCAGCTGGTTACCGCCACATGAAATTGCGGTCAACATCCCTGGTTTTATCGACGCCATACAGGTTATTTTCAGCGGGCATACCGCCAGTGGTGGTGATATGAACACACTACGCTTAGGTATTGATGGCATTAGTCAGGCGACACCGCTGGATACATTTAAAACCTCTGTCCGTGCCGGTCATTCGGTTGAACAGATTATGCAATATCCGATCTACAGCGGTATTCTGGCGGGCGCTGGTTGGCAATGGGTAAATCTCGCCTGGCTGGCTGGCGGCCTGTGGTTGCTATGGCAGAAAGCGATTCGCTGGCATATTCCCCTCAGCTTCTTAGTAACGCTGGCGTTATGCGCAACGTTGGGCTGGTTGTTCTCACCAGAAACACTGGCAGCACCGCAAATTCATCTGCTGTCTGGTGCGACCATGCTCGGCGCATTCTTTATTTTGACTGACCCGGTTACCGCTTCTACGACCAATCGTGGTCGTCTTATTTTCGGCGCGCTTGCGGGCTTATTAGTCTGGTTGATCCGCAGTTTCGGCGGCTATCCTGACGGCGTGGCTTTTGCCGTCCTGCTGGCGAACATCACGGTTCCTCTGATCGATTACTACACGCGTCCGCGCGTCTACGGCCATCGCAAAGGGTAAACCATGCTGAAAACTATCCGAAAACACGGCATTACGTTAGCGCTATTTGCAGCGGGTTCAACAGGGTTAACTGCGGCCATCAACCAGATGACCAAAACGACGATTGCTGAACAGGCCAGTCTGCAACAAAAGGCATTATTTGATCAGGTGCTGCCAGCCGAACGCTATAACAATGCGCTGGCACAGAGTTGCTATCTGGTAACTGCGCCAGAGTTAGGTAAAGGTGAGCATCGGGTTTACATCGCCAAACAGGATGACAAACCGGTAGCCGCCGTTCTGGAAGCAACCGCGCCAGATGGCTATTCCGGTGCGATTCAGCTGCTGGTGGGAGCCGATTTTAACGGCACGGTACTTGGCACGCGCGTGACAGAGCACCACGAAACGCCAGGGCTTGGCGATAAAATCGAACTGCGCCTTTCTGACTGGATCACCCATTTTGCGGGTAAAAAAATCAGTGGTGCAGATGATGCGCACTGGGCGGTGAAGAAAGATGGTGGTGATTTCGACCAGTTCACCGGCGCGACGATTACTCCCCGCGCGGTGGTTAATGCGGTAAAACGCGCCGGATTGTACGCTCAGACGTTACCGGCACAACTTTCTCAACTTCCTGCCTGTGGAGAATAAAGCGTGAGCGAAATTAAAGACGTTATTGTTCAGGGGTTGTGGAAAAACAACTCTGCGCTGGTCCAGTTGCTCGGCCTTTGTCCTCTGTTGGCGGTCACGTCCACTGCCACTAACGCTCTGGGTTTAGGACTTGCGACTACGCTGGTACTGACGCTGACCAACCTGACCATTTCGACGCTGCGTCACTGGACGCCAGCCGAGATCCGCATTCCCATTTACGTGATGATCATCGCCTCGGTGGTCAGCGCTGTACAGATGCTGATCAACGCCTACGCCTTTGGCCTGTATCAATCATTAGGGATTTTTATTCCGCTGATTGTCACTAACTGTATCGTTGTGGGCCGCGCTGAAGCCTTCGCCGCCAAAAAAGGTCCGGCGCTTTCGGCACTGGACGGCTTTTCAATTGGTATGGGCGCAACCTGCGCCATGTTCGTGCTGGGTTCACTACGCGAAATTATCGGCAATGGCACATTGTTTGACGGTGCAGATGCGCTGTTAGGTAGCTGGGCAAAAGTATTACGCGTGGAAATTTTCCACACCGACTCCCCTTTCCTGCTGGCGATGCTGCCTCCAGGTGCATTTATTGGCCTGGGACTGATGCTGGCAGGAAAATACCTGATTGATGAAAGAATGAAAAAGCGCCGTACTGAAGCAGCTGCCGAACGTGCATTGCCAAACGGTGAAACAGGGAATGTCTGATGAACAAAGCAAAACGCCTGGAGATCCTCACTCGCCTGCGTGAGAACAATCCTCATCCCACCACCGAGCTTAATTTCAGTTCGCCTTTTGAATTGCTGATTGCCGTACTGCTTTCCGCTCAGGCGACCGATGTCAGTGTTAATAAGGCGACGGCGAAACTCTACCCGGTGGCGAATACGCCTGCAGCGATGCTTGAACTGGGCGTTGAAGGGGTGAAAACCTATATCAAAACGATTGGGCTTTATAACAGCAAAGCAGAAAATATCATCAAAACCTGCCGTATCTTGCTGGAGCAGCATAATGGCGAGGTTCCGGAAGATCGTGCTGCGCTTGAAGCCCTGCCCGGCGTAGGTCGTAAAACAGCCAACGTCGTATTAAACACTGCATTCGGCTGGCCGACTATTGCTGTCGACACGCACATTTTCCGCGTTTGTAATCGTACTCAATTTGCGCCGGGGAAAAACGTCGAACAGGTAGAAGAAAAGCTACTGAAAGTGGTTCCGGCAGAGTTTAAAGTCGACTGCCACCATTGGTTGATCCTGCACGGGCGTTATACCTGCATTGCCCGCAAGCCCCGCTGTGGCTCTTGTATTATTGAAGATCTTTGTGAATACAAAGAGAAAGTTGACATCTGAAGAAAAGGGGTAACACCGATTACCCCATTGATAACCTTTCTTTATCCTCTTTTAAAACATCTTTTTAACGTCAATGATGCCATTGCTTAGCGTTACCATCAGGTGATCCGTTTGCGGATAACCAAAAATGCAGGTTAATTGTTTTTTTAATAGCGAAATTTTCTATTCATTCGTGATCAAGATCACGATGCTGTGGCAATGTAAAAACATTGCAAGAATCAGGTTAAAATCATTTAAATTTACACACGCAACAAATATTGACCTACAAAACATTACACTGGCTATTTTTCAGAAACTGGACTATCTCACTAGGAAAAACGCTAAATAGCAGAACATATCGCCGTTAAGCCATCACCCCCCTCTCAGTGCAGTGAAAAAATCTGCCGTTACGTTTTTTGAAAAATTTAACGCTGGATAACATTTCCCGGAATGGTTGAATTCCCCGCCTCAGTTATATGTAACAGATTATTACAAAGGACTTGTCTGAAAGTGCAAGATAGTGAACATTACCTGCCGTTTCCCCTCCCACTATAACAATTGCGCGTATGTTTTTTAGACATAACGCGAGAAAGCACCCCCGTTAATATGGGATGTAAAAAAAGAGGTAAAAGTGTCCACTGCAAACCAAAAACCAACTGAAAGCGTCAGTTTGAACGCTTTCAAACAACCGAAGGCGTTCTATCTCATCTTCTCGATTGAGTTATGGGAACGTTTTGGTTATTACGGCCTACAAGGAATTATGGCTGTTTACCTGGTTAAACAACTGGGTATGTCTGAAGCGGATTCAATCACCCTTTTCTCTTCCTTTAGTGCCCTGGTTTATGGTCTGGTCGCTATCGGCGGCTGGTTAGGTGACAAGGTACTGGGTACTAAACGCGTAATTATGCTCGGCGCTATTGTGCTGGCGATTGGTTATGCTCTGGTTGCCTGGTCTGGTCACGACGCCGGTATCGTTTATATGGGTATGGCGGCTATTGCGGTCGGTAACGGCCTGTTTAAAGCTAACCCGTCTTCTCTGCTTTCTACATGCTATGAGAAAAACGACCCGCGTCTGGACGGTGCATTCACCATGTACTACATGTCCGTCAACATCGGCTCTTTCTTCTCTATGATTGCTACGCCGTGGCTGGCCGCGAAATACGGCTGGAGTGTTGCGTTTGCGTTGAGCGTTGTAGGCCTGCTGATCACTATCGTTAACTTCGCCTTCTGCCAACGCTGGGTTAAACAGTACGGTTCAAAACCAGACTTCGAGCCTATCAACTACCGTAACCTGCTGCTGACCATTATTGGTGTTGTGGCACTGATCGCTATCGCCACCTGGCTGCTGCACAATCAGGAAGTTGCGCGTATGGCGCTGGGCGTTGTTGCCTTCGGTATCGTGGTTATCTTCGGTAAAGAAGCCTTCGCGATGAAAGGTGCTGCGCGTCGTAAAATGATCGTTGCCTTCATCCTGATGCTCGAAGCCATTATCTTCTTCGTGCTGTACAGCCAGATGCCAACGTCACTGAACTTCTTTGCGATTCGTAACGTTGAGCACTCCATTCTGGGTCTGGCCGTAGAACCTGAGCAGTATCAGGCACTGAACCCGTTCTGGATCATCATCGGTAGTCCGATTCTGGCCGCTATCTATAACAAGATGGGCGATACCCTGCCGATGCCAACCAAGTTTGCAATCGGCATGGTGATGTGTTCTGGTGCGTTCCTGATTCTGCCGCTGGGTGCGAAATTCGCGTCTGACGCTGGTATCGTGTCTGTAAGCTGGCTGGTCGCAAGCTATGGCCTGCAGAGCATCGGGGAACTGATGATCTCTGGTCTGGGTCTGGCAATGGTTGCACAACTCGTTCCGCAGCGTCTGATGGGCTTCATTATGGGTAGCTGGTTCCTGACCACTGCCGGTGCAAACCTGATTGGTGGTTATGTTGCGGGTATGATGGCTGTGCCGGATAACGTTACCGACCCGCTGATGTCACTGGAAGTTTATGGTCGCGTATTCTTGCAGATTGGTGTCGCTACTGCCATTATTGCAGTACTGATGCTGCTGACCGCGCCTAAACTGCACCGTATGACGCAGGATGACGCTGCAGACAAAGCGGCGAAAGCTGCTGTAGCGTAAAATTCAGGGAAACTCTTTTACAAGCCGCTAACTTTTCGTTAGCGGCTTTTTTTTTGTTCAGCAACGCACTACCATACTTTAAACCACAGACAAAAGGAGTTACCGATGAAATTGTTCTACAAACCGGGTGCCTGCTCTCTCGCTTCCCATATCACCCTGCGTGAGAGCGGAAAGGATTTTACCCTCGTCAGTGTGGATTTAATGAAAAAACGTCTCGAAAACGGTGACGATTACTTTGCCGTTAACCCTAAGGGGCAGGTGCCTGCATTGCTGCTGGATGACGGTACTTTGCTGACGGAAGGCGTAGCGATTATGCAGTATCTTGCCGACAGCGTCCCCGACCGCCAGTTGCTGGCACCGGTAAACAGTATTTCCCGCTATAAAACCATCGAATGGCTTAATTACATCGCCACCGAGCTGCATAAAGGTTTCACACCTCTGTTTCGCCCTGATACACCGGAAGAGTACAAACCGACAGTTCGCGCGCAGCTGGAGAAGAAGCTGCAATATGTGAACGAGGCACTGAAGGATGAGCACTGGATCTGCGGGCAAAGATTTACAATTGCTGATGCCTATCTGTTTACGGTTCTGCGCTGGGCATACGCGGTGAAACTGAATCTGGAAGGGTTAGAGCACATTGCAGCATTTATGCAACGTATGGCTGAACGTCCGGAAGTACAAGACGCGCTGTCAGCGGAAGGCTTAAAGTAATATCCATCGGCCCACAGGTCGTTGTGGGCCGAAATGAGATATTTCAGAGCTTTGTTGCGCTGAAGTAATGTTCTGGTTTGGCAATACGATCCTGAGCAGCCACCACTTGCAGCTCATATTCCTGCATTGCTTTGGTGGTCACCATGATTTCGTAGACTGCAGCGGTCACATGTTCCAGCGCCTCCTGCAGCGTTGCCCCCTGAAGCAGTTTCACCAGCAGTAAACCGCTCGTCACATCACCAACACCTACCGGCTGGCGCATACCAAAATCCACCAGCGGACGGCTGATATGCCAGGCTTCATCGGCGGTGACCAGCAGCATTTCAAAACGGTCACGGCTGTAGCCAGCTCGCGCCAGGTGTTTAACCAACACAATTTGTGGCCCTTGCGCAATGAGTTCGCGCGCTGCCAGAACCGCTTCTTCGACGTTATTTACCGCATGCTCACAGAGTATTTCCAGCTCAACCAGATTCGGCGCAATGATATCGCTGGCAGGCAAACCGTGCCGCACATGAAACTCTGCGACACCCGGTGCAACGATACAGCCTTTTTCCGGATGACCCATTACCGGATCGCAAAAATATTTCGCCTGCGGATTCGCGGCTTTCACCTGACGGACGATACCGAGGATATGTTCACCCTGCTCCGCCGATCCCAGATAGCCACTTAACACGGCATCACAGGTGTGTAATTTATCAATGGCGGCAATGCCTTGCACAATTTCGGTTAAATGGCCGGGCGGCATCACGCAGCCAGTCCATTTGCCGTATTGGGTGTGATTAGAAAATTGAACGGTGTTCAGCGGCCAGACGTTCGCGCCCAGGCGGCGCATAGGAAACTCTGCCGCACTGTTACCCGCATGACCATAAACAACGTGAGACTGGATAGCGAGAATATTTTTCATCATGTTCCCTGTATAAAAACCAGGGGGAGTGATTTCTCACTCCCCCTTTCCACTTAATGCATTATTTCCAGCAAATCAGACAGTAATTCTTTTTGCCGCGACGCAGTAAGGTAAAACGACCAAACAGACGATCTTCTTCTTTAAAGAAGTATTCAGGATCGGACTGTTTTTCACCGTTAATGGTGATGGCATTGGAGGCGATAGTTTTACGCGCCTGACCACGGGAAGGTTGCAGTTCAGAATCGACCAGCGCCTGCATCAGGTCTGCGCCCTTTTCCATCTCAACCATCGGTACGCCGTCCTGCGCCAGCTGTTCGAAGTCCGCTTCACTCAGCGCACTCAAAGAACCGCTGAACAGGCATTCGGTAATACGTTTTGCCGCCTGTAAACCTTCTTCACCGTGAACCAGACGAGTCACCTGCTCCGCCAGTACATACTGGGCGCGCGGTGCTTTACCGCTGTTTTTATCTTCTTCTTCCAGGGCGTTGATCTCTTCAATGCTCATAAAGGTGAAGAACTTCAGGAAGCGGTAAACGTCGGCATCCGCAGTGTTGATCCAGAACTGGTAGAATTTGTACGGGCTGGTTTTCTTCGGATCCAACCAGACTGCGCCGCCTTCAGTTTTACCAAATTTGGTGCCGTCTGCTTTGGTGATCAGCGGAACGGTCAGGCCAAACACCTGATTCTGATGCAGACGACGGGTCAGGTCGATACCAGAAGTGATGTTACCCCACTGGTCAGAACCACCAATTTGCAGCACCACATCGTACTGTTTGTTCAGACAGGCGAAGTCATAACCCTGCAACAGGTTGTAGGAAAACTCAGTGAACGAAATCCCCTGATCTTCACGGTTGAGACGCTGCTTAACCGCTTCTTTGTTGATCATCTGGTTAACGGAGAAGTGTTTGCCAATATCGCGCAGGAAGGTCAGCACATTCATATTGCCGAACCAGTCATAGTTGTTCGCCGCGATAGCAGAGTTTTCTCCACAGTCGAAATCGAGGAACGGGGCAACCTGCTTACGGATTTTGTCCACCCACTCCTGAACAGTTTCTTCGGTGTTCAGCTTACGCTCGGCAGCTTTGAAGCTCGGGTCGCCAATCAGACCCGTCGCGCCGCCTACCAGCGCAACCGGCTTGTGGCCCGCCTGCTGGAAGCGTTTCAGGCATAACAATGGAACAAGATGCCCCAAATGCAAGCTGTCAGCGGTAGGATCGAAGCCGCAATAGAGCGCGATCGGGCCTTGCGCCAGTCGCTCTGCTAACGCTTCCTCGTCCGTCACCTGGGCTACCAGCCCCCGCTCTTGCAATTGTTTAATCAAGTTACTGCTTGCCATCAAAATCTCCATGTATATAACGACTGCACCTTTGCCGGTACACGACTTTTCGCCAGATGCGAAAGAGACATAGAATAAAGTGCCAGAATCAGGAGTACCAGCGATTAAAGCAAGATTTTTGCATCTTTTCAGGGTGCAAGACGATCAATCTTCCACGCATCATTTTCACGCTGGTACAAAAAGCGGTCATGCAGGCGATGCTCACCGCCCTGCCAGAACTCAATCTGTTCAAGGCTGACGCGAAAACCGCCCCAAAAGCTCGGCAATGGCACTTCGCCCTGTTGAAACTTCTGCTTCAGCTCCAGGAATTTACTTTCAAGGATACCGCGGGCAGAAATGCGACTGGACTGCTTCGAAACCCATGCACCAATCTGGCTATCACGCGGGCGGCTATGAAAATATTTCATCACTTCGAGAGTCGAAAGTCGTTCTGCTTTACCGATCACCATCACCTGGCGTTCAAGGGTATGCCACGGGAACAGCAGGCTAACGCGCGGATTATTTTCAATTTGATGTGCTTTACGGCTACCGAGGTTGGTGTAAAACACCATGCCTTTTTCGTCGTAATGTTTGAGTAAAACGATGCGCTGATAAGGCTGAGCATGTTCATCCACGGTAGCGACCACCATCGCGGTAGGGTCTGCCAGTTTGGCTTCACACGCCTGAGAGAGCCAACGTTCAAAAAGGGTTAATGGATCGGCGGGAAGATCGCGACGGCGTAACCCGCCTTTGGTGTATTCACGGCGCAGATGCGCGATTTGCTGCAATTCGTCGTTATCAGACATGGTTTTCTTTACGGATTGTCAGTGGGTGACGCTATTGTGCGCCGCCCCTGGAAAAATCTCAACGCTGTGGATTTTGTAACTGACAGTTATTCAATACGATGCGGTCGCGTTTATAGACAGTCGCTTCATCGCCTTTCGACCAGAAAACATAGATTCCGTCAGTGTAACGTGCACCAGACGCTGAAATGCCCTGTTTGAGATGCAGTAGTTGATTATCGTAAACAAAACTGACTTCCTGGCGCGGATTATTCAGTTTGACCGTCAACGGTTTTTCATCACACTGGTATTCCAGCGTAGCGGTTTGCATGTGCTCAACCAGTTGATTGAACGCGCTACAGCCGGTGAGAAGCACCGGCAAACAGATCAGTAACAGTTTTTTCATAGACATTTCCCGAAGACTTTCCTGGTCTGGAGGGCAATACGCCCTCCCTAACGTTCCAAGTGTAACGGCAGACGCGGTAAGAAAAATTCAGTTAACTCTGATATCACGGGTTAGCAGGGAAAATAGCCCCCAGTACCGTCTCCTGGCTTGCGCCAGTGACGGAAGGCAGATTTCCTGGTAATCCCGCCAGCGTCCGCCAGGCAAGCCAGGCGAAAGCCAATGCTTCCATGTCATCGCCACTAATGCCAACGGCATCGGTGGTGGTGACTTCTGTGCCTGGCAGTAATGCCGCCAGACGCGCCATGAGTAGCGGATTACGACTACCTCCACCACATACCATCAATCGTTCGCAGCCACCGCTCAACAAAACTTGTTCAGAAATGGTCACGGCGGTGAGTTCTGCCAGTGTGGCCTGAACATCACGGGGATCAACACCCGGAAAATGGCGTAAATGGCGCTCCAGCCAGCCGTAGTTAAAGTATTCGCGTCCGGTGCTTTTCGGTGCAGGTTGCGAGAAATATGGGTCGCTGAGCATATTTTGCAGCAGTGGGAGAATAACTTTACCCGCCCGTGCCCACTCGGCATCTTTATCGTAAGGTTTACCGGCCTGACGCCAGATCCAGGCATCCATCAGCATGTTACCAGGACCGGTATCGTAGCCGCCAACCGGCTGCCCAGGAATGAGCAGTGACAGATTGGCGATGCCGCCAATATTGAGCACCATTCGTCGCTCGGTTGGGTGAGCCAGCAAGGCATGATGGAACGCAGGTACCAGCGGTGCGCCTTGTCCTCCCAAGGCAATATCGCGACGGCGAAAATCACCGACAACCGTAATTCCGGTGCGTGCCACAATTTGATTGTTATCGCCAATCTGTAAAGTGTGTGGTGCCACGCCCGTCGGTTCATGCCAGACGGTTTGACCGTGACAGCCGATCGCAACTATATCTCTCGCCTGCAGGTTTTGTTCCTTAAGCAAGGCATTGACCGCATCAGCAAAAAGTCGCCCGAGTTGAGTATCAAGCTGTCCAAACTGCGAAAGTGTAAGCTGCTGGCCCTGGCAAATATCCAGTACAGCCTGTTTCAGAGACACCGGGATCGGCCAGCTCAAGCTTGCCAGCTGTGCGACCCGGTGTTCATCTATTGTCGCCAACACAACATCAACACCATCAAGGCTGGTGCCTGACATAACGCCAATAAAGCGGCCCGATTTCATAGTTCATCCTTTTTCAATCTGACGTTTGCGCACCACTCAAACATAAACTTTTCGTGAATACCATGCGGAATGACCGATTTTTACCGTTGGTAGTAAAACATTATCTTCAAATCAATAATCATAATGAATGTTTTGTTTATAATTGGTTGATCCTACTTTCATTATGATTTGCTCATATTTGGTAGAACATGTAACCATGGATTCACATATGCCATATACTTTGACCATGAGGGATGCTTGCGTGGCGTTTCATGGTGAACAGGAGATTTTTCAATGATTAAACGCGTATTGGTTGTTTCAATGGTAGGTCTGTCTCTTGTCGGTTGTGTTAATAACGACACCCTGTCAGGGGATGTTTATACCGCTTCTGAAGCGAAACAAGTACAGAATGTCAGCTATGGCACCATCGTTAACGTACGTCCGGTACAGATTCAGGGCGGTGATGATTCCAACGTTATCGGTGCAATTGGCGGTGCTGTTCTTGGTGGTTTCCTGGGGAATACTGTTGGTGGCGGAACCGGGCGTTCTCTGGCTACTGCAGCAGGCGCTGTTGCAGGTGGCGTAGCTGGTCAGGGCGTACAGAGTGCAATGAACAAAACGCAGGGTGTCGAGCTGGAAATTCGTAAAGACGATGGTAATACCATCATGGTGGTACAGAAACAAGGCAACACTCGTTTCTCTCCGGGCCAACGTGTCGTACTGGCCAGCAATGGCAGTCAGGTGACCGTTTCTCCGCGCTAAATAAGTTTGCGTGTGGTCAGGTTACTGACCACACGCCCCCTTCATTTCACCCTTTGGCCTGTAACTCAATGATATTATGCTCAAGTTTTGCGATGAGCGTAATCAGTTGCTCCAGTTCCTCTGCGGAGATGCCATGTAATATTTCCGCGCGGGTTTTGTTAATAACAGCTTCCATTTCGCTGATCAGTGGCTCTGCCTTTTCCGTCAGTTTAATACGTTTAGCCCGACGATCGCTGGCACAAGTTTGACGCGAAATTAACCCTTTTTCTTCCAGTTGGTCCAGAGTACGGACCAGTGATGGCTGCTCGATGCCAATCGCTTTTGCCAGTTGAATTTGCGACTGGTCTGGAGGTAACTGATGGATATTGTGTAACGTAACCCAATGGGTTTGTGTTAACTCCAGCGGTTTCAGGCGATGGTCTATCAGAGCACGCCATATGCGCACCAACCGTGCCAGATCAGAACCTAGTGGCGATTCCAATTTCATCTCCTTATAATTAGCTTGCTAAGATATTATGCGGCTTTTAGAATAGTGTGCAGCAATTGTATTGCTAAAACAAATGTATTGCTGCATTTGGTTACCGTCAGACATATTTTTCAGAAATTGCGCGTAAATTTTTCGCACTTAAAGAATATTTATTAATCTAACGCAATATATTCGGTCGTAAAGGAATCTACTTTGTGAAGTTTATGCTCAATGCAACAGGATTGCCCTTACAAGATCTGGTGTTCGGTGCGTCCGTCTATTTTCCTCCGTTTTTCAAAGCCTTCGCGTTTGGATTCGTCATCTGGCTTGTCGTACACCGCCTGCTTCGTGGCTGGATCTACGCCGGTGACATCTGGCATCCCTTGTTAATGGATTTATCGCTGTTTGCGATTTGCGTTTGCCTTGCTCTGGCAATACTGATTGCGTGGTAACTATGTCAATTAAAACAATTAAGTATTTCTCAACAATCATTGTAGCGATAGTTGCGGTTCTTGCCGGATGGTGGCTGTGGAATTATTACATGCAATCTCCGTGGACACGCGACGGGAAAATACGCGCAGAAAAGGTTTCTATCACCCCACAGGTGTCGGGACGTATTGTTGAGCTGAATATAAAAGACAACCAACTGGTTAACGCGGGGGATCTTCTGCTCACGATCGATAAAACGCCCTTTCAGATCGCCGAGCTGAACGCACAGGCTCAGCTGGCGAAAGCGCAATCTGACCTCGCAAAAGCCAATAACGAAGCGAATCGTCGTCGTCATCTCTCACAAAATTTTATTTCTGCCGAAGAACTCGATACCGCTAACCTCAATGTTAAAGCGATGCAGGCCAGTGTTAATGCCGCACAGGCCACGCTGAAACAGACACAATGGCAACTGGCGCAAACGGAAATTCGCGCCCCGGTGAGTGGTTGGGTGACTAACCTCACTACCCGCATCGGCGATTACGCTGACACCGGGAAACCGCTGTTTGCCCTTGTCGACAGCCACTCGTTTTACGTCATTGGTTATTTTGAAGAAACCAAGTTGCGCCATATCCGCGAAGGTGCACCAGCACAAATTACTCTCTATAGTGATAACAAAACGTTACGGGGTCACGTTTCCAGTATCGGTCGGGCGATTTATGATCAAAGCGTTGAAAGTGACTCAAGCCTTATTCCGGATGTGAAACCTAACGTCCCCTGGGTTCGTCTCGCCCAACGCGTTCCCGTCCGCTTTGCGCTGGATAAAGTTCCAGGCGATGTCACGCTGGTGTCGGGCACCACCTGTAGCATTGCCGTAGGTCAATAATGAACGCATCGTCATGGTCCTTGCGCAATTTGCCCTGGTTCAAGGCCACGCTGGCGCAATGGCGTTATGCGTTACGCAATACCATTGCCATGTGTCTGGCGCTGACGGTTGCCTATTATTTGAATCTGGATGAACCCTATTGGGCGATGACCTCGGCTGCAGTGGTTAGCTTTCCCACCGTTGGCGGTGTCATCAGCAAAAGCCTCGGACGCATCGCTGGCAGTTTACTGGGAGCCATTGCGGCACTGCTTCTTGCCGGGCATACGCTCAATGAGCCGTGGTTTTTTCTATTGAGCATGTCGGCGTGGCTTGGCTTTTGTACCTGGGCCTGTGCGCACTTCACGAATAACGTCGCGTATGCATTTCAACTGGCGGGCTACACGGCTGCCATCATCGCCTTTCCGATGGTTAATATTACTGAGGCCAGCCAGCTGTGGGATATCGCTCAGGCGCGCGTTTGCGAGGTGATAGTCGGTATTTTGTGCGGCGGCATGATGATGATGATCCTGCCTAGCAGTTCCGATGCTACAGCCCTTTTAACCGCATTGAAAAACATGCACGCCCGATTACTGGAACATGCCAGTTTACTCTGGCAGCCTGAAACAAACGATGCCATTCGTGCAGCACATGAGGGGGTGATTGGGCAGATACTGACCATGAATTTGCTGCGTATCCAGGCTTTCTGGAGCCACTATCGTTTTCGCCAGCAAAACGCGCGCCTTAATGCGCTACTCCACCAGCAATTACGTATGACCAGTGTCATCTCCAGCCTGCGACGTATGTTGCTCAACTGGCCCTCACCGCCAGGTGCCACGCGAGAAATTCTCGAACAATTGCTGACGGCGCTCGCCAGTTCGCAAACAGATGCTTACACCGTCGCACGTATTATCGCCCCGCTACGCCCGACCAACGTCGCCGACTACCGGCACGTCGCCTTCTGGCAGCGACTACGTTATTTTTGCCGCCTTTATCTGCAAAGTAGTCAGGAATTACATCGTCTGCAAAGCGGTGTAGATGATCATGCCAGACTCGCACGGACATCCGCTCTGGCTCGTCATACCGACAACGCCGAAGCTATGTGGAGCGGGCTGCGTACATTTTGTACGTTGATGATGATTGGCGCATGGAGTATTGCATCGCAATGGGATGCCGGTGCCAATGCATTAACGCTGGCAGCAATTAGCTGCGTACTCTACTCCGCCGTCGCAGCACCGTTTAAGTCGTTGTCACTGCTGATGCGCACGCTGGTGTTACTTTCGCTATTCAGCTTTGTGGTCAAATTTGGCCTGATGGTCCAGATTAGCGATCTGTGGCAATTTTTACTGTTTCTCTTTCCACTGCTGGCGACAATGCAGCTTCTTAAATTGCAGATGCCCAAATTTGCCGCACTGTGGGGGCAACTGATTGTTTTTATGGGTTCGTTTATCGCTGTCACTAATCCCCCGGTGTATGATTTTGCTGATTTTCTTAACGATAATCTGGCAAAAATCGTTGGCGTTGCGCTGGCTTGGCTAGCGTTCGCCATTCTGCGTCCAGGATCGGATGCTCGTAAAAGCCGCCGCCATATTCGCGCGCTGCGCCGGGATTTTGTCGATCAGCTAAGCCGCCATCCAACACTGAGTGAAAGCGAATTTGAATCGCTCACTTATCATCACGTCAGTCAGTTGAGTAACAGCCAGGATGCGCTGGCTCGCCGTTGGTTATTACGCTGGGGTGTAGTGCTGCTGAACTGTTCTCATGTTGTCTGGCAATTGCGCGACTGGGAATCGCGTTCCGATCCGTTATCGCGAGTACGGGATAACTGTATTTCACTGTTGCGGGGAGTGATGAGTGAGCGTGGCGTTCAGCAAAAATCACTGGCGGCCACACTTGAAGAATTACAGCGGATTTGCGACAGCCTTGCCCGTCATCATCAACCTGCCGCCCGTGAGCTGGCGGCAATTGTCTGGCGGCTGTACTGCTCGCTTTCGCAACTTGAGCAAGCACCACCGCAAGGTACGCTGGCCTCTTAATTACTTAATTACACCACAGGCATAGCGTTCACCGCCACCGCCCAGCGGTTTAGGTTGATCGGACATATTATCGCCGCCAACGTGGACCATCAGCGCTTTGTCTTTGATTTCATCCAGTGATTTCAGACGAGGCGCGATGACGGCATCGGTAGCTTTGCCGTCATTATTGACGACCAGTGCAGGCAGATCGCCTAAATGCCCGGCACCTTCTGGCCCTTCATGTTTACCGGTATTTTGTGGATCAAGATGCCCGCCTGCGGATTCCGCGGCGCTGGCTTTGCCATCTTTGGTGGCTGGCTGGCAGCTTCCCTTGGCATGAATATGGAAGCCATGTTCACCGGGGGGTAATGCTTTCAGATCGGGCGAAAACTCCAGACCTTTATCGGTTTCAGTAATGGTGACGCTACCAATTGACTGCCCTACCCCTTGCGACGTGACGAGGTTCATCTCGACTTTTTCACTGGCAGCTTGTGCGCCGGTTGCAACAACCAGCGCCAGAATAGCCAGACTAAAACGTTTCATAGGACCTCCGTTCATTGTGCATTCCTGAATAAGTGTAAACCAGTGACACATTTTTGAACGGCGGCTATTCCTAAAAGTGCTTACGGTACGTCGTACCCCAGTGCCGCTTTACGGATACGAAACCATTGTTGACGGGTCATTTTCAGTGTTTCTGCTTCGACAGCTGCCCGTACGCGCTCAATTTTACCTGAACCGATAATTGGCAGCGGCTGCGATGGTAAACGTAATACCCAGGCGTAAACCACCTGTTCAATCGAGCCCGCGTTTAACTCCTCTGCCACCACAGCCAGTTCATCACGCAGCTGCTGGAAATAATCATCATTAAACAGACGACCACCACCAAGGCAGGACCACGCCATCGGACGAACACGCAGTTGTTGTAGTTGGTCGAGCGTGCCATCCAGCAGTAACGGCTGATGCACCGGGGATATTTCCACCTGATTAGTGGCAAGGGTAAACGGCAGACGTGATTGCAACAGGGCAAATTGCGCAGGCGTAAAGTTCGATACGCCAAAATGACGCACTTTGCCGCTCTGATGCAGATGTTTGAACGCGTCCGCCACTTCATCGGCATCCATTAACGGGTCTGGTCGGTGGATTAACAGCAGATCCAGATGATCGGTCGCGAGATTAATTAGCGACTGTTCGGCGCTCTTAATGATGTGATCGCGGTCAGTGATGTAATGACCAATGACGTTTTCTTCACGCGCGGTCGTCGCGATACCGCATTTACTGACGATTTCCATCCGTTCACGCAGGTGAGGTGCCAGTTTCAGTGCCTCGCCAAACGCCGCTTCGCACTGATAGCCACCATAAATATCAGCATGGTCCACGGTGGTCACGCCGAGATCCAGATGCTCTTCAATAAAACTGACCAGCTGGCGGGCGGACATATTCCAGTCCATCAATCGCCAGTAGCCCATCACAAAACGGGAAAACTCCGGGCCTTGCGGCGCAATAGTAATACGCTGAACCATAATCGCTTCCTCTTATCAGATATGAGAGGAGTATACGCAAGATTAGGTTCAAAAGAGTGATGGTTGCTCCGGTTCGTCTGATGACGCTGGCTTATTTGCGCGTAATTTGCGCATTAATCGCTGCCGACAAAGGCGCAGCACCTCTTGTTTTTCGCCATCGCTCATTTTATTCCAGTTAAAACGCTCATCACGACTACGAAAACAGCCGCGACAAAACCCGCGTTCGTCAGACTGGCAAATTCCCCGGCACGGGCTCTGGACGGGAAAGAACTCTAATTGCTCCGCCACTTCGCCCTCCTCAGATAAGATTATTACCATTATTGAAGCTGTTAATGTCCAAAGTAGCAACTTTGCTTGCACTAGACCGACTGGTCTACTACACTCCAACGCATGAACAAACACACCGAACATGATACTCGCGAACATCTCCTGGCGACGGGCGAGCAACTTTGCCTGCAACGTGGATTCACCGGGATGGGGCTAAGCGAATTACTAAAAACCGCTGAAGTGCCGAAAGGGTCCTTCTATCACTACTTTCGCTCTAAAGAAGCGTTTGGCGTTGCCATGCTTGAGCGTCATTACGCCGCATATCACCAGCGACTGACTGAGTTGCTGCAATCCGGCGAAGGTAACTACCGCGACCGCATACTGGCTTATTACCAGCAAACACTGAACCAGTTTTGCCAACATGGAACCATCAATGGTTGCCTGACAGTAAAACTCTCTGCCGAAGTGTGCGATCTGTCAGAAGATATGCGCAGCGCGATGGATAAAGGTGCTCGCGGCGTGATCGCCCTGCTCTCTCAGGCGCTGGAAAATGGCCGTGAGAACCATTGTTTAACCTTTTGTGGCGAACCGCTACAACAGGCACAAGTGCTTTACGCACTATGGCTGGGTGCGAATCTGCAGGCCAAAATTTCGCGCAGTTTCGAGCCACTGGAAAACGCGCTGGCCCATGTAAAAAACATTATTGCGACGCCTGCCGTTTAGCAGGCATTTTTTATCACCAGACGACCGGGAGCCTTTATGTCATCTGAAAAACTGTATTCCCCACTGAAAGTGGGCGCGATCACGGCGGCAAACCGTATTTTTATGGCACCGCTGACGCGTCTGCGCAGTATTGAACCGGGTGACATTCCTACCCCGTTGATGGCGGAATACTATCGCCAACGTGCCAGTGCCGGTTTGATTATTAGTGAAGCCACGCAAATTTCTGCCCAGGCAAAAGGATATGCAGGTGCGCCTGGCATCCATAGTCCGGAGCAAATTGCCGCATGGAAAAAAATCACCGCTGGCGTTCATGCTGAAAATGGTCATATGGCCGTGCAGCTGTGGCACACCGGACGCATTTCTCACGCCAGCCTGCAACCTGGCGGTCAGGCACCGGTAGCGCCTTCAGCACTTAGCGCGGGAACACGTACTTCTCTGCGCGATGAAAATGGTCAGGCGATCCGTGTTGAAACATCCATGCCGCGTGCGCTTGAACTGGAAGAGATTCCAGGTATCGTCAATGATTTCCGTCAGGCCATTGCTAACGCGCGTGAAGCCGGTTTTGATCTGGTAGAGCTCCACTCTGCTCACGGTTATTTGCTGCATCAGTTCCTTTCTCCTTCTTCAAACCATCGTACCGATCAGTACGGCGGCAGCGTGGAAAATCGCGCACGTCTGGTACTGGAAGTGGTCGATGCCGGGATTGAAGAATGGGGTGCCGATCGCATTGGCATTCGCGTTTCGCCAATCGGTACTTTCCAGAACACGGATAACGGCGCGAAGGAAGAAGCCGATGCACTGTATCTGATTGAACAACTGGGTAAACGCGGCATTGCTTATCTGCATATGTCAGAACCAGATTGGGCGGGGGGTGAACCGTATACTGATGCGTTCCGCGAAAAAGTACGCGCCCGTTTCCACGGTCCGATTATCGGCGCAGGTGCATACACAGTAGAAAAAGCTGAAACGCTGATCGGCAAAGGGTTAATTGATGCGGTGGCATTTGGTCGTGACTGGATTGCGAACCCGGATCTGGTCGCCCGCTTGCAGCGCAAAGCTGAGCTTAACCCACAGCGTGCCGAAAGTTTCTACGGTGGCGGCGCGGAAGGCTATACCGATTACCCGACGTTGTAATCCAACATTGCGAGCGGCGTAAAGCCGCCGCTATACTAAAACAACATTTTGAATCTGTTAGCCATTTTGAGGATAAAAAGATGCGTCTTCTTCATACCATGCTGCGCGTTGGCGATCTGCAACGCTCCATCGATTTTTATACCAAAGTGCTGGGCATGAAACTGCTGCGTACCAGCGAAAACCCGGAATACAAATACTCACTGGCGTTTGTTGGCTACGGCCCGGAAACCGAAGAAGCGGTGATTGAACTGACCTACAACTGGGGCGTGGATAAATACGAACTCGGCACTGCTTATGGTCACATCGCGCTTAGCGTAGATAACGCCGCTGAAGCGTGCGAAAAAATCCGTCAAAACGGGGGTAACGTGACCCGTGAAGCGGGTCCGGTAAAAGGCGGTACTACGGTTATCGCGTTTGTGGAAGATCCGGACGGTTACAAAATTGAGTTAATCGAAGAGAAAGACGCCGGTCGCGGTCTGGGCAACTAATCTCCTGCCGGGCGTGAACTCATCGCGCCCGCATCTTTACTGCATCGACAAGTAATATTTGTCATAATGCGCGCTGCAATTTATCCGTATTAAGAGAATCAGATGTCCGATAACGCTCAACTTACCGGTCTGTGCGACCGTTTTCGTGGTTTTTATCCTGTTGTGATCGATGTTGAAACAGCCGGATTTAACGCCAAAACCGATGCGCTGCTTGAGATTGCCGCCATCACCCTGAAAATGGATGAACAAGGCTGGCTGATGCCGGACACCACATTACATTTCCACGTCGAACCATTTGTCGGCGCAAATTTGCAGCCAGAGGCCCTCGCCTTCAACGGCATTGACCCGAACGATCCCGATCGCGGCGCGGTCAGCGAATACGAGGCGCTGCACGAAATTTTTAAAGTTGTACGTAAAGGTATTAAAGCGAGCGGCTGTAACCGCGCCATTATGGTGGCGCACAATGCCAATTTTGATCACAGCTTTATGATGGCCGCCGCAGAACGCGCCTCACTGAAACGTAACCCGTTCCACCCTTTCGCCACTTTTGACACTGCTGCACTGGCCGGGCTGGCACTCGGACAAACCGTATTGTCAAAGGCTTGCCAGACCGCTGGCATGGACTTCGACAGCACCCAGGCGCACTCCGCGCTGTACGACACCGAACGCACTGCTGTGCTGTTTTGTGAAATCGTCAACCGCTGGAAACGTCTGGGAGGCTGGCCGCTACCTGCCGCCGAAGAGGTGTAATCGAGTCGATGCCTGATGACATGCAATGATTCAGGCATCTATAGTGAGGCTATTCCACGCATCAAGCATGATATTCACGGGGAATAGCGTTAATGGCAGATAATCCAGACCCTTCATCGCTCCTGCCGGACGTGTTTTCACCGGCGACCCGCGACTGGTTTCTTCGCGCCTTTAAACAGCCGACCGCTGTCCAGTCGCAAACCTGGCATGTGGCGGCGCGAAGCGAACATGCGCTGGTGATTGCACCGACCGGCTCCGGGAAAACGCTGGCAGCATTTCTCTACGCCCTCGATCGGCTCTTCCGCGAAGGCGGCGAAGATACCCGCGAGGCGCATAAGCGTAAAACCTCACGCATCCTCTATATTTCACCGATAAAAGCTCTGGGCACCGACGTTCAGCGCAACTTGCAGCTCCCGTTGAAGGGTATTGCCGATGAACGGCGGCGGCGCGGCGAAACGGAAGTCAATCTTCGCGTAGGGATCCGTACTGGCGATACGCCTGCACAGGAACGCAGCAAACTCACCCGTAATCCGCCGGATATTCTGATCACCACACCCGAATCACTCTATCTGATGCTGACCTCCCGCGCGCGCGAAACGCTACGCGGCGTCGAAACGGTAATTATTGATGAAGTCCACGCGGTAGCGGGCAGTAAACGTGGTGCGCATCTGGCGTTAAGTCTGGAGCGGCTCGATGCGCTGCTCCACACCTCAGCACAGCGAATTGGCCTTTCTGCCACTGTGCGCTCAGCCAGCGATGTGGCAGCATTTCTTGGTGGCGATCGCCCGGTTACGGTAGTCAACCCGCCCGCAATGCGCCATCCGCAGATACGAATTGTCGTACCGGTCGCCAATATGGATGATGTCTCATCGGTCGCCAGCGGCACCGGCGAAGACAGCCATGCCGGCCGGGAAGGCTCCATCTGGCCATATATTGAAACGGGTATCCTTGATGAAGTGTTGCGCCATCGCTCGACCATTGTCTTTACTAATTCACGTGGGCTGGCGGAAAAACTGACGGCACGATTAAATGAGCTTTACGCCGCACGCTTACAGCGTTCCCCGTCTATCGCCGTTGATGCGGCCCATTTCGAGTCGACCTCCGGCGCAACCTCTAACCGTGTACAAAGTAGCGACGTTTTTATTGCCCGCTCACACCACGGCTCCGTCTCTAAAGAACAACGAGCAATCACCGAACAGGCGCTGAAATCGGGTGAATTACGCTGCGTGGTCGCAACCTCCAGTCTTGAACTGGGGATTGATATGGGCGCGGTGGATCTGGTGATTCAGGTGGCAACGCCGCTTTCTGTTGCCAGTGGGTTACAACGCATTGGTCGCGCCGGACATCAGGTTGGCGGTGTATCTAAAGGGCTGTTTTTCCCCCGTACCCGGCGTGATTTAGTCGATTCCGCAGTCATTGTAGAGTGTATGTTCGCAGGCAGGCTGGAAAACCTGACACCGCCGCATAATCCACTCGACGTCCTTGCGCAGCAAACCGTTGCCGCCGCGGCGATGGAGGCATTACAAGTAGACGAATGGTACTCCCGCGTACGCCGTGCCGCACCGTGGAAAGATCTGCCAAGACGTGTTTTTGACGCCACGCTGGATATGCTTTCCGGGCGCTATCCCTCTGGCGATTTTTCTGCTTTTCGCCCCAAACTGGTCTGGAACAGGGAGACCGGGATATTGACCGCCCGACCTGGCGCTCAATTGTTGGCGGTTACCAGCGGCGGCACCATTCCGGATCGTGGCATGTATAGCGTGTTATTACCCGAAGGTGAAGAACAGGCCGGTTCGCGGCGGGTGGGTGAACTGGATGAGGAGATGGTATATGAGTCGCGGGTGAACGACATTATCACTCTCGGCGCTACCTCATGGCGGATCCAGCAAATCACCCGCGATCAGGTGATTGTGACTCCTGCTCCGGGTCGTTCTGCCCGGCTCCCCTTCTGGCGTGGTGAAGGTAACGGACGTCCGGCTGAATTAGGCGAGATGATCGGCGATTTTCTTCATTTGCTGGCGGATGGCGCGTTCTTTTCCGGGACTATTCCCCCGTGGCTGGCAGAAGAAAATACGATCGCCAATATTCAGGGGTTGATTGACGAGCAACGCAACGCGACGGGCATCGTTCCGGGGAGTCGCCATCTGGTCCTCGAACGGTGCCGTGATGAAATTGGCGACTGGCGTATTATTTTGCACTCTCCCTATGGAAGACGGGTGCATGAACCCTGGGCGCTGGCGATTGCCGGGCGAATACATGCCCTATGGGGCGCTGACGCGTCTGTGGTCGCCAGTGATGACGGCATTGTTGCGCGCATTCCTGACACTGATGGTAAATTGCCCGACGCCGCGATTTTTTTGTTTGAACCAGAAAAGTTGCTGCAAATTGTCCGCGAGGCGGTAGGCAGCTCGGCACTTTTCGCCGCCCGTTTTCGCGAATGCGCCGCGCGGGCATTATTAATGCCGGGGCGCACTCCGGGCCATCGCACCCCGCTTTGGCAACAACGGCTGCGCGCCAGTCAGTTGCTGGAAATCGCTCAGGGATATCCGGATTTTCCGGTCATTCTCGAAACCCTACGCGAATGTCTGCAAGATGTTTATGATCTTCCCGCACTGGAACGTTTGATGCGTCGCCTGAACGGTGGCGAAATTCAAATATCCGATGTAACGACCACTACGCCCTCGCCTTTCGCCACAAGTTTATTGTTCGGCTATGTCGCGGAATTTATGTACCAGAGCGACGCCCCGCTGGCAGAGCGCCGGGCATCCGTACTGTCGCTGGACAGCGAGTTACTGCGCAATCTACTCGGACAGGTCGATCCGGGGGAATTACTCGACCCGCAGGTCATTCGCCAGGTGGAAGAAGAGTTGCAACGACTGGCTCCTGGCAGAAGAGCGAAAGATGAAGAAGGATTGTTCGACCTGCTGCGCGAACTGGGGCCAATGACCGTTGAAGACCTGGCGCAACGGCATACAGGCAGCAGTGAAGAGGTTGCGTCGTATCTGGAAAATCTTCTTGCAGTAAAACGAATCTTCCCAGCGATGATTAGCGGACAGGAGCGTCTTGCCTGTATGGATGATGCCGCCAGGCTGCGTGATGCCCTCGGCGTACGACTACCAGAGTCATTGCCAGAGATTTATTTACATAGAGTCAGTTACCCGCTTCGCGATCTCTTTCTGCGCTATCTCCGGGCTCATGCTCTGGTCACGGCTGAACAACTGGCTCATGAGTTTAGTCTCGGTATTGCCATTGTCGAAGAGCAGCTTCAGCAACTGCGTGAACAGGGTCTGGTGATGAATCTGCAACAAGACATCTGGGTGAGCGATGAAGTATTTCGTCGTCTGCGTTTGCGCTCGCTGCAAGCCGCCAGAGAAGCGACGCGTCCCGTTGCAGCCACGACCTATGCGCGATTGCTGC
This sequence comes from Escherichia sp. S10b, assembly GCF_028421345.1. Taxonomy (NCBI): domain Bacteria; kingdom Pseudomonadati; phylum Pseudomonadota; class Gammaproteobacteria; order Enterobacterales; family Enterobacteriaceae; genus Escherichia; species Escherichia sp. S10b. The sequence continues at coordinate 23,550 of NZ_JAHZSO010000058.1, forward strand.
TGGAACGTCAGGGCGTATTACCCGCCACCGATGGTAGCCCGGCGCTCTTTGCCTCAACATCGCCAGGCGTTTATGAGGGCGTAGATGGCGTGATGCGGGTGATCGAACAGCTTGCCGGAGTCGGTTTACCCGCCTCACTCTGGGAAAGCCAGATCCTGCCTGCCCGCGTACGCGACTATTCGTCAGAAATGCTCGATGAATTACTGGCAACCGGTGCGGTTATCTGGTCGGGGCAAAAAAAACTGGGTGAAGATGACGGCCTGGTGGCACTGCATCTACAGGAATATGCTGCAGAATCGTTCACTCCCGCCGAAGCGGATCAGGCGAATCGTTCGGCGCTGCAACAAGCGATAGTCGCTGTTCTGGCTGACGGAGGAGCCTGGTTTGCACAACAAATCAGCCAACGGATACGCGACAAAATCGGCGAATCGGTTGATCTCTCTGCCCTGCAAGAGGCGTTATGGGCGCTGGTCTGGCAAGGCGTCATCACCAGCGACATTTGGGCACCGTTACGCGCCCTCACCCGCAGCAGTTCCAACGCACGCACCTCAACTCGCCGCAGTCACCGGGCTCGTCGTGGACGTCCTGTCTATGCGCAACCCGTCTCGCCGCTGGTATCTTACAACACACCAAATCTGGCTGGACGCTGGTCGTTATTGCAGGTGGAGCCACTAAACGATACCGAAAGGATGCTGGCGCTGGCGGAAAATATGCTCGACCGCTACGGCATCATCAGTCGTCAGGCGGTGATAGCCGAAAATATCCCTGGCGGGTTTCCATCGATGCAAACGCTTTGTCGAAGTATGGAAGACTCCGGGCGAATTATGCGAGGTCGTTTTGTAGAAGGTCTGGGTGGCGCGCAATTCGCTGAACGTCTGACTATTGACCGATTGCGCGATCTGGCGACACAAGCCACGCAAACGCGCCACTATACACCAGTGGCGCTCTCTGCCAACGATCCGGCTAATGTGTGGGGAAATCTTCTGCCCTGGCCTGCACATCCGGCAACGCTGGTTCCAACGCGTCGGGCGGGTGCGCTGGTGGTCGTTTCTGGCGGCAAATTGTTACTCTATCTGGCGCAAGGTGGCAAAAAAATGCTGGTCTGGCAGGAAAAAGAGGAATTACTCGCCCCAGAGGTTTTCCACGCGCTGACTACCGCACTGCGTCGCGAACCACGGCTGCGCTTTACGCTAACAGAAGTGAATGATCTACCGGTCCGGCAAACGCCGATGTTTACGCTGCTGCGTGAGGCGGGATTTTCAAGTTCGCCACAAGGGCTGGATTGGGGATAGAGAAAGGACTGACGGATGCCCGTTCGCATCCGTCAGTATTGCAGGACGGATTATTCCGCGTCCGGCTCTTCAGACTTGTATTTAGCGGCAGTTTCTTTGATCAGCTGCTGCAGTTCGCCACGCTGATACATTTCGATCACGATATCACAACCGCCGACCAGCTCGCCGTCAACCCACAGTTGCGGGAAGGTCGGCCAGTTAGCATATTTCGGCAGTTCCGCACGAATGTCCGGATTCTGCAGAATATCAACATAGGCAAAACGTTCGCCACATGCGGCAAGCGCCTGGACTGCCTGGGCAGAGAAACCGCAGCTCGGCAGTTTCGGTGAACCTTTCATGTACAGCAGGATCGGGTTTTCAGCAATCTGGCGTTGGATTTTTTCGATAGTGGTGCTCATTGTCTTGCTTCCTCAAACTTCTTTACGGCAGTAATCTGACATTGTAGCGGGTCAGTGCGGCATCGGAAAATAACATTTTCATCACGCTTTTGCTATTTTATCCCTTTGCTCTATTTGTTGCATTTCAAATATTCGTTTCTTCTCTGATGCGCGGCAAACTGGCGTATTTATAACCATTTTTAGCTTTCACTGCTGCATTTTTTTGCGCTCGCCAACGAAACGTATTTTTTAACAATAAAAGCTATTAACTTTCTCTTCTTCTATGCATTAGAATCATCAAGTTTTGTAAATCAGACGCAGGCATGATAGACCTGCCTTAACAGAGGGACGCTCAGTGGCGCGGATAAACCGTATTTCGATCACGCTCTGTGCTTTACTTTTTACCACCCTGCCTTTAACGCCTATGGCCCATGCTTCAAAGCAAGCCAGGGAGAGTTCTGCTACCACTCATATCACCAAAAAAGCAGATAAAAAGAAAAGCACGGCAACCACCAAAAAGACCCAGAAAACAGCGAAAAAAGCCGCCAGTAAAAGTACGACCAAAAGCAAAACCGCTTCTTCCGTTAAAAAATCTTCCATTACCGCTTCTAAAAACGCCAAAACTCGCAGCAAACACGCCGTCAATAAAACGGCCTCAGCCAGCTTTACCGAAAAGTGTACCAAACGTAAGGGCTATAAATCGCATTGTGTGAAAGTCAAAAATGCCGCGTCAGGAACTCTTGCCGACGCGCACAAAGCGAAGGTGCAAAAAGCTACGAAAGTGGCAATGAATAAACTGATGCAGCAAATTGGTAAGCCATATCGTTGGGGTGGCAGCTCACCGCGTACCGGTTTTGATTGCAGCGGCCTGGTTTATTACGCTTATAAAGATTTGGTGAAAATTCGTATTCCGCGTACGGCGAATGAAATGTATCACCTGCGTGATGCAGCGCCAATCGAACGTAGTGAACTGAAAAACGGCGACCTGGTCTTTTTCCGTACTCAGGGACGCGGCACAGCCGATCATGTCGGCGTGTATGTCGGCAACGGCAAATTTATTCAGTCACCGCGCACAGGTCAGGAAATTCAAATCACTTCTCTCAGTGAAGACTACTGGCAGCGCCACTATGTTGGCGCTCGTCGGGTAATGACCCCAAAAACACTTCGCTAAAACTTTACCCTGTTGTTACGGCAACAGGGTAAGTTCATCTTTTGTCTCACCTTTTAATTTGCTACCCTATCCATACGCACAATAAGGCTATTGTACGTATGCAAATTAATAATAAAGGAGAGTAGCAATGTCATTCGAATTACCTGCACTACCATATGCTAAAGATGCTCTGGCACCGCACATTTCTGCGGAAACTATCGAGTATCACTACGGCAAGCATCATCAGACTTATGTCACTAACCTGAACAACCTGATTAAAGGTACCGCGTTTGAAGGTAAATCACTGGAAGAGATTATTCGCAGCTCTGAAGGTGGCGTATTCAACAACGCAGCTCAGGTCTGGAACCATACTTTCTACTGGAACTGCCTGGCACCGAACGCCGGTGGCGAACCGACTGGAAAAGTCGCTGAAGCTATCGCCGCATCTTTTGGCAGCTTTGCCGATTTCAAAGCGCAGTTTACTGATGCAGCGATCAAAAACTTTGGTTCTGGCTGGACCTGGCTGGTGAAAAACAGCGATGGCAAACTGGCTATCGTTTCAACCTCTAACGCGGGTACTCCGCTGACCACCGATGCGACTCCGCTGCTGACCGTTGATGTCTGGGAACACGCTTATTACATCGACTATCGCAATGCACGTCCTGGCTATCTGGAGCACTTCTGGGCGCTGGTGAACTGGGAATTCGTAGCGAAAAATCTCGCTGCATAATAACTGATGGCAAATGCAGCATTGCCTGATGCGCTTCGCTTACCATGCCAACGCGGATGAGGCGTTAACAGCGCATTCGGCAAGATAAATCGCACGTTGTCAGCAACTGTAACGCAGAAGGTTATCCTTCTGCGTTTTTGTTTAATTAGCTGTTAGCAACGCAAACTGTTTCAGGTTGTTTTCTGGCTGACATAAACACCAGCAATAATGCCAGTCCCGCGACAATCGCTCCCATCACCGGCACAAAGCTGTATCCCAGCCCAGCGGAAATTACCGCACCACCAGCAGCTGCTCCCAGCGCATTTCCAAGATTAAAGGCACCAATATTGACTGATGAAGACAGACCTGGCGCTTCACTGGCGACACGCATCACGCGCATCTGTAACGGCGGTACGACCGCAAAGGTTGCTGCGCCCCACACCACCATGCTAATAGCTGCGCCGAACTCATTGCGGGCCAGGAACGGGATTGCCAGCATAATCACCATCAACAACAACAAAAAGCCTTTCAACGTGCCGTTAACTGAACGATCTGCCAGTTTGCCGCCGAGATAGTTACCGATAGAGAATCCGACACCAATCAGCACCAGCATTGCCGTAACGAACACCGGTGTTGCGTGGGCAATACTTTGCAGTACCGGAGAGATATAGGTGTAGAGGGTAAACATTGCACCAGCTCCCAGTACCGTCGTCAGCAATGCAGACAGCACCTGCGGACGCATTAATACCGCCAGCTCTTTTTTCACTTCAGGTCGTGCCCCTGCACCACCTTTAGGTAATGAGAAGAACAGACTTACCATTGAAATCACTCCCAGCCCCGCCGTTGCCAGAAATGACATCCGCCAGCCGATGGTTTCACCCAACCAGGTCGCCGCCGGCACGCCACCGATATTTGCCAGGGTTAACCCCATAAACATAGTGGCAACTGCGCTGGCCTGTTTATGTTTTGGCACCACGCTTGCGGCCACGACTGAACCCAAACCAAAAAATGCTCCGTGATTCAGGCTGGTCAAAATGCGTGAAAGCATCAGGGTCATATAATCCGGCGCGATGGCGGAAAGTACGTTGCCGAGCGTGAAAATTGCCATCAGGAAAATCAACGCACTGCGGCGGGCACGATGAGAAAGTAGAAGCGTCATCAGCGGCGCGCCAACCATTACGCCAACTGCATAGGCACTGATTAACATTCCGGCAGCGGGAATCGAGACATCCACACCGCGCGCAATGACGGGCAACAAGCCCATTGGCGAGAACTCCGTTGTCCCGATACCAAACGCGCCAATCGCCAGCGCCAGCAACGGATAGTTAATTTTCATGCCTTATCTCCACCTCTTCGCGTCATTACGCGATATTCATTAAAGTGGCGAAAGCATGACAGCAATCACAAAAAAATGAAAATAACAAAAAGAGAAAACACTTTTGCCATTTTGCTAACAAACAGGAAGGAGATGCGAGGGAGAACGCGCTCCCTCGAGAGGAAATCAGTGCAGCGCGGCAGTCAAACCCACGGCCACGATCAAACCGAGGACGATAATCGTTGTTACCAGTGAAAATTTAAGGTCGGTGCTCATCAAGTTTTCTCCTTTTTTATTACCACACAAATAGTGATATTACGCATTTTTACACACTGTGATGAAAAAATCTCCCGTCATTTATAATGATAAGTGTTTTTACCACTTCCCCTTTTCGTCAAGATCGGCCAAAATTCCACGCTTACACTATTTGCGTACTGGCCATTGACCCCTTCCTGACGCTCCGTGTCGTTTTTCCGGCGTACCGCAACACTTTTGTTGTGCGTAAGGTGTGTAAAGGCAAACGTTTACCTTGCGATTTTGCAGGAGCTGAAGTTAGGGTCTGGAGTGAAATGGAATGGCAACAATAAAAGATGTAGCGAAACGAGCAAACGTTTCCACTACAACTGTGTCACACGTAATCAACAAAACACGTTTCGTCGCTGAAGAAACGCGCAACGCCGTGTGGGCAGCGATTAAAGAATTACACTACTCCCCTAGCGCGGTGGCGCGTAGCCTGAAGGTTAACCACACCAAGTCTATCGGTTTGCTGGCGACCAGCAGCGAAGCGGCCTATTTTGCCGAGATCATTGAAGCGGTTGAAAAAAATTGCTTCCAGAAAGGTTACACCCTGATTCTGGGTAATGCGTGGAACAATCTTGAGAAACAGCGGGCTTATCTGTCGATGATGGCGCAAAAACGCGTCGATGGTCTGCTGGTGATGTGTTCTGAGTACCCAGAGCCGTTGCTGGCGATGCTGGAAGAGTATCGCCATATCCCAATGGTGGTGATGGACTGGGGTGAAGCAAAAGCTGACTTCACCGATGCGGTCATTGATAACGCGTTCGAAGGCGGCTACATGGCCGGGCGTTATCTGATTGAACGCGGTCACCGCGAAATCGGCGTCATCCCCGGCCCGCTGGAACGTAACACCGGCGCAGGCCGCCTTGCCGGTTTTATGAAGGCGATGGAAGAAGCGATGATCAAGGTGCCGGAAAGCTGGATTGTTCAGGGTGACTTTGAACCCGAATCTGGTTATCGCGCCATGCAGCAAATACTGTCGCAGCCGCATCGCCCTACTGCCGTCTTCTGTGGTGGCGATATCATGGCAATGGGCGCACTTTGTGCTGCTGATGAAATGGGTCTGCGCGTCCCGCAGGATGTTTCGCTGATCGGTTATGATAACGTGCGCAACGCCTCTGCGCGTCCCGCAGGATGTTTCGCTGATCGGTTATGATAACGTGCGCAACGCCCGCTATTTTACGCCGGCGCTGACCACGATCCACCAGCCAAAAGATTCGCTGGGTGAAACAGCGTTCAACATGCTGTTGGATCGTATCGTCAACAAACGTGAAGAACCGCAGTCCATTGAAGTGCATCCGCGCTTGATTGAACGCCGCTCCGTGGCTGACGGCCCGTTCCGCGACTATCGTCGTTAATCACCCGTTGCGGGAGTCTCTTCCGGCTCCCGCAGCCACTCCTTATTCAGCGTCTCACTATCGCCGAGATACTCAAGCAGCCAGGTTAACGCAGGCGACATATCATTTTGCTGCCATGTCAGACAACATGCCGAATCCGGGAAGGGGTTTTCCAATTCAAGTGCTACCCACTTCCCCTCATTAAGCCACGGTTTGGCGAAATGTGTTGGCACCATCCCTATGCATAATCCTGCCGAGATACAGGTTGCCGATGATTCCCAGTCAGGCACGACAACTCTTTTTTGGTTATCCAGCAACCAGGTAATACGTTTAGGTAGCGTTCGCGAGGTGTCTTCGCGCACCAACGACGGCCAGTTGCGCAACGTATCATCGCTGAATGGGCCATCCATCAACGCCAGCGGGTGGTGGCTGGCAACAACGCAACTCCAGCTTAGCATCCCCATATCCCGGAAGGCATAACGACCGCCTACCGGAATCGCGCGTGTTGCGCCAATCGCCAGTTCCACGCGCCCGTCGGAAAGCGCATCCCAGACACCGTTGAACACTTCCTGAAAGACAAGAAGTTCGACATCATCAAAATGGCGATAAAAATCAACGATCATCTGCCGTGTACGTTCTGGCCTGACAATATTATCCACTGCGATAGCTAACTGACCGCGCCAGCCGTTCGCTATCTGCTGACATTGCTGGCGGGTGATCTGCATTTTTTTGACAACAGAGCGCCCTTCTTTGAGAAACCACGCTCCAGCAGCGGTCAGCTCCACATCACGGTGCCGTCGTTCAAAGAGCGGCACCGCCAGCCACTCTTCCAGCTGACGCACGGTATAGCTGACCGCAGAAGGAACGCGATGCAGCTCCTGTGCCGCAGCGCTAAAACTACCATTACGCGCTACCGCATCAACAACTTCGAGTGAATATTCTGACCACATAGTCTGCCTGCAAAATTTTTGAAACCAGTCATCAAATATTACCGTTTCACAACACTAATTTCACTCCCTACACTTTGCGGCGGTGTTTAATTGAGAGATTTAGAGAATATACATGCAACCTGGGAAAAGATTTTTAGTCTGGCTGGCGGGTTTGAGCGTACTCGGTTTTCTGGCAACCGATATGTATCTGCCTGCTTTCGCCGCCATACAGGCCGACCTGCAAACGCCTGCGTCTGCTGTCAGTGCCAGCCTTAGTCTGTTCCTTGCCGGTTTTGCCGCAGCCCAGCTTCTGTGGGGGCCACTCTCCGACCGTTATGGTCGTAAACCGGTGTTATTAATCGGCCTGACAATTTTTGCGTTAGGTAGTCTGGGGATGCTGTGGGTAGAAAACGCCGCTACGCTGCTGGTATTGCGTTTTGTACAGGCTGTGGGTGTCTGCGCCGCGGCGGTTATCTGGCAAGCGTTAGTGACGGATTATTATCCTTCACAGAAAGTTAACCGAATTTTTGCGACCATCATGCCGCTGGTGGGTCTATCTCCGGCCCTGGCTCCTCTGTTAGGAAGCTGGCTGCTGGTCCATTTTTCCTGGCAGGCGATTTTCGCCACCCTGTTTGCCATTACCGTGGTGCTGATTCTGCCTATTTTCTGGCTCAAACCCACGACGAAGGCCCGTAACAATAGTCAGGATGGTCTGACCTTTACCGACCTGCTACGTTCTAAAACCTATCGCGGCAACGTGCTGATATACGCGGCCTGTTCAGCCAGTTTTTTTGCATGGCTGACCGGTTCACCGTTCATCCTTAGTGAAATGGGCTACAGCCCGGCAGTTATTGGTTTAAGTTATGTCCCGCAAACTATCGCGTTTCTGATTGGTGGTTATGGCTGTCGCGCCGCGCTGCAGAAATGGCAAGGCAAGCAGTTATTACCGTGGTTGCTGGTGCTGTTTGCAGTCAGCGTCATTGCGACCTGGGCTGCAGGCTTCATTAGCCATGTGTCGCTGGTCGAAATCCTGATCCCATTCTGTGTGATGGCGATTGCCAATGGCGCGATCTACCCGATTGTTGTCGCCCAGGCGCTGCGTCCCTTCCCACACGCAACTGGTCGCGCCGCAGCGTTGCAGAACACTCTACAACTGGGTCTGTGCTTCCTCGCAAGTCTGGTAGTTTCCTGGCTGATCAGTATCAGCACGCCATTGCTCACCACCACCAGCGTGATGTTATCAACAGTAGTGCTGGTCGCTCTGGGTTACATGATGCAACGTTGTGAAGAAGTTGGCTGCCAGAATCATGGCAATGCCGAAGTCGCTCATAGCGAATCACACTGATCTATATCGATATACTTATACTTAGGCTGCTAACAAAATTTTGTTGTATGATTGAAATTAGCGGCCTATACTAATTTCGAGTTGTTAAAGCTACGATAAATATTATGTTTTTACGGGGACAGGATCGTTCCCGACTCACTATGGATGGTCATTTCGGCAAAGGTTCCTCCTTTCCCTCTGTTCTACGTCGGATTATAGACTCGCGGTTTTTTCTGCGAGATTTCTCACAAAGCCCAAAAAGCGTCTACGCTGTTTTAAGGTTCTGATCACCGACCAGTGATGGAGAAACTATGAGTTCATCGTGTATAGAAGAAGTCAGTGTACCGGATGACAACTGGTACCGTATCGCCAACGAATTACTTAGCCGTGCCGGTATAGCCATTAACGGTTCTGCCCCGGCGGATATTCGTGTGAAAAACCCCGATTTTTTTAAACGCGTTCTGCAAGAAGGCTCTTTGGGGTTAGGCGAAAGTTATATGGATGGCTGGTGGGAATGTGACCGACTGGATATGTTTTTTAGCAAAGTCTTACGCGCAGGTCTCGAGAACCAACTCCCCCATCATTTCAAAGACACGCTGCGTATTGCCAGCGCTCGTCTCTTCAATCTGCAGAGTAAAAAACGTGCCTGGATAGTCGGCAAGGAGCATTACGATTTGGGTAATGACTTGTTCAGCCGCATGCTTGATCCCTTCATGCAATATTCCTGCGCTTACTGGAAAGATGCCGATAATCTGGAATCTGCCCAGCAGGCGAAGCTCAAAATGATTTGTGAAAAATTGCAGTTAAAACCAGGGATGCGCGTACTGGATATTGGCTGCGGCTGGGGCGGACTGGCGCACTACATGGCATCTAACTATGACGTAAGCGTGGTCGGCGTCACCATTTCTGCCGAACAGCAAAAAATGGCTCAGGAACGCTGTGAAGGCCTGGATGTCACCATTTTGCTGCAAGATTATCGTGACCTGAACGACCAGTTTGATCGTATTGTTTCTGTGGGGATGTTCGAGCACGTCGGACCGAAAAATTACGATACCTATTTTGCGGTGGTGGATCGTAATTTGAAACCGGAAGGTATATTCCTGCTCCATACTATCGGTTCGAAAAAAACCGATCTGAATGTTGATCCCTGGATTAATAAATATATTTTTCCGAACGGTTGCCTGCCCTCTGTACGCCAGATTGCTCAATCCAGCGAACCCCACTTCGTGATGGAAGACTGGCATAACTTCGGTGCTGATTACGATACTACGTTGATGGCGTGGTATGAACGATTCCTCGCCGCATGGCCAGAAATTGCGGATAACTACAGTGAACGCTTTAAACGAATGTTTACCTATTATCTGAATGCCTGTGCAGGTGCTTTCCGCGCCCGTGATATTCAGCTCTGGCAGGTCGTGTTCTCACGCGGTGTTGAAAACGGCCTTCGAGTCGCTCGCTAAAGGCTATTCTATCGCCCCCTCTCCGGGGGCGATTTCAGATCAGGCTTCTGTACCTGGTTGATTCATGGCATTTTCTCGTGCCGCCAGCACACGTTCTACCGTATCTACCACTGCCTGAGTTTGTGGATCAATTTCAATGTTGACGCGTGCGCCGAGTTTTTTCTTCCCAAGAGTCGTGCGTTCCAGAGTTTCCGGAATTAAATGGACGCAAAAACGCGTTGGCGTGACTTCGCCGACGGTCAGGCTAATACCGTCGATGCCAATAAATCCTTTGTACAGGATATATTTCATCAACTGACTATCCTGGACTTTAAACCAGATCTGGCGATTATTTTCCGAGGTTAATATTTTCGCCACTTCAGCGGTGGTCATAATATGACCTGACATTAAGTGTCCGCCAATTTCATCACTGAATTTCGCCGCACGCTCAACGTTTACCCAATCCCCCACTTTTAAATCGCCAAGATTGGTAATGCGTAACGTTTCTTTCATCAGGTCAAAACTGACATGGTTGCCGTTAATTTCCGTCACGGTCAGGCAGCAACCGTTATGCGCCACGGAAGCACCTGTTTCCAGGCCGTCCAGCATGTGGTCGGGTAACTCCACCACATGCGTACGAAAATTTGGTTTCTCGTCAATCGACACCAGTTTTGCGGTGCCCTGTACAATCCCCGTAAACATACTTACAACTCCTGAAATCAGTTAAGACATTCTGTTCAGCACAATAGCAGGTGGCAAACGCCCTTACCAGTGAAGGGGTAAGAATGACTATTTTTTCACTGGAGAATTAATAAATCCTCGCTACAATAGACTGAATTTCCCCTGCTTCTTCTTTTTGCTGCCCATTCAGGCGGCTTTTTAGTCTCTCATATAACTACAAATAAAAGGTGTTCACGTGCAGAAGTATATCAGTGAAGCGCGTCTGTTATTAGCATTAGCAATCCCGGTGATTCTCGCGCAAATCGCCCAAACTGCGATGGGTTTTGTCGATACCGTGATGGCGGGCGGCTATAGTGCCACCGACATGGCGGCGGTCGCTATCGGTACTTCTATCTGGCTTCCGGCGATCCTCTTTGGTCACGGACTGCTGCTGGCATTAACGCCGGTTATCGCGCAATTAAATGGTTCCGGTCGACGTGAGCGCATTGCGCATCAGGTGCGACAAGGTTTCTGGCTGGCAGGTTTTGTTTCCGTTCTCATTATGCTTGTGCTGTGGAATGCAGGTTACATTATCCGCTCCATGGAAAACATCGATCCGGCTCTGGCGGACAAAGCCGTGGGTTATCTGCGTGCGTTGTTGTGGGGCGCGCCGGGCTATCTGTTCTTCCAGGTTGCCCGTAACCAATGTGAAGGTCTGGCAAAAACCAAGCCGGGTATGGTAATGGGCTTTATCGGCCTGCTGGTGAACATTCCGGTGAACTATATCTTTATTTATGGTCATTTCGGTATGCCTGAGCTCGGTGGCGTTGGTTGTGGCGTGGCTACTGCGGCGGTGTATTGGGTCATGTTCCTTGCCATGGTTTCTTACATTAAACGCGCCCGCTCCATGCGCGATATTCGTAACGAAAAAGGCACCGCGAAACCCGATCCTGCGGTTATGAAACGACTGATTCAACTCGGTTTGCCGATTGCGCTGGCACTATTCTTTGAAGTGACACTGTTTGCCGTCGTGGCTCTGTTAGTGTCTCCGCTCGGTATTGTTGATGTCGCAGGACACCAGATTGCCCTGAACTTTAGTTCACTGATGTTTGTGCTTCCAATGTCGCTGGCGGCAGCGGTAACTATCCGCGTAGGTTATCGTCTGGGTCAGGGCTCAACGCTGGATGCGCAAACCGCTGCGCGGACCGGGCTTATGGTGGGTGTCTGTATGGCAACCCTGACGGCCATATTCACGGTTTCACTGCGGGAGCAAATCGCCCTGTTGTACAACGACAATCCCGAGGTTGTAACGCTGGCTGCGCATTTGATGTTGCTGGCGGCGGTATATCAGATTTCTGACTCAATCCAGGTGATTGGCAGTGGGATTTTGCGTGGTTATAAAGATACGCGTTCCATTTTCTATATCACCTTTACGGCTTACTGGGTGCTGGGCTTGCCAAGCGGCTATATTCTGGCACTGACCGATCTGGTCGTTGAACCTATGGGGCCAGCAGGCTTCTGGATAGGCTTTATTATTGGCCTGACGTCGGCAGCCATTATGATGATGCTGCGTATGCGGTTCCTGCAACGTCTGCCGTCAGTTATCATTCTGCAACGAGCATCCCGCTAATAAAGACAAGGCGCAACCTTCACGGGTTGCGCCTGTGTTTTTACGCAGGCTGGAGCGTTGCGCCAATCCCGTCTTCGTCTGGCTGTAATTTCAGAGCGTTGCACAGAGTTTGCCGACTGGCATCTGTTATCTCAACGTGTATATCCCCGGTAACTTCCCCTTTCACATTGATGAAGTCAGGTGAGATTTCTTTCGCACTGGTTTGCAGGCAAATCGCTCCCTCTCCGCGCAGGCGTTTCACTTTCAGTTGCACATGCGTTGCCGCACCAGTGATCAGCCACAGTTTTCCGCCATTCAGATTGATGTTACCAACAATAAAAGTGACACCGTCACCTTTTACCGTACTGCCGTCGAGAATCAACACACCGCCCTGCTGTACAGTAATCGTTGATTGTTGCAGATCTGCGCCATAGCCAATAATCATTGAAGCGCCGTCCAGTAATGCAACACTCCCGGTCAGTTCAACCGGTGCGCGATCTTCCTCTACGACAAAATTTTCGTCCGCGCTGGTGGGTGACAACAGGATCACTGTTCCACCTTGTATTACCGCATTTTCCAGCGTACCGGCATGCACTTCAGCCCGACCACCCACATTCACGGACAGGTTTTGCGTCTTACCGGAACTGTAGAGCTGAAGGCCATCCGTCCCCAGACGATAAATGGATCCATTCTCAACAATAGTGTCAGAGTCTTCACCACCGAGATTATTCATGGTGCCACCAGCAAGCAACGTATCACTGGCTTTCCCGGCCAGCATAAAAACGCCGCCCTGATTAATCTCACAATTGCTGGCTTCCCCTCCTGGATACACCAACAATTCACCACCTTCATCTACCACGACCGCTGAGGTTGTCCCATTAACCAACAGGCCGCCCTCTTGATCGAGAATGATTTTTTCCGCGCGATGTCCTTCCAGTACACGCAGGTTACCGCCATTTTCCAGCAACAAACCGCAGGCATAACCCTGATCAACGCTGAATTCACCTTCGGGATGGCGGCCATTAACCGTAGCGAGCGTAGAGAGACTAATTGCGCCTCCCTCGGACTGAACAATATCTGTGGCAATGGCACCGTCGCTGACCGATAGCGTGCCATTGTTACCGTACTGTGTGCATTTGGCGATCCCACCGGTTGCCACTTTCAACCAGCCAGCCCCCGTGACCACGGTATTTTCGGCTCTTCCGCCAGCTTCAACAATCAACTCGCCTTCAGTAAGTTGCGTCGCGCCAATGACCTCGCCGGTCTTAACAATTTGCACATTCCCGTCGCTCATCAAGTTTTTCGCATCAGATCCCATGATTTATTCCTTTGCTGCATCTGTGTGCCTTTATTGCTACCTAAGTGTAAAGGCTACGGAGGATTTATCCACGACAGATTTGAGATGGTGGCAAACAACTCTGTTTAAACTCTGATACACGAATTATTGGGTTGTATCAGATGTAAATGCGATCCTGAATAAAAATCGCCCTTGCAAATCAACAAAATATAGCCAATTTGCTTAAAAGCTCTGCAAACGGTCGAAATAGCGCAGAAAATTACGTTTTGCCTCTTGCCACCTTCCCACTCTGCCGCTAATATTCGTCCCCGTTGTCACCTACAACGTTGCGTTCATAGCTCAGTTGGTTAGAGCACCACCTTGACATGGTGGGGGTCGTTGGTTCGAGTCCAATTGAACGCACCATCCTGCGTCCGTAGCTCAGTTGGTTAGAGCACCACCTTGACATGGTGGGGGTCGGTGGTTCGAGTCCACTCGGACGCACCAGATTTTCTTAATCTGGTCTTCTCCTTTTTCCCTCTGTTTCTTCTCTGTATCCAATACGTTAAAAGATTTACACTGTCTTCGTATGCGTTATCAGAAGGAGAATCGCTATGGCAACTTTGTTACAACTTCATTTTGCTTTTAATGGCCCATTTGGCGACGCAATGGCTGAGCAGCTTAAACCGCTTGCTGAGTCGATTAATCAGGAACCTGGTTTTCTGTGGAAGGTATGGACAGAAAGTGAAAAGAACCACGAAGCCGGTGGGATCTATCTTTTTACTGATGAAAAAAGCGCCCTTGCCTATCTGGAAAAACATACTGCCCGACTTAAAAATCTCGGCGTTGAGGAAGTTGTCGCCAAAGTTTTCGATGTCAATGAGCCACTGAGTCAAATCAATCAGGCAAAACTCGCCTGACAGAATTTAATCAAGGGCGGTTAGCGCCCTTTTCATCCCTGTCTGAAATTTCTCAAATTCTAAAAATCTCAACCAAACTTATCTGATAACACTAAATTCGAAAGAATGCGTACAGGTAAGTAACAATGAAAAAAATTGCTATTGTGGGTGCCGGGCCTACGGGGATCTACACCTTATTCTCGCTTCTACAGCAACAAACTCCACTTTCTATTTCTATCTTCGAGCAGGCTGACGAGGCCGGTGTCGGGATGCCATACAGTGATGAGGAAAACTCAAAAATGATGCTGGCAAATATTGCCAGTATTGAAATACCGCCGATTAATTGTACGTATCTCGAATGGCTACAAAAGCAAGAAGCCAGCCATCTCCAGCGTTATGGCGTTAAAAAAGAAACCTTGCACGATCGTCAGTTTTTACCGCGAATTCTGCTGGGCGAATATTTCCGCGATCAATTTTTACGATTAGTAGACCAGGCACGACAGCAAAAATTTGCAGTGGCTGTTTATGAATCATGCCAGGTTACCGATCTGCAAATTACAAATGCTGGCGTCATGCTCGCTACAAATCAGGATTTACCCAGCGAGACGTTTGATTTAGCGGTGATTGCCACGGGTCACGTCTGGCCTGATGAAGAAGAAGCAACCAGAACGTATTTTCCCAGTCCGTGGTCAGGCCTGATGGAAGCAAAGGTCGATGCGTGTAACGTGGGTATTATGGGAACATCCTTGAGCGGACTGGATGCGGCAATGGCAGTGGCTATTCAGCATGGTTCGTTCATTGAAGATGATAAACAACACGTCGTTTTTAACCGCGATAACGCAAGTGAAAAGCTAAATATTACGTTGATGTCGCGCACGGGTATTTTACCCGAAGCCGATTTCTATTGCCCTATTCCCTACGAGCCCTTACACATCGTCACCGATCAGGCATTAAATGCTGAGATTCAAAAAGGTGAAGAGGGCCTTTTGGATCGGGTATTTAGATTGATAGTAGAGGAAATCAAGTTTGCTGATCCAGACTGGAGCCAACGCATAGCCTTAGAGAGCCTGAATGTCGATTCCTTTGCTCAAGCCTGGTTTGCCGAGCGCAAACAACGCGACCCATTTGACTGGGCAGAAAAAAATCTCCAGGAAGTCGAACGCAATAAACGAGAAAAACATACTGTTCCCTGGCGTTATGTCATTCTGCGCCTGCATGAAGCCGTACAGGAAATTGTTCCTCATCTGAATGAACACGACCATAAACGGTTCAGTAAAGGCCTTGCCAGGGTTTTCATCGATAATTATGCGGCAATCCCTTCAGAGTCTATTCGTCGCCTACTTGCCTTACGTGAAGCGGGAATCATTCATATTCTCGCCCTCGGTGAAGACTACAAAATGGAAATTAATGAGTCGCGCACCGTCCTGAAAACGGAAGACAACAGCTACTCGTTTGACGTTTTTATTGATGCCCGCGGACAGCGTCCGCTTAAAGTGAAAGATATTCCTTTCCCTGGGCTACGCGAGCAATTACAGAAAACAGGGGATGAAATCCCTGATGTTGGCGAAGATTATACGTTACAGCAACCCGAAGATATTCGTGGACGCGTAGCGTTCGGCGCGTTGCCCTGGTTGATGCACGACCAGCCTTTCGTTCAGGGACTTACGGCATGTGCAGAAATTGGTGAGGCGATGGCTCGGGCGGTCGTAAAGCCTGCATCCCGTGCTCGTCGGCGTCTTTCGTTTGATTAAAGGTAAAGCTATCAGCACTCAACAAACTGATGCTGTTCATTAAGACGATAGCGGACTCCGGTTCGAATATTGTTTTCACCTTCAATGGCGACGGCGAAGCGAACTCTTTCGCCGTCATGATATGCCAGTGCGGCGCTTCCCCCTGGCCCGAGAATAATTGAGTCGACCACGCCCGTGCTCACTACCGTTGAATTTTCACCGCTGGCAATGATGTGTACATTGTCGCCGCTGTTGGCAATTCTGGCGTTTGCGCCAAAGCTGGCGATTTGCACCAGGTCACCATTACTGGCGACATGACACCGTTCACCCAATGTACAAACGCGTACTCGCATTCCGGTATTCGCAATCCGACTACTATCTCCAGCGCTGCTTATCCGCGAAGAATTACCGGTTACAGCAACCCGTGCGCGTTCACCGGAGCTGCCAATGTGACTGTTAAAGCCGACACTTCCAATCCGCACGCTATAACCCATACTGGCAATTTGCGCGGCATACCCAGCGGTTGCGATTCGGGCGTTATCCTCACAACAGCCGATGCGAGCATGATCGTCGCTGCGGGCAAACTGACTGCAAAATGGTATCTCTCCGGGGTCTGTGGCCAGTTTTTGCATAGAGGAAACTTCCTGATGCGCGAAGTTTTCATCCGCCAGCCATTTTTTCCACGCATACTCAACCAGACTCTCCGCCCAGTCCGTATATCCTTCCTCAATCAGTGCATGATGAATATCGGCATAACTACCGCCGCGTGGGAAATGGCGCAGGAACCAGCGATACATCACCGCTCCGATACGCCATTCTCGCAGGTCTGCTCGTGTAATGATCATTCGTTAGTGCCGGTGATAGCCATCGACCATGCTTTTAAAGGTTTCGTGTGGCGTACGCCCCGTGGTGCAAAGATAAAGATGACCGAAGATAAAAAAGAGGCTTATAAATGCCAGAGCAAAATGCGCCTGCAATAACCAGTATCTTACGCCAGGAAACACATCTCCCACGGCTTGCGGATAGAGACACAACAGCCCCGTCAATAGTAACAACGGCAGCAATCCATACATGACACCAACATAGGCGACCTGCTGTAAGGGATTAAATTTAGACTGTGTTGTTGCCGGGAAAGGATGTTCTTCCCCCTGCATAATGCCAAACAAATAAAATCGCGTTTGTTTTGCCGCTCGTTCCAGCCACCCCTGACGACGAATGCGATAGTGGTGACCATTATCCCCAACGGCATTGATCAGCACAAAGCCGAGCCAGCATGCCAGTAACAAAAATCCGCAAACTTCATGCACCGCAACCAGACTTTTAACCGCAGTTGCGCCCACCATCGCAAAGTGATTTATCAGCCCACTTGCCAGCAACAATACAAAGAGTAACGCATTCGACCAGTGCCATAATCTGACCGCTTTGCTGTAAAGATAAACCTTCTCACCATGATCGGTGGCTGATTTCTTCACGCCACGAGCACGAAGCAAGGCGTGCAGCCCCAGCACCAACCACATCCCAACCAGCAATACTCCGGCAATGATCAACCACACCGGCCAAAATTCGGGAGTGAACTGTGGCACATAGTTCGCTAACTGGCTCTGAAACTGTTCAGCATGTTGCGACGGGTTCATACATTTTCCTTTTTAATCAAATGTTGACCGAACCGGCGATACAGATGCGGTTTCCCGGCACCAGGTAGCTGATATTGATAGTATTTATTATCCTGCAACCACACCTGAATTTCTGGGCTATCTTCGCGACCAAAGATCAATGCGTGTTCCGGACAGGCGCTGACGCAAATGGGCGGAAAGCCTTTTGCCAGTCGGGACTCAGCGCAGAAATCACATTTATCTGCCACTTTAGTGACAGGGTTAAGGTAGCGAACCTGGTACGGACAAGCGCCAATGCAATAACTGCAGCCGATGCACTGCGATTTTTCTACCCGCACGATCCCCTGCTCATCACGCCACGACGCCCCTGTCGGGCATACGTCGATGCACGGAGCATCTTCGCAGTGCTGACATGACTGGCGAAAAAAGTGATACTGCGTTTCGTTGTCGTTATCGGTGACTGGAATGTGTGCTATCGATAAACGGCTTCCCTGAGCGGGGACGTGGTTAGTTTTACGGCATGCGCGGGCGCAAATATTACAGCCATTGCACCGTGACTCGTCATGAATCATGGCATACCGAACTTCCTTTTCTTGCCTCGTGTTCGCTAACAGAGAAGACGCAGAACCAGTAAAAAAGATTACTGTTCCCATCCCCAGAACAAATTTGCGTCGAGTGAAGGACATCTGATTATCCCCTAATGCAGTGGCTGCAACTGTCCACCCTATCCATGACATCTCCCTGAAATTTCAGGGGTTCTGAAACTGCTCTACCTCGAACCATTCGCATAAGCCATAAGCCTTGCCATAGGTCATAAATCGCTCGCTAAACAAGTACAACACCGCCGTCGATGACTCCACCTGCCGTATATCGGCATATTCAGGTGCAACATCCATCGCGGCGATCGCGGCTTCAATCTGCGCTTCCTGGAAGTAATATGGCGCTTGCATCAGCATGGCGACTTTGTAAGGACGAGGATATGTCTGGCACTCAAAACGAACGGCGTGTGCAATGGCGCGACAAATGTCCTGCTCCACAACTTGCAAAGACATCGCCGCGTAGTTTTCACTCATGGCCTGCGTTGAGTAATAGTAATCATCCTGGCTTCCCGTCATACAAGCGATATCAGCGTAGTCTCCGTTCTGCTTAATGCTTTCCAGCAAAACTGACAGCTCCTCTTCTGCAACCGAATAGGGTGGCGAGAGAAACACGGCGCGCGCCACCAGCTGCCCAGCCGCAGAATGCTGGCGAATGAACTCTGCCAGGATTTCAGCCGGTTCTGGTTCGGTTACCGTATCAACGGGGTGACGCATCCCCTGTAACCATTGCCGCTTCGCCTCGTCAACTTCGCTGACTTTCGCTAACGGCAATTCATCCCGATGGTTCATCTCACCCATTCCTTACACAGGCAGTAGATTGTGTGCTGCCAGATCGGCGGCAATATCTTCCAGCCCCAGACGCTGCAATGTTTCGCGGGTGGGACAACCAAGCTGTGGGTCCCAGCCCATTTCTTTGTAGAACATCGTGAGCGAAGCATGCATATCGTCACGATCCATTTTGTCAGTACCTTCAGTAAAGACCGGGATCTGCGGATCCTTGTCGAATACCCAGGAACAGATAAGATCGTGTTCATTACGCATATCTTTGGTTTGCATAAGTTTTACCGTGTAGGCACGATGCAACGTAAAGATACGCTCTGCAGCTAAATCTAATTTTTCCTGAGTCATCTCTTCGCCGGTGATCGCTTTGAAGAATTTGGCTTCAAGCGCCAGATCGCCCCGGTAATTACGGCTTTTCAGCGGCGAAACGGTCATTGGCCAGACCCAGTTACACAGGGTGACGGCGTTATGCAAACAGACCCGCAACAGCGACCACTTAGCATATTTAATTTTTGCGTCATTGATTGGCGTGTAGTTTTTGGTTTCATCGTAGGCATCTTCAGAACCAAAAAGCTCTTTCGCCACTTCACGTTGCAGTTTCAATGGCAAGCCGGAACCAATAAAGTTGATATGGGTATGCGTCATGCAGTCACGGTTGAACATACAGTTAACAATGGAACCGACCTGCGCTGACGCTTCATTGGCATGGTGAACCGGATAGCCAAACGGCGACCAGAGTTTATTTTTCGCGTAGCCCCAGTACTCTTCACCCAAATTCCAGCGTTCTGCGATGGCATATGAACCATCAGCCAGGTGACTCAGCTCACCCACACGATGCGCCAGACGGTAGTAAAAATCTTTAATGAAGTTAACGTCACCCGCTTCCAGTTGATCCCAGCGAATTTCCGCATACTCTTCAGCAGGCAGAACACGCTTGAACACCCCTTTGCTGTAACAATAGGTAAAGTCGCGATGCAACTGCCCGTAGTTACACCATAGGCCGTAGTCATCGAACAAATTCAGACCCACCAGGTTACCAATCACACGGCCATCGTCTTTATCTTCAAAATCTTTCGGACCGTTCGGGAAGATGGTGGTATGGACAAAGTTGGCTACACAAGTGTTACCACCTGTGCTGGGCACGCCAAACTCTTTCACCCGAGGAATATTCATTTGGGTCATACAACGGATCGGGCAAGAGTGGCAGCCACTCATTTTTACTGTGTATTTCTCTGCCGCCGGACCTAAGTCAAAAACGGATTTATAGGTACGAAAGCCGACCGTGTTCTGATTGCCTGGCGGAATTTCCCCCGTTTCAATCGGACCACCTTCAGCCGCGCCCCAAAACAGCCCTTTACGTGCTGTCCAACGTGACTTGGGATCTGAATACTCTGCCCACGATTGCGGCGTACTTGGCACGACATGGTTGTTATTCGCACCAATAAGTTCAGTCATCATGTAATCGTTGAGACGCTTCATCTCCTGACGATCGGCAATGTTGACCCCTTTCGTCCCTTCAACCGCAATCGCTTTCAGGTTTTTCGAACCCATAATTGCGCCAGTTCCCGCACCGCCGCTGTGGTTACGGCTATTCAACATGCCAGAGAGAGGAACAAGGTTTTCCCCAGCCTGACCAATAGCCGCCACACAGGTTTCCGGACTGGTCAATCGACAAATTTCTTCCGTCGTTGCGCGCGTCCCTTTTCCCCATAAGAAATCGGCTTTTTCCAGGCTAACTTTGTCATCTTTAATCTTCAGCCATACCGGTGATTTCGCCTTCCCTTCGATAATAATGACGTCGTATCCAGCGAATTTCATTTGCGCCGCAAAAAAGCCCCCCATATGGGCATCGACAACTAAATTTCCTTTGGTAAAAGTAGAAAGTGAGGTGATATTTACGCGAGAACTACAGGGGGCACCAGATCCAGTTAATGGGCCGGTAGCAAAGACTAATTTATTCGCTTCATCGAAAGGTTTCGTGCCTGGCGGTACTTCGTCATACATAATTTTGTAGCCGAAGCCCATGCCACCGACAAAACTTTTAAACTTACTGGAATCTTCGAGGGTAATATTTCCTGTCGTGAGATTGACTCTTAATATATTACCTGTCCAACCGTTAGCCATGATTTTTTCCTTTGCAAGATTCACACAGTAATATCTTTCCACTTGATAATTTTTAACGCCCCTGTTGGGCAGGCGTTTGCGCATTCACCGCATAACACACATTTCGAGGATTTTTTACTTTCGGTATTTACGGTGGCCATCATCCACGGGCATGCCGTAGTACAGGCGCTACAGCCAATACAGCGTTTATGATCGACGGTAATACAGCCTTCTTTCTGCTGCCAGGTAATCGCACCAATCGGGCAGACGTTCATGCATTGCGGCTCTTTGCATTGACGGCAGGTGTCCGCGGTATAGTTGAGATCGCCATACAGGCCGCCGCCAGAGCCAACCCCGTTGTCGCCAAAGAAATAATTGCGATGGATTTTGATACGGGAGAAGAATGTCCCTACTGAGCCATCGTTGAAGTTGGTACAAGAGATTTCACAGCGGTGGCAACCCGTGCATCGCGCTCGCTGGGTCACCAGCACCCCTTTGGGTGTATTTATCAACCCTACTGTGCCGCTATCAATATCTTCCTGTTTGCAACCCAAAAGTGACAGTAACGCAGGGGCAATTGTTAGACCAGCAAGGCCTTTTCCTGATATACGCAAGAATTCTAATCGCGTTAAGCCAATATCTAATAGTGGACGATCAACCGGGTTCATTTATTTCGCATCCTCTTCGCAAACACAGTGCTGACAATTCAGCAGCCTGATATTAAGCATTCAACTAATACGCTGCTGACTCTGTCCCCAACACCAGATATTTTCCCTAACCCGATAGTGTATGAGAAAAGATTTAACGCCGATAAACTAATCCTTTATGGTTAGGAGAAAAAATAATGTGATTATTCTGAGCCCTTAACATTGATCGTTATCAATTAAAATTACAAAGCAAGAAATTATAAGTGAACTGATATTTATTATCATTTGAAATAAATTTAACTTAAGCGACAATTATTTGTGACGTTCATTGCAGAAAATAAAAATAACATTATCGCTATAAATTAAAATACATACCGCAATTCGTATAATTTCAGCAGTTGTTATTTAGAATGATTAACTGGACCGCAACTGAAGCAAGAATATCAGGATGAAGCTTACCGCCTCATCCTGAATGGTCATTTTACCAGTGCGTTAATGACGGTTTCCATCGCCTGCTTTTCCAGCTCACTGCGCTGAATGCGTTTATTGGCTAATGCTGTACGTAATACGCCTGCGATAACAATATGCTTTGGTTCCTGCCCCAGATCGCGCATTTCCAGCACAACTTTACCGACAACTCTGCACATTTCTCGGTACAGTTCATCCTCTTTTGTCCGATTTCCCATTCTTTATACCTATTTATCATGCCAACTATCAGCATATATCAATCTAACCAATTAAACAAAAATCAAACAAAATCAGACAAATAACGCGATAAATTATTTTAACTGTAGCAATTGAGCGATGATATATTTATACACCGGATGAACTTTCACTTATCCTCACACTGACAACTTCGGCACCAGACGTTGCGCAAACAGTGAAGTTTTTGCGTAACCTTTTCCCTGGAACGTTAAATCTTTGATAACAATTTATTGTCTAACAAGTTGTATATTTTTTGAAACGCTGTTTTTGTTTTCCTTTTGGATTAATTTCAGCGTATAATGCGCGCCAATTGACTCTTGAATGGTTTCAGCACTTTGGACTGTAGAACTCAACGACTCAAAAACAGGCACTCACGTTGGGCTGAGACACAAGCACACATTCCTCTGCACGCTTTTTCGATGTCACCTATCCTTAGAGCGAGGCACCACCACTTTCGTAATACCGGATTCGCTTTCCGGCAGTGCGCCCAGAAAGCAAGTTTCTCCCATCCTTCTCAACTTAAAGACTAAGACTGTCATGAAAAAGACCAAAATTGTTTGCACCATCGGACCGAAAACCGAATCTGAAGAGATGTTAGCTAAAATGCTGGACGCTGGCATGAACGTTATGCGTCTGAACTTCTCTCATGGTGACTATGCAGAACACGGTCAGCGCATTCAGAATCTGCGCAACGTGATGAGCAAAACTGGTAAAACCGCCGCTATCCTGCTTGATACCAAAGGTCCGGAAATCCGCACCATGAAACTGGAAGGCGGTAACGACGTTTCTCTGAAAGCTGGTCAGACCTTTACTTTCACCACTGATAAATCTGTTATCGGCAACAGCGAAATGGTTGCGGTAACGTATGAAGGTTTCACTACTGACCTGTCTGTTGGCAACACCGTACTGGTTGACGATGGTCTGATCGGTATGGAAGTTACCGCCATTGAAGGTAACAAAGTTATCTGTAAAGTGCTGAACAACGGTGACCTGGGCGAAAACAAAGGTGTGAACCTGCCTGGCGTTTCCATTGCTCTGCCAGCACTGGCTGAAAAAGACAAACAGGACCTGATCTTTGGTTGCGAACAAGGCGTAGACTTTGTTGCTGCTTCCTTTATTCGTAAGCGTTCTGACGTTATCGAAATCCGTGAGCACCTGAAAGCGCACGGCGGCGAAAACATCCACATCATCTCCAAAATCGAAAACCAGGAAGGCCTCAACAACTTCGACGAAATCCTCGAAGCCTCTGACGGCATCATGGTTGCGCGTGGCGACCTGGGTGTAGAAATCCCGGTAGAAGAAGTTATCTTCGCCCAGAAGATGATGATCGAAAAATGTATCCGTGCACGTAAAGTCGTTATCACTGCGACCCAGATGCTGGATTCCATGATCAAAAACCCACGCCCGACTCGCGCAGAAGCCGGTGACGTTGCAAACGCCATCCTCGACGGTACTGATGCAGTGATGCTGTCTGGTGAATCCGCAAAAGGTAAATACCCGCTGGAAGCGGTTTCTATCATGGCGACCATTTGCGAACGTACCGACCGCGTGATGAACAGCCGTCTCGAGTTCAACAATGACAACCGTAAACTGCGCATTACCGAAGCGGTATGCCGTGGTGCCGTTGAAACTGCTGAAAAACTGGATGCTCCGCTGATCGTGGTTGCTACTCAGGGCGGTAAATCTGCTCGCGCAGTACGTAAATACTTCCCGGATGCCACCATCCTGGCACTGACCACCAACGAAAAAACGGCTCATCAGTTGGTACTGAGCAAAGGCGTTGTGCCGCAGCTGGTTAAAGAGATCACTTCTACTGATGATTTCTACCGTCTGGGTAAAGAACTGGCTCTGCAGAGCGGTCTGGCACACAAAGGTGACGTTGTAGTTATGGTTTCTGGTGCACTGGTACCGAGCGGCACTACTAACACCGCATCTGTTCACGTCCTGTAATATTGCTTTTGTGAATTAATTTGTATATCGAAGCGCCCTGATGGGCGCTTTTTTTATTTAATCGATAACCAGAAGCAATAAAAAATCAAATCGGATTTCACTATATAATCTCACTTTATCTAAGATGAATCCGATGGAAGCATCCTGTTTTCTCTCAATTTTTTTATCTAAAACCCAGGGTTCGATGCTTCTTTGAGCGAACGATCAAAAATAAGTGCCTTCCCATCAAAAAAATATTCTCAACATAAAAAACTTTGTGTAATACTTGTAACGCTACATGGAGATTAACTCAATCTAGAGGGTATTAATAATGAAAGCTACTAAACTGGTACTGGGCGCGGTAATCCTGGGTTCTACTCTGCTGGCAGGTTGCTCCAGCAACGCTAAAATCGATCAGCTGTCTTCTGACGTTCAGACTCTGAACGCTAAAGTTGACCAGCTGAGCAACGACGTGAACGCAATGCGTTCCGACGTTCAGGCTGCTAAAGATGACGCAGCTCGTGCTAACCAGCGTCTGGACAACATGGCTACTAAATACCGCAAGTAATAGTACCTGTGAAGTGAAAAATGGCGCACATTGTGCGCCATTTTTTTTGTCTGCCGTTTACCGCTACTGCGTCGCGCGTAACATATTCCCTTGCTCTGGTTCACCATTCTGCGCTGACTCTACTGAAGGCGCATTGCTGGCTGCGGGAGTTGCTCCACTGCTCACCGAAACCGGATACCCTGCCCGACGATACAACGCTTTATCGACTAACTTCTGATCTACAGCCTTATTGTCTTTAAATTGCGTAAAGCCTGCTGGCAGTGTGTATGGCATTGTCTGAACGTTTTGCTGTTCTTCTGCTGATAGTGGTCGATGTACTTCAACATAACGCATCCCGTTAGGTTCCACGGAATATTTCACCGGTTCGTTGATCACTTTCACCGGCGTTCCCGTCCGCACGCTGGAGAACAAGGCTTTAATATCCGGTGCATTCATGCGAATACACCCTGAACTGACGCGCAAACCGACGCTGTCCGGCGCACTGGTACCATGAATGAGGTATTCGCCATTACCATGCGCGAGGCGCAGTGCGTAACGTCCTAGCGGGTTATTTGGTCCGGCAGGAACGACTGGCGGTAATTTAATGCCACGCTCCAGCGAACGTTGACGAATGCCTGCCGTAGGCGTCCAGGTTGGGTTAGGGATTTTCTGCCCAACACGCGTTTCCATCACCGGCGTTTCCAGCCCCTGCAAGCCAATACCTATCGGATAAACCTGCACGATATTTTCTCCCGGCGGATAATAATAAAGGCGCAGCTCTGCAAGGTTAACGATAATCCCCTGACGCGGCGCATCAGGTAATAACAGTTGCGAAGGAATAGTTATCGTCGTACCGGGTTTTGGCACCGGGGCGATAGTGTTATTGGCTTCAAGGATCAACATTGCCGCAGTATCAAAACGTCGGGCGATGGCCTGAAGGTTTTTATCCCCTTCCTGCACCGTATACGTTTGATTTTGCCCAACCAGTCGGCTTCCGGTTGGTGGTAGCGGATAATCAACCGCCCAGGCAGCCTGGATGGCGCTAAAAGCGCCGATAAGCGTGAGTGTAAGCAAAGACGCGCGTTTCATTGTAAACCTCCTGTATTTGCCGGAGACTCACGCTGAAACGTCGGATGGCGCTTATGTTCACCTGAAACCGAAACACTCCTGTGCAGGTCAGTGTAAACATTGACCATCCGGCAATGTGAGCCAACCGGATGAAAGCTGTCCCTTTAGTTTAGCTAAGTGCAGCGGCTTTGGCGCGAATTGCGCGAATCATCGCTTCCAGACCTTGTGAACGAGATGGGGTGAGATGTTGGGTGAGCGCCATTTTTTCAAACCACGGACGCACATCGAAATTGACAATATCCTGCGGCGTCATCTGATCGTAGAGAATAAAGACGACCGCAATAAGCCCTTTCACAATCGCCGCATCGCTGTCGCCCTGCAATTCAATAATTCCCTGCGCATTCTGGCGCATGACAATCCACACCTGACTCTGGCAGCCCTGAATGCTATTTTGTGGGCTTCTGTCTTCGTCGCGTAATTCTGGCAGACGCTGGCCCAGCTCAATAATGTAGAGATATTTCTCTTCCCAGTTGGCGCAGCGTAAAAAATTACGCAGCAATTTTTCTTTATCCGGCAATACAGCCATAGTGCCTCCCTGTTATCCCAGCAGACGGTGAATACGTTGCAGGCCGGTCACCAGACGATCCACTTCTTCATGGGTGTTATACATGGCCAGCGACGCCCGACACATCGCAGGGACGTTGTAATAGGCCATTAATGGCATAGCGCAGTGATGTCCGGTACGCACAGCAATGCCGTAATTATCGAGAAAACTGCCAACATCATAGGCATGGTGTTTACCGAGATTAAAAGCAATAACGCCAAGCCTGTTTTGTGGGCCATAGAGAGTGAGATCCGGTACAGATTCCAGCTGTGATAGCGCGTAGTGCATCAGATTCTGTTCATACTCGGCTATGTTATTAAGCCCCAGCGCCGAAACATACTCCAGCGCCGCGCCAAGACCAATGATGCCCCCGGTATTGGGTGTACCGGCTTCAAACCGCCAAGGTGCTTTGGTCCAGGTTGTGCCTTCACTCAGGCTGACGGTGGCGATCATAGAACCGCCCCCTTCCCACGGCGGCATCTCCTGCAACAAGGCTTCTTTCACATAAAGAATGCCAATTCCGGTGGGGCCATACAGTTTATGCCCGGAGAACACGTAAAAGTCGCAATCCAGCGCCTGAACATCCACCGGATGATGCATCACCGCCTGAGCGCCATCCACCAGCACTTTTGCGCCATGCTGGTGCGCAAGCGTGATCATTTCCGCCAGTGGATTTTCTGTGCCAAGCACGTTGGAGACATGAGTAATTGCCAGCAGGCGAGTTTTCTCATCAAACAGCGTAGGCAGCGTCTCCAGTTGCAACGTACCGTCGGGATTGAGCGGGATCACACGCAGCTCTGTGCCAACGCGTGCGCAAAGCATCTGCCAGGGAACAATGTTAGCGTGGTGCTCCATCTGACTGATGATGATGTTATCGCCCGCCCGCACATTGCTGTTACCCCAGCTATTGGCGACCAGATTGATCCCTTCCGTCGTGCCGCGGACGAACACCAGCTCTTCCGCCGAACGGGCATTAATAAACAGCGATGCCCGCTTGCGCACGTTCTCCATTTTCTCGGTCGCCTGGGCGCTTAAGGTATGAATACCGCGATGCACCGCCGCGTAGCCGTGACGATAAAACTCGGCTTCGGAGTCAATCACCTGGCTTGGTTTCTGCGCACTGGCGGCGCTGTCGAGATAAGCCAGCGGCAAACCGTTTACCTCACGCGAAAGCACCGGAAAGTCGGCCCGCACTTTGTCGACGGAAAAAGTCATCTTGCACCTCCTGGCAGTCGTTGACCGATTCGGGCCAGCACCTGCTGTTTAAGCCCCTCATCACGCAGTGCTTCCGTCAGTTCGGCAGCAAAGGCGTAAATGATCATCTGCTGGGCATCCTGCTGATTGATCCCGCGCGAGCGCAGATAGAACATCTGTTCATCATCAATACGCCCCACCGTCGCGCCGTGGCTGCATTTCACATCATCTGCATAGATTTCCAGCTGCGGTTTTGTATCCACTTCCGCCAGTTTGCCCATCAGCAGATTATTGTTGGTCATCTGACCATCCGTTTTGATGGCGTGCTGCGCGACGTTGATCAAACCGTTAAATACCGCGCGGCCTTTGTCGCTGACGATAGTTTTGTGCAACTGTCGGCTGTTACAAAAACCTTTATTGTGTTCCAGCCAGGTACGGGTATCACACACCTCGTTTTTCACCGGCATCGCCAGGCTATTGATCCGCAACGTGCTGTTTTCGCCATTGAGTTGCGTACTGGTGTTGTGTCGGAACACTGCGCCACCCAGCAGGAAACTATGGCTAAATGCGGTGGCATCGTCAGCCAGCAACAAATCGTTATGGGCAAAGTGGTGACTGACCGGGTTTTCAAACGCCAGCTTGATATGCTGCAAGTGGGCGTTCGCTGCGACATTGATAGTGAACCGTGCGCCGGTGAAGTGACGAGCATCATTAAGGCTGACAAAATGTTCGATCACCGTTGCTTCGGCACCTTCCGCCAGATCCAGATGATGTCGGTAATGGGCAGTGTTGACCTCTTCACCTGCCACGCCCTGGGTAATATGCATTAACAGCAATGGCTTTGCCGGCCGTTGACCGCGCTTCACGGCGATATGCGTCACGCTTTGTGCCAGGCTTTCCGTCAAATGCAGAAACACTTCCGCCTGAATAGCGTCGGGTACCCCCTGACGGTCGTCGTTAATGCTCACTTCATACCCGCTGCCTTCAGTCGCATCGCTCAGTGCTGACACGTAACGTCCATCGACAAATACCAGCCGCACAGCGTCTAACGTTAACGCTAAGGCATCTCGCTGCTGTGGGGATATCTCTCCCGCAATGCTGACAAACTGGCTATTGGTCAGCCCTTCCAGCGGCGTATATTTCCAGTTTTCATGTTTACGTGTCGGCAGTCCGGTACGCAGCAATTGTTGTAAATGCTGCTGTGCTTGCGGTGAGCGTTTTGTCCCTTCAGCTTCAAACAAGTGATGCCACTGTTGCAGCGCATTACTGCTGTTCGGTAAGCCAGCCATAACCCTGCTCCTCCAGTTGTTTGACCAACGTGAAATCGCCGGATTTCACAATTCGTCCCTGATATAGCACATGAACGTAATCAGGCTTGATGTAGTCGAGAATGCGTTGGTAGTGCGTAACAATGATGAATGAGCGCTTGCCATCACGCAGCGAGTTCACGCCATCGGCGACCACTTTTAATGCGTCAATATCCAGCCCGGAGTCCGACTCATCAAGAATGCATAACTCCGGTTCCAGCACCGCCATTTGCAAAATATCGTTGCGCTTTTTCTCGCCGCCGGAAAAACCAACGTTTACCGAACGGGTTAATAAATCTTCCGGCATCTTCAGGAGAGCGATTTTCTCTTCCATCAAATCCTGAAAATCAAAGCGGTCGAGCGTTTCCTGGCCGCGATAGCTGCGCACCGCATTAAGTGCCGTTTGCAGGAAAAACTGGTTACTGACACCTGGAATCTCCACCGGATACTGGAAGGCCATAAAGATGCCTTCGCCTGCACGATCTTCCGGCGACAGTGCAAGCAAATCTTTGCCTTTGAACTCAACCGTGCCGCCCGTCACTTCATAATCTTCGCGCCCGGCAAGCGTTGCCGATAAGGTACTTTTGCCCGAACCGTTTGGCCCCATAATGGCGTGAACTTCGCCGGGACGAACGTCGAGGCTTAATCCGCGCAGGATAGCTTTATCTTCCACGCTAACGTGTAAATCTTTAATACTTAACATATTTATTCCTTATCCGACGCTGTGTTCAAGACTGATGGCGAGGAGTTTTTGTGCTTCAACGGCAAATTCCAGCGGCAGTTCTGAGAACACGTCTTTGCAGAAACCGTTAACAATCATCGAGATGGCGTCTTCTTCGCTGATCCCGCGTTGCAGGCAGTAAAACAGTTGATCTTCACCAATACGTGATGTCGTTGCCTCGTGCTCCAGTTGTGCACTGTTATTGCGACATTCGACATACGGGAAGGTATGCGCCCCACAATTAGCGCCAATCAGCATTGAGTCGCACTGAGTGAAATTGCGCGCATTAGTTGCCGTCGGCATGATTTTCACTAAGCCGCGATAACTGTTCTGACTATGTCCGGCAGAGATCCCTTTCGAGATAATGGTCGATTTGGTGTTTTTACCGATGTGGATCATCTTGGTGCCGGTATCCGCTTGCTGATGACCGCTGGTCAGCGCCACTGAGTAAAACTCACCAATGGAGTTATCGCCGCGCAAAATGCAGCTGGGATATTTCCACGTAATCGCTGACCCGGTTTCTGATTGCGTCCATGACATTTTGCTGTTTTCGCCTTCGCACAAAGCACGCTTGGTGACGAAGTTGAGAATACCGCCGGTGTTGTTATCGCCAGGGAACCAGTTTTGTACCGTGGAATATTTCACCTCGGCGTTTTTATGGATGATGACTTCCACCACTGCCGCGTGTAACTGATAGCTGTCACGCACCGGAGCGGAACAGCCTTCAATGTAGCTGACGTAGCTGTCTTCGTCGGCCACCAGAATGGTGCGCTCAAACTGCCCAGTTTTTTCCGCGTTAATGCGAAAATAGGTGGAAAGTTCCATCGGGCAGCGCACGCCTTTAGGCACATAAATAAACGTACCGTCAGAGGCTACCGCCGCATTAAGCGCGGCAAAGAAGTTGTCATTCCCCGGCACCACGGTGCCGAGATATTTACGCACCAGTTCCGGGTGATCGTGGATCGCCTCACCAAAGGAACAGAAAATAATTCCCTGCTCCGCCAGTTTTTCGCGATAAGTAGTGGCAACCGAAACAGAGTCGAAAATGGCATCCACCGCCACCTCTTTGCCTTCCCGCACGGGAACGCCCAACTGCTCAAACGCCGCCTCCACCTCTTTACTTAAAAAGGCGTTCGCGCCAGTTTGCTGCACCGCGCCAGGTTCAGACGCGCAAGTGTCGTCACAATTACCGCACGATGGTGCTGAGTAGTAGCTGTAATCCTGATAATTCAGCTTGTCGTAGTGCGCTTTCAACCAGTGCGGTTCTTCCATCTCCAGCCATGCGCGATAGGCGTTTAGACGAAACTCCAGCATCCACTCCGGCTCATTACGCTTCGCCGAAATTGCGCGCACCACCTCTTCGTTTATCCCCTTTGCCAGCTCATCGGTGGCTAACTGGGTGAAGAATCCTTCTTTATAATTCAGCGGGCCGCCGGTCCATGTTTTGACATCGTCAGTTGCTTCAGTATTACGAGACATAGTACCGCCTATACCCCAAAGCTTTCGCCACAGCCACATTCATTCTGGGCTTTAGGGTTGTGAAATTTGAATATCTGATTAAGTCCTTCACGAACGAAATCGACTTCCGTGCCATCAATAAACGGCATCGCTTGCAGCGGGACAAACAGCTTCGCGCCGTCGTGTTCAAACAGCAGATCGTCTTTGTCCGGCTCGCTAACACTGTCGAGCACATAGCCAAAGCCCGCGCAGCCCGTTTGCTTCACGCCTAAGCGCACGCCGACCATACCCGGCTGCTTTGCCACCAGCTCACGGATGTGTATCGCCGCTGCGGGTGTCAGCGTTAAGCCTTGCCAGGCGAAATCTTGTGGGTTAAAGGTTCCTGAATGCATGTCCATCGATTTACCTCACTTCATCGCTTTCAGCGTATAACAGCATGTTAGTGATAATGATTATCAGTTCAACCCAGCAAACGCAGGGGCTTTACCGTAAAACATGCTTTTTGCCTGCTTTTAATAAGCATAGACCCTGATGTGTGGGTTAACAGGCACGCTAAGAATTAGGTATCTCATTGTTAGATAATGGTTATTATCTAAGGAGCATTAAGGCTGTGATGAAAAAGAAAAAGTTGTATTGAAAATGACTATTTAAGAGATAGGTAAAAAAGTGCAGCGTTCAGAAATAAGAAAACCCTTAAGTCTGTGCGACACAGGCTTAAGGGTTTCTACCCCATCCGGCGCTTATCTCCGGCACTCTCAGTGGCTTAGCTCTTGAAGGGGCGATAAGAATAATCTCATAAAGCTAACCCGCCGTTTTAACACAAACTGCGATTAGTATTATTTTTGAACAATATCAGGCGGTAGATAAGCAGTATTAAGAAGGTCATCGAACCTGGACGGAGGTTAATCCAGGTCGATTTGGCGAACTTGCGGCATTAAGTCAGGATCAATGCACGCCCAGACGCCAGGCAAAGTAGATTTCTTCTTTTAATTCAGCAGAAGAGAGAGTAAGCAGGTCAGCAAATTCAAGTTCTAGTTGTTTCAGACGTTTGAGATATTGGGCAGGTGAAAGATTGCTCTGGTCACGGCGTAAAAATTCAATGGCCAGCTGGGTGGGATCAAGTTGAGTAGACATAGCATCCTCGCTTTTAGACAAGACCTGCACAGTATACCACCGTTTACTGTGCAGATAATGACCAAAGGCAATATGCGTCACACTTTTCTGGTGACAACGTCACAAAATGGCGGTCGTCAATCGTGACGAACAGCACAAACGCCCTTTCTCATCGAAGATTTCAATCTGCCAGACCTGGTGACGCGAACCGAGATGCAACGGTTTGCATACCCCGCGCACCCGCCCTTCTCGTGCCGAGCGGACGTGGTTAGCATTGATTTCCAGACCAACCACTTTTTGCTCACCTTCGGTACATAAATAACCGGCAACGGAACCGATACTTTCGGCCAGTACCACGGATGCGCCTCCATGCAGCAACCCGAAAGGCTGCTTTGTCCGCGAGTCTACTGGCATTGTCGCTTCAAGGGTGTCATCACCAATATGTTCAAAGCGAATATCCAGGAACCCCACCATGTTTCCTTCACCCATAGCATTCAGTGCTTCCAGGGTGATTTTCCGTTTCCATATCATTTAATAATCTCCAGTAAAGCCTGCACAGGATGGCGTACCCCCGTGCCTTCAACCCGTTTTACCTGGCTACGGCAGGAATATCCGGTCGCCAGACAGCGGTTACGCGGCAGTCGCTGCATAGCCTGATGCCAGGATAACTCATAGATCCCGAGCGAATTTTTATGGTTTTTCGCTTCATGTCCGTAAGTCCCTGCCATGCCGCAGCAACCCACGCTGACATTTTCCAGTTTCGCGCCAAAACGGGCAAATATCGCGGCCCATTGTGCTGGCGCACCCGGCAAGGCGGTAACTTCGGTACAGTGACCAAAGAAATACCATGATTCACCGCTGACTGTAGCCACTGGCTGTGACTCAAGTGCGCTTGCCAGCCATTCATTCGCCAGTAAGACGTTAAACTCGCCACGTTCCTCGCCCAGCGCCAGTTTATATTCATCGCGATAACAAAGTACCAGCGCCGGATCGACGCCCACCATTGGCATACCCAGCTTCGCCATACGGTTGAGGAAATCCGCCGTCTTTTTCGCCGTCTTCGCAAAACGATTAAGAAAACCTTTAATATGCTGGGCTTTGCCATTTGGCGAAAATGGCAGTAACACAGGCTGGAAACCTAATTTTTCGACCAGACGGACAAAATCCGCCACCACTTGCGCATCGTAATAGCTGGTAAAGGGGTCCTGCACCACCAACACTGTGCGCGCTTTCTGCTCTGCATTGAGAGATTCAAGCTGTTCCAGCGTCATGTTTGCCGAGCGATGCCCCACCATTTGTTGTTGTAGCGAGGGGACCGACAGCAGCGGCAAATCAACCATGCCGATATGTTTTTCCGAGAGTTTGCGCACCAGCGGCTGGTTAATGAAGAAGTTAAAGGTTTTCGGCGCGCGTGCCATCAGCGGCGCGTAGCTCTCGACCGTAGCGACGAGGTGGTCGCGCAGCGGGCGTAAATAACGGGTGTGATAGAGCTGCAGAAAACGAGAGCGAAACTCCGGCACATCAATTTTGATGGGGCACTGGGTCGAACACGCTTTACAGGCCAGACAGCCCGACATCGCCTCTTTGACTTCGTGTGAGAAGTCATATTCGCCTTTATTCGCATGCCAGCTATTGCGCGTGCGGGCAATTAACGTCCGCAAACTGACGCCGGATTCAGGCAGTTCTTGTTCCAGTTTGAGTGGATCAACGCCGCGATCCGCCAACAAACGCAGCCATTCACGCACCAGCGTTGCGCGCCCTTTCGGTGAATGAATCCGGTTCTGGGTGATCTTCATCGACGGACACATCGGACTACGGGCATCAAAGTTGAAGCATAAACCGTTGCCGTTACACTCCATCGCACCGCGCCACTGCTGGCGTACCGCAATGGGGATCTGCCGATCGAATGTACCGCGCTTCACCGCGTCCATTTTCATCATCGGCGCATCGAGACCTTCTGGCGGGCAAATCTTCCCTGGGTTGAGTCGGTTATGCGGGTCAAATGCCGCTTTCACTTTGCGCAGTTCTGCAAAAAGTTCCTCACCGAAAAACGCCGGGCTGTATTCAGCGCGAAAACCTTTGCCGTGCTCGCCCCACAACAAACCACCGTATTTCGCAGTCAGCGCCACTACGTCATCAGAGATTTGCTTCATCAAAATCTCTTGTTGAGGATCGCACATATCCAGCGCTGGACGGACGTGCAAGACACCTGCGTCGACGTGACCGAACATACCGTAGCTTAAGCCGTGGCTGTCGAGCAGCGCGCGAAATTCAGCAATATAATCGGCCAGATGTTCCGGCGGTACGCAGGTATCCTCAGCAAACGGAATTGGCTTAGCGGCACCTTTGGCATTGCCAAGCAGACCAACGGCTTTTTTACGCATCGCATAGATACGTTCAACACCCGCCAGCTCGCGGCACACCTGCCAGCCAATCACACCTGCCTGTTGGCTGGCAATCAGCTCATCAAGCCGCACACAGAGAGCATTAACTCGCTCGTCAATCAGCGCCTCATCATCACCAGCAAACTCCACAATGTTCAGCCCGAGCATCTCTTTGTCAGGCACATCGGTAATCAACTCGCTGACGGAATGCCAGACAATATCTTCCCGCGCCAGATTCAGCACTTTTGAGTCCACCGTCTCTACCGAAAGCGCCCGCGCCTCAACCATAAACGGCGCGTTACGCAGCGCGGAGTCAAAAGAGTCATATTTGACGTTCACCAGACGGCGCACTTTAGGCAAGGGCGTAATATCCAGCCGCGCTTCGGTAATAAAGGCCAGCGTCCCTTCTGAACCCGTCAGAATGCGCGTCAGGTCGAACTCGGTCATCTCATCGTTAAAGACATGACGCAGATCGTAACCGGTAAGAAAGCGGTTAAGTTTGGGGAAGTTGTCGATGATTAACTGGCGTTGCTGACGGCAACGTTGATAAACCGTGTTATAAATTCGCCCGATTGTGGTATTGGATTTACCCAGCGTTTCCGCCAGTTCGACGGGTAAAGGTTGCGTATCGAGAATATCGCCCCCCAACAACACCGCACGTACGCCAAGTACGTGATCCGACGTTTTGCCATAGACCAGCGATCCCTGACCAGAAGCATCGGTATTGATCATCCCACCGAGCGTTGCCCGGTTGCTGGTCGAAAGTTCCGGCGCAAAAAAGTAGCCGAACGGTTTCAGGTACTGATTGAGTTGATCTTTTATCACCCCGGCCTCAACGCGCACCCAGCCCTCTTCAGGGTTAATTTCGATGATGCGGTTCATATGGCGGGACATATCAACAATAATCCCCTGGTTGAGCGCCTGACCGTTAGTGCCGGTGCCGCCGCCGCGGGGGGTAAAGATCAGCGATGAATAGCGTTCCTGCGCGGCAAGACGGGCGATCAGCGCCACATCTGCGGTTGAACGCGGAAATACCACCGCATCGGGGAGAAGTTGGTAAATACTGTTGTCGGTCGACATTGTCAGACGATCGGCATAACTTGTCGCCGTATCGCCGGTAAAACCTTGTTGCTCCAGCTCTTGCAAAAAATTAAGCACCAGTTGAACGACGCCGGGTGCCTGGGAAATCTGTGGAATCATTATATTGACCCTTTCCTGCGGTCTGTGATGAGAGATTAATCGTTTGCGTGTTGCCTGAGTTGTTGTACCACATTTTTTTCTAACACGCCCATCAGAATTAAGGGCAGAATCGGCCTGTTAAAAACCGCTGAAATTGCTCATCATTATGCAGGTGAGTTTCGCGTGTTCACGTCGCGTCGACGATTTGACGCACAAAAAAGGTGAAAAGTAGTTATGGTAAATGTTCGTCAGCCCAGGGATGTCGCACAAATTCTGCTTTCGGTGCTGTTTTTAGCCATCATGATTGTGGCATGTCTGTGGATTGTTCAACCCTTTATTCTCGGCTTTGCATGGGCCGGTACGGTGGTTATCGCCACCTGGCCAGTATTGTTACGTTTGCAAAAGATCATGTTTGGCCGCCGCTCTCTCGCCGTTCTGGTGATGACGCTGTTATTAGTGATGGTGTTTATCATCCCTATTGCTTTGCTGGTTAACAGTATCGTCGACGGCAGCGGCCCGCTAATTAAAGCCATTTCCAGCGGCGACATGACGTTACCCGATCTGGCGTGGCTTAATACCATTCCGGTGATTGGCGCGAAGCTGTATGCAGGCTGGCACAACTTGCTGGATATGGGGGGGACGGCGATCATGGCGAAAGTCCGCCCTTATATTGGCACCACCACCACCTGGTTCGTTGGGCAGGCGGCGCATATCGGGCGCTTTATGGTGCATTGTGCGCTGATGCTTCTCTTCAGTGCCCTGCTGTACTGGCGCGGTGAACAGGTGGCACAAGGCATTCGCCATTTTGCAACCCGTCTGGCAGGCGTTCGCGGAGATGCCGCCGTACTGCTGGCGGCACAGGCTATCCGCGCGGTGGCGCTGGGTGTGGTGGTGACGGCGTTAGTACAGGCAGTGCTTGGCGGTATCGGCCTCGCCGTATCCGGCGTACCTTATGCAACGTTGCTAACGGTGTTAATGATCCTCTCCTGCCTTGTCCAGCTTGGCCCGTTGCCGGTACTGATTCCGGCGATTATCTGGCTCTACTGGACTGGCGATACCACCTGGGGAACGGTATTGTTAGTGTGGAGCGGTGTGGTTGGCACGCTGGATAACGTCATCCGCCCAATGTTAATTCGCATGGGTGCCGATTTACCGCTGATCCTGATCCTCTCTGGTGTTATTGGTGGTTTGATTGCTTTCGGGATGATCGGTCTGTTTATTGGTCCGGTTCTGTTAGCCGTTTCCTGGCGTCTGTTTGCCGCGTGGGTGGAAGAAGTCCCGCCGCCGACGGACCAACCGGAAGAAATTCTCGAAGAACTTGGCGAAATCGAGAAACCGAATAAGTAATTTCTCATCAGGCGGCTCTGCCGCCTGATTGTTAACCCCCGCTAATTGATATTTGCTTGCTCTTCCCCATATTTTCCTGCTTACCGCCATTCAGCTGGTAGTACCTGTCGCAAATTCTTTACAGTTTTTAAACTAATGAGACGAATCTGATCGACGCAAAAAGTCCGTATGCCTACTATTAGCTCACGGTTATAAATCAACATATTGATTTATAAGCATGGAAATCCCCTGAGTGAAACAACGAATTGCTGTGTGTAGTCTTTGCCCATCTCCCACGATGGGCTTTTTTTTAACATTTTTCCGCTTCGCTACCTCGCCCCTCACTCTTTCCAATAATGTTGCACAAGATACTGTGACTCTCTTCAAGCCGTCAGCAGGCTGATAATGTTATTTATATTTTATTGTTTATTTCATGCAGCCATTACACGATGAACGCTTATGAACTCCAGGCACTCCGCCATATTTTTGCCATGACTATTGATGAATGCGCGACCTGGATTGCCGAGACCGGTGACAGTGAAAGCTGGCGTCAGTGGGAAAATGGCAAGTGTGCCATTCCTGAGCGTGTAGTCGAGCAACTGTTGGCTATGCGTCAGCAAAGAAAAAAACATCTTCATGCCATCATAGAGAAAATAAATAACCGCATCGGCAACAACACCATGCGTTTTTTCCCCGACTTAACCGCATTTCAACGAGTCTACCCTGATGGCAATTTTATTGACTGGAAGATCTATCAATCGGTAGCCGCTGAATTATATGCACACGATCTGGAGCGACTTTGTTAATTTTTCCACAGAAAGGAATTGTCGTTGTTACAACAATAATGAATGGATACTGACACAACATCGCTACACTTTTTAAAGCACCTTTGCTAAGTAGAACCTATGAAAAATCCCTATTACCCTACCGCACTTGGGTTGTATTTTAATTACCTGGTGCATGGTATGGGCGTCATTTTGATGAGCCTGAATATGGCCTCGCTGGAGACACTTTGGCAGACTAATGCCGCGGGTGTCTCGATAGTTATCTCATCGCTGGGCATTGGTCGATTAAGTGTCTTGCTTTTTGCAGGATTATTATCCGATCGCTTTGGTCGCCGCCCTTTTATCATGCTCGGGATGTGCTGCTATATGGCCTTCTTTTTTGGCATCCTGCACACCAATAACATCATTATCGCTTATGTTTTTGGCTTTCTGGCAGGAATGGCAAACAGTTTTCTCGATGCAGGCACTTATCCCAGTTTGATGGAAGCTTTTCCACGCTCACCTGGGACAGCCAATATTTTAATTAAAGCATTTGTTTCCAGCGGACAATTTTTATTACCGCTAATCATTAGCCTGTTAGTGTGGGCTGAACTGTGGTTCGGTTGGTCCTTTATGATTGCTGCAGGCATTATGTTTATTAACGCTCTGTTTTTATACCGTTGTACGTTCCCACCCCATCCGGGTCATCGCTTACCTGTCATAAAGAAAACCACCAGCTCTACGGAACATCGCTGTTCAATTATCGATTTAGCCAGTTATACCTTATATGGCTATATCTCAATGGCAACGTTTTATCTGGTTAGCCAGTGGCTGGCACAGTACGGACAATTTGTTGCAGGCATGTCATACACTATGTCGATTAAACTACTCAGTATCTACACCGTGGGTTCGCTGCTTTGTGTATTTATTACCG
The DNA here is from genome assembly GCF_028421345.1 of Escherichia sp. S10b. Lineage (NCBI taxonomy): Bacteria > Pseudomonadati > Pseudomonadota > Gammaproteobacteria > Enterobacterales > Enterobacteriaceae > Escherichia > Escherichia sp. S10b. Next base: position 62,868 of record NZ_JAHZSO010000058.1, read on the forward strand.
CTCCACTCATTCGTAATACCGTTCGCCCAACAACATTACTGATGCTGTACACCTTTATCTCATTTATTGCTCTGTTTACCGTCTGCCTGCATCCCACATTTTATGTGGTGATAATATTTGCTTTTGTCATTGGTTTTACCTCTGCTGGAGGTGTTGTGCAAATTGGCCTGACGTTAATGGCTGAACGTTTCCCTTACGCTAAAGGTAAAGCTACAGGGATCTATTACAGTGCGGGCAGTATTGCGACCTTTACTATTCCGTTGATTACGGCTCATCTGTCCCAAAGAAGTATTGCCGATATTATGTGGTTCGATACCGCCATCGCTGCCATCGGTTTTTTACTGGCACTGTTTATCGGCTTACGCAGCCGCAAAAAAACGCGGCATCACTCGCTAAAGGAAAATGTCGCTCCGGGTGGGTAATGCAATATTCTTTTCAGGTCATGCAAGATCTTACGGATAAATAACTCTTTCTGCGCTAACTAAGGAAAATCGCGATCAAAAACAAACTATGACATGCAATATTCCTGGAAACATAAACTTTATGCCATGTACCCAGGGAAAATCATCTTCAGTATAGTAATTATGTAAACCGTCGGAGAACAATACGTACGGTAACGAAATTATCTTTCAGCAAGGAGCTGTGAAAATGTCTCAAAATAAGGCTTTCAGCACGCCATTTATCCTGGCTGTTCTTTGTATTTACTTCAGCTACTTCCTGCACGGCATTAGTGTTATTACGCTTGCCCAAAACATGTCATCTCTGGCGGAAAAGTTTTCCACTGACAACGCGGGCATTGCCTACTTAATTTCCGGTATTGGTTTGGGGCGATTGATCAGTATTTTATTCTTCGGTGTGATCTCCGATAAGTTTGGTCGTCGGGCGGTGATATTAATGGCAGTAATAATGTATCTGCTATTCTTCTTTGGTATTCCCGCTTGCCCGAATTTAACTCTCGCCTACGGTCTGGCAGTGTGCGTAGGTATCGCTAACTCAGCGCTGGATACGGGTGGCTACCCCGCGCTCATGGAATGCTTTCCGAAAGCCTCTGGTTCGGCGGTCATACTGGTTAAAGCGATGGTGTCATTCGGACAAATGTTCTACCCAATGCTGGTGAGCTATATGTTGCTCAATAACATCTGGTACGGCTATGGGCTGATTATTCCAGGCATCCTATTTGTACTGATCACGCTGATGCTGTTGAAAAGCAAATTCCCCAGCCAGTTGGTGGACGCCAGCGTAGCTAATGAATTACCGCAAATGAACAGCAAACCGTTAGTCTGGCTGGAAGGTGTTTCATCGGTACTGTTCGGTGTAGCCGCATTCTCGACCTTTTATGTGATTGTGGTGTGGATGCCCAAATATGCGATGGCTTTTGCTGGTATGTCAGAAGCTGAGGCATTAAAAACCATCTCTTATTACAGTATGGGCTCGTTGGTCTGTGTCTTTATTTTTGCCGCACTACTGAAAAAAATGGTCCGGCCCATCTGGGCTAATGTATTTAACTCTGCACTGGCAACAATAACAGCAGCCATTATCTACCTGTACCCTTCTCCACTGGTGTGTAATGCCGGAGCCTTTGTTATCGGTTTCTCAGCAGCTGGTGGCATTTTACAGCTCGGCGTTTCGGTCATGTCAGAGTTTTTCCCCAAAAGCAAAGCCAAAGTCACCAGTATTTATATGATGATGGGTGGACTGGCTAACTTTGTTATTCCGCTGATTACCGGTTATCTGTCGAACATCGGCCTGCAATATATCATTGTTCTCGATTTTACTTTCGCGCTGCTGGCCCTGATTACCGCAATTATTGTTTTTATCCGCTATTACCGCGTTTTTATTATTCCTGAGAATGATGTGCGGTTTGGCGAGCGTAAATTTAGCACCCGGTTAAACACAATTAAGCATAGAGGTTAAAGGAGTTAATTATGGATGTTACCGCAAAATACGAATTGATTGGGCTGATGGCCTATCCTATCCGCCACAGTTTATCGCCTGAAATGCAGAATAAAGCCTTAGAAAAAGCGGGACTGCCATTTACCTATATGGCCTTTGAAGTGGATAACGATAGTTTTCCCGGAGCAATTGAAGGATTAAAAGCCCTCAAAATGCGCGGAACTGGTATATCAATGCCGAACAAACAACTGGCGTGTGAATATGTTGATGAATTAACGCCAGCAGCCAAACTGGTGGGTGCCATCAACACCATCGTTAATGATGATGGCTACCTGCGCGGCTATAACACCGACGGCACGGGCCATATTCGCGCCATTAAAGAGAGCGGTTTTGATATCAAAGGCAAAACAATGGTGCTGTTAGGGGCCGGAGGTGCCTCAACGGCGATTGGCGCGCAGGGGGCAATTGAAGGTTTAAAAGAAATTAAACTCTTTAACCGTCGGGATGAGTTCTTCGATAAAGCCCTCGCCTTCGCGCAGCGGGTTAACGAAAACACCGATTGTGTCGTCACGGTTACCGATCTCGCCGATCAGCAAGCCTTTGCTGAAGCCCTGGCTTCCGCCGACATTTTAACCAATGGCACAAAAGTGGGTATGAAACCCCTTGAGAATGAATCATTAGTTAATGATATCAGTCTGTTACATCCGGGACTGCTGGTCACTGAATGCGTGTATAACCCGCATATGACGAAGTTATTGCAGCAGGCGCAACAAGCTGGTTGCAAAACGATTGATGGATACGGCATGTTGTTGTGGCAAGGGGCTGAACAGTTCACGTTATGGACTGGCAAAGATTTCCCTCTGGAATATGTTAAACAGGTCATGGGGTTCGGTGCCTGACAGGCTGACCGCGTGCAGAAAGGGTAAAAAATGAAAACCGTAACTGTAAAAGATCTCGTCATTGGTACGGGCGCACCTAAAATCATCGTCTCGCTGATGGCGAAAGATATCGCCCGCGTGAAATCCGAAGCTCTCGCCTATCGTGAAGCGGACTTTGATATTCTGGAATGGCGTGTAGACCACTATGCCGATCTCTCCAATGTGGAGTCTGTCATGGCGGCAGCAAAAATTCTCCGTGAAACCATGCCAGAAAAACCGCTGCTGTTTACCTTCCGCAGTGCCAAAGAAGGCGGTGAGCAGGCGATTTCCACCGAGGCTTATATTGCTCTCAATCGTGCAGCCATCGACAGCGGCCTGGTTGATATGATCGATCTGGAGTTATTTACCGGCGATGATCAGGTTAAAGAAACCGTCGCCTACGCCCACGCGCATGATGTGAAAGTTGTCATGTCCAACCATGACTTCCATAAAACGCCGGAAGCCGAAGAAATCATTGCCCGTCTGCGCAAAATGCAGTCCTTCGACGCCGATATTCCTAAGATTGCGCTGATGCCGCAAAGTACCAGCGATGTGCTGACGTTGCTTACCGCGACCCTGGAGATGCAGGAGCAGTATGCCGATCGTCCAATCATCACGATGTCGATGGCAAAAACTGGCGTAATTTCTCGTCTGGCTGGTGAAGTATTTGGCTCGGCGGCAACTTTTGGTGCGGTAAAAAAAGCCTCTGCACCAGGGCAAATCTCGGTAAATGATTTACGCACGGTATTAACTATTTTACACCAGGCATAAGCAATAATATTTCGGCGGGAACACCCTCCCCGCCGAACTTAAAAAATATATTTAACCGTATTTAATAAAAATATTTCGTGAGTCTCTGTGCGCTAATTCTCCATCTGGCGTAGGGAAAATCACATCTGAATCAGGAATTAACAATGAAACCTGTAAAACCACCTCGTATTAATGGACGAGTGCCGGTCCTGTCGGCACAGGAAGCGGTGAATTATATTCCCGACGAAGCAACACTTTGTGTGTTAGGCGCTGGCGGCGGTATTCTGGAAGCCACCACGTTAATTACAGCTCTTGCTGATAAATATAAACAGACTCAAACGCCACGTAATTTATCGATTATTAGTCCGACAGGGCTTGGCGATCGCGCCGACCGTGGTATTAGTCCTCTGGCGCAAGAAGGTCTGGTGAAATGGGCATTATGTGGTCACTGGGGACAATCGCCGCGTATTTCTGAACTCGCAGAACAAAATAAAATTATTGCTTATAACTATCCACAAGGTGTACTTACACAAACCTTACGCGCCGCCGCAGCCCACCAGCCTGGTATTATTAGTGATATTGGCATCGGGACATTTGTCGATCCACGCCAGCAAGGCGGCAAACTGAATGAAGTCACGAAAGAAGACCTGATTAAACTGGTCGAGTTTGATAACAAAGAATATCTCTATTACAAAGCGATTGCGCCAGATATCGCCTTCATTCGCGCTACCACCTGCGACAGTGAAGGCTACGCCACTTTTGAAGATGAGGTGATGTATCTCGACGCATTGGTTATTGCCCAGGCGGTGCACAATAACGGCGGTATTGTGATGATGCAGGTGCAGAAAATGGTTAAGAAAGCCACGCTGCATCCTAAATCTGTCCGTATTCCGGGTTATCTGGTGGATATTGTGGTGGTCGATCCGGATCAAAGCCAACTGTATGGCGGTGCGCCGGTTAACCGCTTTATTTCTGGTGACTTCACCCTTGATGACAGCACCAAACTTAGCCTGCCCCTAAACCAACGTAAATTAGTTGCGAGGCGTGCATTATTCGAAATGCGTAAAGGCGCGGTGGGGAATGTCGGCGTCGGTATTGCTGACGGTATTGGCCTGGTCGCCCGGGAAGAAGGTTGTGCTGATGACTTTATTCTGACGGTAGAAACAGGTCCGATTGGCGGAATTACTTCACAGGGTATCGCCTTTGGCGCGAACGTGAATACCCGCGCCATTCTGGATATGACGTCCCAGTTTGATTTTTATCACGGTGGTGGTCTGGATGTTTGTTATTTGAGTTTTGCTGAAGTCGACCAGCACGGTAACGTCGGCGTGCATAAATTCAATGGCAAAATCATGGGTACCGGTGGATTTATTGATATCAGTGCCACCTCGAAGAAAATTATTTTCTGCGGCACGTTAACCGCGGGCAGTTTAAAAACAGAAATTGCCGATGGCAAATTAAATATCGTCCAGGAAGGACGGGTGAAGAAATTTATTCAGGAACTACCGGAAATTACTTTTAGCGGAAAAATCGCGCTCGAACGGGAACTGGATGTTCGTTACATCACCGAACGTGCTGTATTCACGCTGAAAGAAGACGGCCTGCATTTAATCGAAATCGCCCCTGGCGTCGATTTACAAAAAGATATTCTCGACAAAATGGACTTCACCCCAGTGATTTCGCCAGAACTCAAACTGATGGACGAAAGATTATTTATCGATGCGGCGATGGGTTTTGTCCTGCCTGAAGCGGCTCATTAACAGGAGTATAATGATGGATTTTTCTTTAACTGAAGAACAAGAACTGCTGCTGGCCAGTATTCGCGAACTGATTACGACTAACTTTCCGGAAGAGTATTTCCGCACCTGCGATCAAAACGGGACATATCCGCGTGAGTTTATGCGGGCGCTGGCGGATAACGGTATTTCCATGCTTGGCGTGCCGGAAGAATTTGGTGGTATCCCTGCGGATTACGTCACCCAAATGCTGGCGCTGATGGAAGTGTCAAAATGCGGTGCTCCGGCATTTTTGATCACCAACGGTCAATGTATTCACAGTATGCGCCGTTTCGGTTCTGCAGAGCAGCTACGTAAAACGGCAGAAAGCACCCTGGAAACGGGTGATCCCGCCTATGCCCTGGCGTTGACGGAACCAGGTGCTGGCTCAGATAACAACAGTGCCACTACCACTTACACGCGTAAAAACGGCAAGGTCTACATCAACGGACAAAAAACCTTTATTACCGGTGCGAAAGAGTACCCGTATATGCTGGTGCTGGCGCGCGATCCGCAACCGAAAGATCCCAAAAAAGCCTTCACCCTGTGGTGGGTCGACTCCAGTAAGCCCGGCATTAAGATTAACCCGCTGCATAAAATCGGCTGGCATATGCTCAGCACCTGCGAAGTCTATCTCGACAACGTGGAGGTTGAAGAGAGCGACATGGTGGGCGAAGAAGGAATGGGTTTCCTCAATGTGATGTACAACTTTGAGATGGAGCGCCTGATCAACGCCGCGCGCAGCACCGGCTTTGCCGAATGCGCCTTTGAAGATGCCGCCCGCTATGCCAACCAACGTATCGCTTTTGGTAAGCCCATTGGTCATAACCAGATGATCCAGGAAAAACTGGCGCTGATGGCGATTAAGATCGACAACATGCGCAACATGGTGCTGAAAGTGGCATGGCAAGCCGATCAGCATCAGTCACTGCGCACCAGCGCGGCGCTGGCAAAACTGTACTGTGCACGTACCGCAATGGAAGTCATTGATGATGCGATTCAAATCATGGGCGGTCTGGGCTATACCGATGAGGCGCGCGTCTCCCGCTTCTGGCGTGATGTCCGTTGTGAACGTATCGGCGGCGGTACAGACGAAATTATGATTTACGTTGCGGGTCGGCAGATCCTGAAAGATTATCAGAACAAATAATCTGCAGGCGGCGCAGCTTCTTAACAAACTGCGCCGCCAGATTTACCCGGCAAGACTTACCGGTTGAGGAAATTCAGATAGGATTTCTTGTTCCGCAAAACAGTTTTTAAATTGCCTGCGGTAATCGCTGGGCGAACAACCGACATGGCGCAAAAACAGTTTGGCAAAGTGATCGACATTTTCATAACCCACACGCCAGGAGATCTCTGCCTGTGATAATTCAGTATTAGTGAGTGACCATTTCGCTTCCGTCATACGCCGTTGAATAACATAGTTAATAGGGGAAATACGATACTCTTTGGTAAATTCATGGCAAATATAACTGACGCTGGCACGAAATTTTTTCGATAACTGTTCTAAAGTGATTTTTTCGCGATAATTATTATTCAGATAAAAAAGAATATCTTTTATCAGAACATCTTTTTTAATATACCCCTGCTCCGAACGATAAGCATTTTTAAAGTTTTCGTAGTAAAGAATGGCTAACGTATAGGCAAATGCATCCCATAACGAAGATGTTTGGCTATTTTTACTTTGCGGCAAAATCACACTTAGCTCATTAAATAAGGTTTTTATGACTTCTTTTCCCTGCCCCGCGGCAATTACCGGACAAGAATGCGGTTGCAGTAGCTGATTTTCCTCAGCCCCCTGAAACTGAAAGCCGTACAGCGCACAGGTACACGTCGTTGCCGGATCGTTAACGTCAGAGGCCACCGCATGCAGCCTGCCGCGTTCTATCACCACTATATCATCGGCATGTGCGACATATAACGATGAATCGATGGTAAACCTTGCTACCCCTTTCTTGACGTAAATCAGCTCGGTTTCATTGTCATGAACGTGATGTCTAGACTCCCATTTTGGATCATCGCTAATTGCAAAACGTGAAAGCCGTGGCGTTTTACCGGCGACAAACAGCGTTTCACTGGCATTATCAAAACAGCGTTGATACATGACAACCTCCCTATTCCATGAGCAAGCAAAAACAATATATGCCGGATAAAATACGGCGTGTATTGCGGTTATACAACCGCGTTTAGCGAGAGCTAAACAAGATTATTTACACTGAATGCAAGATTGTACGGTCATGGAATAACTATATTGCCGCAAATTGCACTTTTGTTTTAGCGATCGCATTTTTTTTGCAAGATTGTTGGCAAGGAAAACAGCTTGCTCCGTCGAAAACCCCGCACCGCTATCGCACACTATTTTCAGGCCATTTTTACCTTCCATCGGAGATGGTTCCGTATGCGACTCACAGGAGAAATCATGAAAATAATAACCTGCTTTAAGCTGGTGCCTGAAGAACAGGACATTGTTGTCACTCCAGAATACACCCTGAATTTCGACAATGCCGACGCCAAAATCAGCCAGTTCGATCTCAATGCCATTGAAGCTGCAAGCCAGCTTGCAACAGATGACGATGAGATAGCCGCGCTGACCGTTGGCGGCTCATTGTTGCAGAACTCGAAAGTGCGCAAAGACGTGCTATCCCGCGGGCCGCACAGCCTGTATTTGGTGCAGGATGCGCAACTTGAACATGCACTGCCTCTCGATACCGCAAAAGCGCTGGCAGCAGCAGTTGAAAAGATCGGCTTCGATTTACTGATCTTTGGTGAAGGTTCCGGCGACCTTTATGCCCAGCAGGCTGGCTTGCTGGTCGGAGAAATTCTGCAACTTCCGGTGATTAATGCAGTGAGTGCTATTCAGCGTCAGGGCAATACACTGGTGATTGAACGCACGCTTGAAGATGATGTTGAAGTTATTGAACTCTCTGTTCCAGCCGTGCTCTGCGTCACCTCCGATATTAACGTGCCACGCATTCCTTCGATGAAAGCCATTCTCGGCGCGGGTAAAAAACCGGTAAATCAGTGGCAGGCAAGTGATATTGACTGGAGCCAGAGCGCGCCACTTGCTGAACTGGTCGGCATTCGCGTACCGCCGCAAACAGAACGTAAGCACATCATTATCGATAACGATTCGCCGGAGGCCATTGCCGAGCTGGCGGAACATCTGAAGAAAGCCCTGAACTGAAGCCTACGGAGAAGAAACGATGAGTCAATTAAACAGCGTCTGGGTCTTTAGCGATAATCCTGAACGTTATGCTGAACTGTTTGGCGGCGCTCAGCAATGGGGCCAACAGGTGTATGCCATTGTACAAAATACCGACCAGGCGCAGGCAGTTATGCCTTATGGTCCAAAATGTATTTATGTTCTTGAGCAAAACGACGCGCTGCAACGCACTGAAAATTACGCCGAAAGCATTGCTGCCCTGCTGAAAGATAAACACCCCGCTATGTTGCTGTTGGCCGCGACGAAACGTGGTAAAGCTCTGGCAGCACGGTTAAGTGTGCAACTGAATGCGGCGCTGGTGAACGATGCCACGGCGGTGGATATTATCGATGGTCACATTTGCGCCGAACACCGGATGTATGGCGGGTTAGCGTTCGCTCAGGAAAAGATCAACAGCCCGCTGGCGATCATTACCCTTGCACCCGGTGTTCAGGAACCGTGCACCAGTGATACCTCTCATCAGTGCCCGACAGAAACGGTACCTTATGTTGCTCCGCGTCATGAAATTCTCTGTCGCGAACGCCGTGCGAAAGCCGCAAGCAGCGTGGACCTGAGCAAAGCAAAACGTGTGGTTGGCGTCGGTCGTGGTCTGGCGGCGCAGGATGACCTGAAAATGGTCCACGAACTGGCGGCGGTGCTGAATGCTGAAGTCGGCTGTTCACGTCCAATTGCCGAAGGCGAGAACTGGATGGAGCGTGAACGTTATATCGGTGTCTCCGGCGTGTTGCTGAAATCCGATCTCTACCTGACGCTGGGGATCTCCGGGCAGATCCAGCATATGGTTGGCGGCAACGGCGCAAAAGTGATTGTCGCCATCAATAAAGATAAAAATGCGCCAATCTTCAATTATGCCGACTACGGTCTGGTGGGCGATATCTACAAAGTCGTCCCTGCCCTGATTAGCCAGTTGAGCCGCTAATTCCCCTTTCAACCACATCTCCCGCTGTAAACGCAGCGGGAAGGGAGCATAACGCATGTCGGAAGACAAATTTGATGCCATTGTGGTCGGTGCGGGCGTTGCTGGTAGCGTTGCCGCACTGGTCATGGCGCGAGCCGGGCTGGATGTCCTGGTGATAGAACGCGGCGACAGTGCCGGATGTAAAAACATGACCGGCGGGCGTCTTTATGCCCACACACTTGAAGCAATCATTCCAGGCTTTGCAGTATCAGCGCCGGTAGAACGCAAGGTCACACGCGAGAAAATCTCCTTCTTAACCGAAGAAAGCGCCGTTACCCTCGATTTTCACCGCGAGCAACCAGATGTTCCGCAACACGCATCTTATACCGTATTGCGTAATCGTCTGGACCCGTGGTTGATGGAACAAGCCGAGCAGGCGGGCGCGCAGTTTATCCCAGGCGTTCGCGTCGATGCGCTGGTTCGTGAAGGAAACAAGGTCACTGGCGTGCAGGCTGGGGATGATATTCTCGAAGCGAATGTGGTGATTCTGGCTGATGGCGTTAACTCGATGCTTGGCCGCTCGCTAGGAATGGTTCCCGCTTCCGATCCGCATCATTACGCTGTTGGTGTTAAAGAGGTTATTGGCCTCACACCAGAACAGATCAACGATCGCTTTAATATTACGGGCGAGGAAGGTGCCGCCTGGCTGTTTGCCGGTTCCCCTTCTGACGGCCTGATGGGCGGGGGATTTCTCTATACCAACAAGGATTCCATATCCTTGGGGCTGGTTTGTGGATTGGGTGATATCGCCCATGCGCAAAAAAGCGTGCCGCAAATGCTGGAAGATTTTAAACAACACCCCGCCATTCGCCCACTAATTAGCGGCGGCAAACTGCTTGAATATTCCGGGCATATGGTGCCAGAAGGCGGTCTGGCAATGGTGCCGCAGATGGTTAACGATGGCGTGATGATCGTTGGTGACGCCGCAGGCTTCTGCCTGAATTTGGGTTTTACAGTTCGTGGCATGGATTTAGCCATTGCATCGGCTCAGGCTGCCGCCACAACGGTGAGCGCCGCCAAAGAACGCGAGGATTTCTCCGCCAGCAGTCTGGCGCAATACAAACGTGAGCTGGAACAAAGCTGCGTCATGCGCGATATGCAGCATTTCCGCAAGATCCCGGCGCTGATGGAAAACCCGCGCCTGTTTAGCCAATACCCACGAATGGTCGCCGACATCATGAACGAGATGTTCACCATTGACGGCAAACCAAACCAGCCGGTACGCAAAATGATCATGGGACATGCGAAGAAAATTGGGCTGATCAACTTGCTGAAAGATGGCATTAAGGGAGCAACCGCGCTATGAGCCAGAACGCTACGGTTAACGTCGACATCAAATTAGGCGTCAATAAATTCCATGTTGATGAGGGCCACCCGCATATCATTCTGGCGGCAAATCCCGATATCAATGAATTCCGTAAATTAATGAAAGCCTGCCCTGCCGGACTTTATAAGCAGGATGACGCCGGCAACATTCATTTTGATTCTGCCGGTTGTCTGGAGTGCGGCACCTGTCGGGTGCTGTGCGGTAACACTATTCTCGAACAGTGGCAATATCCCGCAGGCACCTTCGGTATTGATTTTCGCTACGGCTAATCATGCATCCCACAGGCCCGCATCTCGGGCCTGATGTTCTGTTTCGAGAGTCCAACATGAAAGTGACATTAACGTTCAACGAACAACGTCGTGCGGCGTATCGTCAGCAAGGGCTATGGGGCGATGCTTCGCTGGCCGATTACTGGCAGCAGACCGCTCGTGCGATGCCAGACAAAATTGCCGTGGTCGATAATCATGGTGCATCGTACACCTATAGCGCGCTCGATCACGCCGCGAGCTGTCTGGCAAACTGGATGTTAGCGAAGGGTATTGAATCAGGCGATCGCATCGCATTTCAACTGCCTGGCTGGTGTGAATTTACCGTTATCTATCTTGCCTGCCTGAAAATCGGTGCGGTTTCCGTGCCGCTGTTGCCTTCCTGGCGGGAAGCAGAACTGGTGTGGGTGCTCAATAAGTGTCAGGCAAAAATGTTCTTTGCACCGACGTTGTTTAAACAAACGCGCCCGGTAGATTTAATCCTGCCGCTGCAAAATCAGCTTCCACAACTACAACAAATTGTCGGCGTGGACAAACTGGCTCCCGCCACCTCTTCCCTCTCATTAAGTCAGATTATCGCCGACAATACCCCACTGACCACGGCGATAACGACCCACGGCGATGAATTAGCTGCGGTGCTGTTTACCTCCGGAACCGAGGGTCTGCCAAAGGGCGTGATGCTAACGCATAACAATATTCTCGCCAGTGAGCGGGCTTATTGCGCGCGGCTGAATCTGACCTGGCAGGATGTCTTTATGATGCCTGCGCCACTCGGCCACGCAACGGGCTTTCTGCATGGCGTAACGGCACCATTCTTAATTGGCGCTCGCAGCGTGTTGTTAGATATTTTCACTCCTGATGCGTGTCTCGCGCTGCTTGAGCAGCAGCGTTGCACCTGTATGCTAGGCGCAACGCCGTTTGTCTATGATCTTTTGAATGTACTAGAGAAACAACCCGCGGACCTGTCAGCGCTGCGTTTCTTTCTTTGCGGCGGAACCACAATCCCCAAAAAAGTGGCGCGTGAATGCCAGCAGCTCGGCATTAAATTATTAAGTGTTTATGGTTCCACAGAAAGTTCGCCGCATGCGGTGGTGAATCTCGATGATCCTTTGTCGCGCTTTATGCACACCGATGGTTACGCTGCCGCAGGTGTAGAGATTAAAGTGGTCGATGACGCACGCAAGACCTTACCGCCAGGTTGCGAAGGTGAAGAAGCCTCGCGTGGCCCCAATGTGTTTATGGGATATTTTGATGAACCTGAATTAACCGCCCGTGCGCTGGATGAAGAAGGCTGGTATTACAGCGGCGATCTCTGCCGTATGGATGAGGCTGGCTATATAAAAATTACCGGACGCAAAAAAGATATTATTGTCCGCGGCGGCGAAAATATTAGCAGCCGTGAAGTGGAAGATATTTTATTGCAGCATCCTAAAATTCACGATGCCTGTGTGGTTGCAATGCCCGATGAACGTTTAGGTGAACGATCATGCGCTTATGTCGTGCTGAAAGCGCCGCATCATTCATTATCGCTGGAAGAGGTGGTGGCTTTTTTTAGCCGTAAACGGGTCGCAAAATATAAATATCCTGAACATATCGTGGTAATCGAAAAACTACCGCGCACTGCCTCAGGTAAAATACAAAAGTTTTTGTTAAGAAAAGATATTATGCGGCGATTAACGCAGGATGTCTGTGAAGAGATTGAATAAGTTTTATCTTCGGGGATCACATAAACCCGGCGACTGAACGCCGCCGGGGATTTATTTTATTTCTTCAGTTCAGCCAGGCTTAACCAGGTTTGCACCACGGTGTCCGGGTTCAGAGACAGGCTATCGATCCCCTCTTCCATCAACCATGCGGCAAAGTCTTCATGGTCGGACGGACCCTGACCGCAAATCCCGACATATTTGCCCTGTTTCTTCGCGGCACGGATAGCCATCGACAGCAATGCTTTCACCGCATCGTTGCGCTCATCGAACAATTCAGACACCACGCCGGAGTCACGATCCAGACCGAGCGCCAGCTGTGTCATATCGTTTGAGCCAATTGAGAAGCCGTCGAAATATTCGAGGAACTGCTCTGCCAGCAAGGCGTTGGACGGAATTTCACACATCATGATGATTTTCAGCCCGTTCTCGCCACGTTTCAGCCCCTGACGCGCCAGTTCTTCAACCACCGCTTTCGCCTGATCTACGGTACGCACGAACGGGATCATGATCTCAACGTTGGTCAGCCCCATGTCGTTGCGCACTCGTTTCACTGCTTCACACTCCAGCGCGAAGCAGTCGCGGAAGCTGTCGGAAACATAGCGGCCCGCGCCACGGAAGCCGAGCATCGGGTTCTCTTCATCTGGCTCGTAACGCTCACCACCGACCAGGTTGGCATATTCGTTCGATTTAAAATCAGAGAGACGGACAATGACGCGCTTCGGATAAAACGCGGCACCCAGCGTCGCGATCCCTTCAGTCAGACGACCAACGTAAAATTCACGCGGAGAATCAAAACCTTTCATCATCTCGCGGATTTCGTTTTGCAACTGCGGTTCCTGATCGTCAAACTCAAGCAGTGCGCGTGGGTGGACGCCAATCATACGGTTGATGATAAATTCCAGACGCGCAAGGCCCACGCCTTCGTTCGGCAGGCAGGCGAAGTCGAAAGCACGGTCCGGGTTACCGACGTTCATCATCACTTTCAACGGCAGATCCGGCATCGTTTCTACGCTGGAGCTTTTCACGCTAAATTCCAGCAACTCCGCATAGACGTAACCGGTATCACCTTCGGCACAAGAAACAGTGACGTTCTCACCGTCTTTCATCCGTTCTGTTGCATCACCACAGCCCACTACCGCCGGAATGCCCAGTTCACGAGCGATGATCGCCGCGTGACAGGTACGACCGCCACGGTTGGTGACGATGGCAGATGCTTTCTTCATGATCGGTTCCCAGTCCGGGTCGGTCATGTCAGTGACCAGCACGTCGCCAGGTTCGATGCGGTTCATTTCGCTGATGTCATGGATGACTTTCACCGGACCCGCGCCGATGCGATGACCGATAGCACGGCCTTCGGCGATAATCTTACCCTGTGAATGCAGCGTATAACGCTCCATGACCTGACCGCGTGAGCGCACGGTTTCCGGACGCGCCTGCACAATGAACAGTTTGCCGGTGTGGCCATCTTTCGCCCACTCAATATCCATCGGGCGACCGTAGTGTTTCTCAATTTGTACGGCCTGTTTTGCCAGTTCCTGCACTTCTTCGTTGGTCAGCGAGAAGATGTCACGCTGTTCCTGCGGTACGTCTTCGATTTTAACCTGCTTGCCGTGCTCCTGGGTCGGCGCGTAAACCATGCGGATTTTTTTCGACCCCATGGTGCGACGCACGATAGCCGGGCGATTCGCTGCAAGTGTCGGTTTATGGACGTAAAACTCATCCGGGTTAACCGCGCCCTGCACGACCATTTCACCAAGGCCCCATGCGGAAGTGATAAACACCACCTGGTCAAAGCCGGATTCGGTATCAATGGAGAACATCACGCCAGAAGATGCGAGGTCAGAGCGCACCATCCGTTGAACACCGGCGGAGAGCGCCACGCCACGGTGATCGTAACCCTGGTGCACACGATAAGAGATGGCGCGATCGTTAAACAGAGAAGCAAATACATGTTTCACTGCCACGAGAACGGCGTCAAAACCCTGAACGTTGAGGAAGGTTTCCTGCTGACCGGCAAAGGAAGCGTCCGGCATATCTTCTGCAGTAGCGGAGGAGCGCACCGCAAAAGAGGCGTTTTCGTCATCGGCGGAAAGCTGTGCATAAGCTTCGCGGATGGCATTTTCCAGCTCAGGCTGGAAGGGAGTGTCGATAATCCACTGGCGGATTTGCGCGCCCGCTTTCGCAAGCTGGGTAACATCGTCAATATCCGTTTTATCCAGCAGTTCATAAATGCGCTGGTTTACGCCGCTTTGGTCCAGAAACTGGTTAAACGCGTCGGCGGTTGTGGCGAAACCATTCGGAACGGAAACACCCATTCCGGAAAGGTTAGTAATCATTTCACCCAGGGAGGCATTTTTGCCCCCAACCCTGTCTACATCATTCATGCCGAGTTGGTTATACCAAAGCACCAGCGGTGACGAGCCATTGTTGGACATCGAACAATCCTTTTGTGATAAATGAACGGTTTGAGAAACACATTTCTGCGCATTTATCTTTGCATATTTAACCGGATGAAAAAAACGGTGAATCGTTCAAGCAAATATATTTTTTTACTTTTTAAGACTGATCCCAGCGTTGCGCAAACCTGCTCTATTCGACAATTTCCACATAAACCATCGGTATAAACGAAACCATAAAAATGAAATGCTGTTTTCATAAAAAATAAAATTGAAGGTTCATTTTATAAACCAGACATTACGTCCTACGCTTCTGTGCGTTTTTAATTTATGCTTTCATAGAATTATGTCTGCATCACGGGAAGAACAAAATGGATAATGCTGTTGATCGCCACGTTTTTTATATTTCTGATGGTACGGCAATAACTGCGGAGGTATTAGGACACGCAGTAATGTCACAATTTCCCGTCACTATCAGCAGCATTACGCTGCCGTTTGTCGAAAATGAGAGCCGTGCACGGGCAGTGAAGGATCAGATTGACGCAATTTATCACCAGACAGGTGTGCGCCCGCTGGTCTTCTACTCCATCGTGTTGCCGGAGATTCGCGCCATCATCTTGCAAAGTGAAGGCTTTTGCCAGGATATCGTTCAGGCGCTGGTTGCCCCGCTACAACAAGAGATGAAACTGGATCCAACGCCGATTGCTCATCGTACCCATGGCCTTAACCCTAATAATCTCAATAAATATGATGCGCGCATTGCGGCGATTGATTACACCCTCGCCCACGATGACGGCATTTCGTTGCGCAATCTGGATCAGGCTCAGGTGATCCTGCTCGGTGTTTCTCGCTGTGGTAAAACCCCCACCAGTCTGTATCTGGCAATGCAATTTGGTATCCGCGCGGCAAACTACCCCTTTATTGCCGACGATATGGATAATCTGGTGCTACCCGCGTCGCTCAAACCGCTTCAGCATAAATTGTTCGGCCTGACTATCGACCCGGAACGTCTGGCGGCGATTCGCGAGGAACGTCGGGAGAACAGTCGCTATGCCTCGCTTCGTCAGTGCAGGATGGAAGTCGCGGAAGTGGAAGCCTTGTACCGTAAAAATCAGATCCCGTGGATTAACAGTACCAATTATTCGGTAGAAGAGATTGCCACCAAGATCCTCGATATCATGGGCCTTAGTCGCCGAATGTACTAGAGAACTAGTGCATTAGCTTGTTTTTTTGTTATCATGCTAACCACCCGGCGAGGTGTGACACACCTCGCACTTGAAATCAGCTGCGATTGGTTTATCGTGATGCGCATCACTTCCCGGTAGTCCTGCCGTAGAAGCAACATATTTCTGAGACTTGTAATGAACAGAACTGACGAACTCCGTACTGCGCGTATTGAGAGCCTGGTAACGCCCGCCGAACTCGCGCTACGGTATCCCGTAACGCCTGGCGTCGCCACCCATGTCACCGACTCCCGCCGCAGAATTGAAAAAATACTGAATGGTGAAGATAAGCGACTGTTGGTCATTATTGGCCCCTGCTCGATCCACGATCTCACCGCTGCAATGGAGTACGCCACCCGTCTGCAGTCGCTGCGCAACCAGTACCAGTCACGGCTGGAAATCGTAATGCGCACCTATTTTGAAAAACCACGAACTGTTGTCGGCTGGAAAGGGCTAATCTCCGATCCGGATTTAAACGGCAGCTATCGGGTAAATCACGGTCTGGAGCTGGCGCGCAAATTACTTTTACAGGTAAATGAGCTGGGCGTCCCTACCGCGACTGAGTTCCTCGATATGGTGACCGGTCAGTTTATTGCTGATTTAATCAGTTGGGGCGCGATTGGCGCACGTACTACCGAAAGTCAGATCCACCGTGAAATGGCTTCGGCACTCTCCTGTCCGGTAGGTTTTAAAAATGGTACCGATGGCAACACGCGGATTGCCGTGGATGCTATCCGCGCAGCCCGCGCCAGCCATATGTTTCTCTCGCCAGACAAAAATGGTCAGATGACCATCTATCAGACCAGCGGCAACCCGTATGGCCACATTATTATGCGTGGCGGCAAAAAGCCGAATTATCATGCCGATGATATCGCCGCAGCCTGCGATACGCTGCACGAGTTTGATTTACCTGAACATCTGGTAGTGGATTTCAGCCACGGTAACTGCCAGAAGCAGCACCGTCGCCAGTTAGAAGTTTGTGAGGATATTTGTCAGCAAATCCGCAATGGCTCTACGGCGATTGCTGGAATTATGGCGGAAAGTTTCCTGCGCGAAGGAACGCAAAAAATCGTCGGCAGTCAGCCGCTCACTTACGGTCAATCCATTACCGACCCGTGTCTGGGCTGGGAAGATACCGAACGCCTGGTCGAAAAACTCGCCTCTGCGGTAGATACCCGCTTCTGAATGCGTGCCCATTCCTGATGGGATGGGCATTTCTGCGCAACTTGTTGTCTTCTCAACACATTACTGCTTGCTCTGGCCTGCCATAATATTGATAATAAGAATCATTGTTATATCAATTATTATTAATTTTTATGCGTTATACGGATAGCAGAAAACTCACGCCTGAAACGGATGCCAATCACAAGACCGCTTCCCCACAGCCCATCCGGCGAATTACCAGCCAGACACTGTTAGGTCCGGATGGCAAACTGATTATCGATCATGACGGGCAAGAATATCTGCTACGTAAAACTCAGGCTGGCAAGCTGCTGTTGACCAAGTAGCCTTTAACTCGAGCAGCTGACTTCCAGCCGTTTACCCCAGTCAGG
>NZ_JAHZSO010000059.1:0-951 GCF_028421345.1 Escherichia sp. S10b
TGCCCGGATGTCGAACCCGGTTTCCTTCAGCGTCTGCATCCATTCAGCCATTCTGACTTCAGGATCGACGTGCTGTTTGGATTTACGCGTATCCAGTGCCGCCACATCCCGGGATTTCAGCGAGGCGTCTTCACCGACGGCCTCCCGGATAGCCTGTGAGCGTCCGGAGAAGGCTTCCACCGGTACGCCCGGCATCTCCCACATACCGTGCTTACCGACCACTTCGGTTTCATAACCCAGCGCCTCAACGCGCTGACGTAACTCACTCTGATATATTTTCCCGAACGCAATCCGGTTCGCGAGCACGTTCTCGGAAAATCCGGTTTTCCCCACTTTGTCACTGCTCAGTGTCTTCCATTCGCCGTTATGCTGCGTGACATTAGCCACCACCACATGCGTGTGTAACTGTGGGTCCTGATCGCGACTGGTGTCATGGTTAAACAGTGCCATCACCAGATTACCGGTCAGCACCGTTTCTGACTGTCCGTCCGTCATCACCCGTGTGGAAGCCAGCGCCTCCACCTGACGGACAGCAAAATCCACAGCCTGGTTATGTGCATCAATAAGACGTTTATCCCCCCCGAGCATGGCCATCATGGAGACACTTTTGGGGGCGGAGAAGGTCAGGTCGTAGCCGGGACGATGCTTATTACTGCCATCCTGCATGCGGCTTAAATCCGCCCCGTCCGGCAGCCTGCCCTCCAGAAGACGGGTAAAAACATCCTTATCGACGCTGCCCTGCAGCCCAAGCTGTTCAGCCCCCTGACCGGCCCAGCGTTCTCCCATGCTGCCCAGCACATAGTAATTATCCTTGTCGGTGTAATAGTTTCCGGCACTGCCTGCCGATTTAACAACGCTGAAACTCAACATCAGAAATCATCTCCCGGCTCAACATCCTCCCCGCGCTCCCGGTGCACATTAATGTTCACCTCTTCACGACGCTGCATCTGC
>NZ_JAHZSO010000060.1:0-1115 GCF_028421345.1 Escherichia sp. S10b
CGTGGCCCTGCAGGGCAGCCGTAACGGAGAGAGCCTGCTGGCTGATAATATGCAGGATGGTGTCCGGATTGCCCGTGATAATCCCGACAGCGGTGTGGTGGTAAGAATTGCCGGTGAAGGTCGTCCGTGGAATCCCGGTGCCATCACCGGTGGTCGCGTGTGGGGGGATATCCCGGACAGCAGCGTCCAGCCGGGGGCCGGAAATGGCGAACCGGTCACGGCAGAGGTGCTGGCACAGCGGCAGGCTGAAGAGGCCATCCGCCGTGAAACGGAACGTCGCGCAGATGAAATTGTCCGTAAAATGGCAGAGAACAAACCTGACCTGCCGGACGGCAAAACAGAGCTGGCTGTCAGGGATATTGCCGGGCAGGAACGTGACCGGACTGCCAGTTCTGAACGGGAAACCGCACTGCCGGAGAGTGTGCTGCGTGAATCACAACGGGAACGGGAAGCGGTCCGGGAGGTTGCCCGGGAAAATCTGCTGCAGGAGCGTCTGCAGCAGATGGAGCGGGATATGGTTCGTGACCTGCAGAAAGAGAAAACCCTGGGCGGAGACTGATACAGGAAGACAAACACTGATGACAACGGATAACACGAACACGACACGTAACGATTCACTGGCTGCACGGACCGATACCTGGTTGCAGTCATTTCTGGTCTGGTCACCCGGACAGCGGGATATCATCAAAACGGTGGCACTGGTGCTGATGGTACTGGACCACATCAATCTGATATTCCAGCTGAAGCAGGAATGGATGTTTCTGGCCGGGCGAGGAGCCTTTCCGCTGTTTGCCCTGGTGTGGGGGCTGAATCTGTCCCGTCATGCGCATATCCGGCAACCGGCCATTAACCGGCTGTGGGGATGGGGAATTATTGCCCAGTTCGCATATTATCTGGCCGGCTTTCCCTGGTATGAGGGGAATATCCTGTTTGCCTTTGCAGTGGCGGCACAGGTGCTGACGTGGTGTGAAACGCGCAGTGGGTGGCGTACAGCAGCGGCCATTCTTCTGATGGCCCTGTGGGGGCCTTTGTCCGGCACCAGTTACGGCATTGCCGGGCTGCTGATGCTGGCAGTCAGCCACCGGCTGTACCGGGCGGAAGACAGAGCGGAACGT
>NZ_JAHZSO010000008.1:0-746 GCF_028421345.1 Escherichia sp. S10b
CGGCTGGCGCTTTATGACATGAACGGTTGTAACCTTATGGGGAAGTCCCTTGCAGTTAAATGTGGATAAGCAAAATTCCCCGTCGCTGAGGCGTATTTTGTATTAAAAACAGGGGGAATCGGATGCTCCAGAAGGTGGATGATGAGATTGTTTTTTGCATGCGACGCTGTTTTTTTGTGCACCGGCGGGCTTCAGGCGTGCGGATGCCTCCGGCGCAGGCCGGATTATTCTGAGGAGATCACTTTCAGGGAGAAGCTGTGGCCAGCCGGCTGTAATTGCGGTTACGTGACAGAATCATGCGCTCCTTCACACGACGCTCCACTTCGCGTTTTACCGCCTCACCATTAGCAGTGAAGCGTCCTTCCGAGATTTCACGCGTCAGCTGCCGTTTCACCAGGGTGACGATATCCTGACGTTCTCTGTTCGCATCACGACGCGCACGGGCACGTTTTATTCCACGGGACTTAAGCTCTGTCTGGTAACTGCGGAAACGCTCACGCACAAAACGCCAGGCTTTCGCTATCAGCTCATCCATACCCAGGGTATCCAGCCCCTGCTTTTTGCGCTGTTTGTTTTCCCATTCAACACGACTGCGGCGCGCAGCTGCCACTGCATCCTCAGACACATCAAGGGCAGCAAACAGAGCCAGTGTGAACGTGATGTCGGTCGGAATGTAGCACCCGATAAGCGGGTCATATTCCGTCTGGTAGGTAATCAGTCCCAGCTCTGACAGGAACGTCAGGGCC
>NZ_JAHZSO010000061.1:0-11139 GCF_028421345.1 Escherichia sp. S10b
ACTCATAATCGCTTGGTCGCTGGTTCAAGTCCAGCAGGGGCCACCAGATTTCAATGAATTACAGATGTATCCAAACTATCTTGCTTTACCAGGATACTTATAGGATACCTCTGAGAAGTATTAACAAGTAAGAATTGGCTCATGCCTACAGAACAGTTGGGTCGTAGCAGCCGTTCACCTGCGAACAAGAAAGTGCTACGGGTCTGAACTTTTGCCCCCAACTCTCCAAGAGACCGGCAAAAACCCTGACGGAGGTATCAATGGATACTTTAAGAAAGGGCTCAGACCTGCTGTCTGCACGTGTGATTGCCGTTACAGGTTTAATCGCAGCACTTGGCAATTTAGGTCTATGCCCAATAGCCGTAGTGCTAGTATGTATAGCTTTAGTTATCATGCTGAAGTAATGACAGCGTAACAAGCTCGGCCCAGCTTTCGCTGGGCCTCCCATTTCTACCTCCCAAAATCTATTAGAAACAATAAGCCACTAAAGAAAGAGCTTTTGCTGGCTACAATACTCACATACAAACAATTTTTATTTTTCGCGGGCGTAAAAAAACGATGGGGCTGGCAGTCCGGAAGACGTCAGGGTACAGAGATTTGACCCGCCCCTCCCTGTGCATGGGCACAATAAGTAACCGAAGGCGGAATTCCGCCCTCGGTACTTACATATGAGAAACGATATTTCTTCCACCGATACCCTTTATTTGGGTATCGCGAGTAAGCCCCAAAATCTGGGTGTTACTCTTACTACCCAAACTACGGGTAGTTTCCGTAGTTTCATGGTCGAGTTGCAAATCTGCAACTCACCCACCAGCCAACGCAATTTTGCGTTATCGGGAATATCAGCAAGTTACCGCCGCAGTCGTTCCGGCTTCTTCCACTGGTAAATATTTTTCGCGCTCTCCCTCCGTTGTTGAGAACGGCGACGGTATGCCAGCAACTCAAGGACTCTGGTTCGTATGTTGCGCATATCCACGCCGTTAAGCTCAATACCGTCACGGCGCATCACCTCAGCCACCACACGCGCGTAATTTTCAGCGGTGACGGTATCCGGCTGCCTGGCCTGTTCGTCAGCCAGCTGGCTGATTCCACCAGCACGGCGGATTAATCGCAGTATTTCAGATTCAGTCATTATCATGCCTGTTTTGCGACCTCATTCACTACGTCATTTTTTACCATCCGGCTGATAATCTGATTACGCAAATCGTCAATAATTGACTGCACTCTGTTTACTGCCATCGGTTTAAGCCCGGCATCACGTGCCAGAATATTGGGGAGTTTTGCCAGTTCCTCGCTTACGATTTCCCCCCATATAGCCATTTCTTTTCGCACATCATCGGCGGGTATGAGTTGCGCCGTTTCCTGTTCGAACTTGAGGCGCTCACGTTCGGACTGATACCAGGCCTTACGGTCATGTGGCTCCATTTCTTCCAGTGATGCCGGAACGGGAAGATCAAGAAAACAGGTCAGAATGTCAGTCACCCGATAGAGTTTCAGCTTGTCATGCCCTCCGGCTGGCTGGATGTTTTTCAGCCTTGCCGCCGCAGTCTGACGACATATTCCCGCTATCGCCGCCAGTTGATTAATGTTCAGCATCAGATTTTTCAGTTCTCGATCCATACCCGCTCCAGAATGTTTTAAACATGCATCTTGCGAACAACTTTCAGAAGAGGTCAAAAAATGCGCTATATGTTGAGCATAAAACAAGCAAAATTAACATACCAAAAATAAAAATACTTAAAATTCAATATCATATAAAGATGATGACGACGAATGAAAATGCAAAAACTAGCCTTTTTCCGCGCCGCTCCCGCCCCGTGGCAGACCACCCCACCGGGAGGACCCGTAAAAAAAGGCGGCTATCGCCGCCCTTGTTGTCATGCTCCACTCGATTTCAGTAATCCGCGATAGTCGAGGGCCGCGACACCTGCATCTATGCGCACCTTCCAGGCGACGCCATCAACAGTAAAGCCCTCCTGCTCCTCAAGATATGGCGTATCAATACCATCAAGATAAGCGACCTCTATCGTGTCCATACCCTTCGCCGCTGCCACATACCACTCCTTGTTATTGGCTTTATCAAGACGTGGCTCAACGATTACCTCCGCCATATCTTTCACCACGTTAATGATGCCGGGGTTCTGATTGATAGTGCCCACGCCATCAACCGGAAAGAGTGATGACGATGACAGAATGGCGCGATGTGCGGCAGACTCCAGCGCGGCGGGGACCAGGACAAATGCGGGGGTAATATTCAGCGAATCGCCGTTAGCGTCTTCCTGGAGGCGCATCAGCTTACGGGCTTCGTTAAGCCCCTCCATGTCCATATCCTTCGCAATAAGATTTTTATGATCGGCATGGAATAACGCTTTACCATCCGTAAACTTGCCGTTGCTGGTTAACAGGAGATAAACCAGATTGCCAACTGTTCTGGCAGCTGCGCGTCCCATCGCCATGGGGATTGTAGTTAACTGGGTCAGGTCATCGTTGATAATGGCCTGACGGGTAACGGAAAAAATATTCCCGTACGTGGCCAGCGCAATAGGTACACCTTTATCGCTGGTGGTGATGTATTTATATTCCGCGCCTTCCGGTACTTTATCCAGCTTTGAAAAACCATTCAGACCAACGCGCTTTGCTTCATGAAAGTTTGAAAGCGAACCGGTACGCGTCCATTTCTGGAACGTTTCGCCGCTGTCCTGCCAGCCTTTCAGTACTGATTTTTCAGCGCCACCAGCCAGAATATGAGAAAAATCGCTGCTGCTGTGTGTAAAAGCCGCATTAACAACCTGCGAGCGATTAATAAAACCGCTCACAGTGATACCACGATCAACCAGTGATGCCTGGGCCATTTCAAAAAGGCTCATCATCGCGTAAGGGTTGCCTCGTTCAGGGCGTTCATACCCAAGACGGGAATAAAGCCCCTGACGAATTGCATCACCTGTTATGTTTCCGTTTCCGGCATAGATATGAGGCGGGGTATTTTTATTGGATGGCGTGGACTCGCGCCCCAGCTCGTTCAACAGCTTTTCACGGGCCATTTCCGGTGTACATGATGCATCTTCCAGACACGCCATTTTGATCCCGTCGTAACGACTGCCGAACAAGCTAAACACTTCACTTATTCCATTGATGCGCTTCTGTTCATTACCAGCAATATTTGCCGCTCCCTGTGGCGGTGTAATCATTCCTTTAATGGTTTCCGGCATATGTAAAAAATCTCCTGTGCGTTTCGATTCAATTCGCGCCATTGCTCTGACGGATGGCAACAATTCATCAGCAAAACCGTGCTTAAGGCATTCTTTCCCATCCATCCAGGTTTCATCCTCCAGCATGGCGGTAATTTCCTGTGCTGATTTGCCCGTTTTTCTGGCATAAGCAGGGATTAACACGGTTTCCACCTTATCCAGCAAATCAGCATAATCACGCATATCGCCAGCATTTCCGCCAGAGATACCCCACGGTTTATGGATCATCATCATGGCGTTCTCCGGCATAACAACACGATCGCCAGCCATTGCGACAACCGAAGCCATTGAAGCCGCAACACCATCGATATAAACCGTAATGTCTGCCGGATGATTCCGTAGCAGGTTATAGATGGCGATGCCTTCAAACACATCACCACCTGGTGAATGGATCCTCAGATTGATATGTGAAACATCGCCAAGGGCTTTCAGGTCTTCCGCGAACTGCTTTGCAGTAACACCGAAGCCGCCAATCTCCTCATAGATAGATATATCCGCCGCTCCGCGAACATCCGCCGCCTTAATGGTGTACCAGTGATTCATTGCTCACTCTCCGATGCAAAACCACTCTGATTAAGCCAGGCGTTTACGGCATGCCTGACAATCTGCGCCACACCTGGTAATGGTTTGTCAGGATGATGATTTATATGGTCGATCCTGTACTGCTTAAGGCGCATAACGGTCTGCGCATCCAGATGAACGGAACCACCCCTGATATCGCCCGTGTTCAGGTCATTAATACAACTCACAGTAACTTCCTCTTACTGACTAAACTGTGCACATTATTGATCGATAAAAGTGGTAGATAAACATATTTCTATCATAAAAATAGATTAATGAGATTCAGACACAAAAAAGCCGGATAAAATCCGGCATAAATATCCCGCCATCTGAACACGTTTTGACACAGGCAACTCCACCTGGCAGGTGAAAAACAGATTTATTTATATATTTCAATTAATTGCAAACTGGTCTAATGACAGGGAGAAAAAAATATTGTACAGGTGAAAACAGAAATAACTTTTAATTATCAATAAATTACTACACATGCTGCCGCCGCCATGAAAATGCAAAAACCAGCCTTTTTCCGCGACGCTCCCGCCCCGTGGCAGGTCACTACACCGGGAGGACCCATAAAAAAGCCGGATTGCTCCGGCTTCTGTTACTCGTTGCTTAAAACGGTATGTTATCCCCGTACGGATCATCATTTCCCGCCTGTTGTTTTGCTCTGCTCAGTGCATCAGTAGCCTGCCCCTGTTGGCCTTTTTTGCCGCCCGGTCGCGCCGTTCTCGCACTGATTACGCTGTCTGCGATAACCTGCCAGCCCTGCCGCGTCTCCCCGTTCTGTCCGGTCCACTGGCTCACCTGCATGTTACCCGCCACGCTCAGGAGTTCACCCTTGCGGTGCTTTGCCAGTGCTTCGGCCTGTCTGCCAAACGCCAGGACGGATAACCACATCGTCGCCGTTCCGTCATCTGCCTGGCTGCACGGAAGTGGGACCGCCATACTCGCCATCGTCATTTGTGTACCCTTGCTGGTGGTCTTTAACTGCGGGTCAGCCACCAGCCGCCCGTAAGCCGCTATCTGTGCTGTCATGCTGTCTGCTCTCCGGTTTTAACGTTGATGGTTGTCACCTGTTCCGCTTCGGCAATCTCCCGTTCTGTCAGCGTGGCAAAGTTTGCAGCTGCCGTTGTCATGAATGCGCTAATCAGTTCGGGATGTGCTTTCGCATATCCTTCCCCGGCGTTGCGGTCGATGATTTTTATCGACACCCTTAACCAGTGTTCCGTCAAATCCAGGGCGTGCGATTGTGATTTTTTTATGTGCTTCGCTGTCATAGGCTTTATCTCACAGCAGTAAATTAAAATTTTTGCGTTTTAACCCTTCACCTGTTCACCTTTTGATATTTTATCTTTTAATTCATAATGTTAAGGGGTGAACAGTTTCACAAAAACTATTCACCAACTGTTCACCACTGTTCACCCTTGAAGCTCAATAAACAATCAAAAAGGTGAACAGTGAATAGTTTGGTGAACAGTTCATAAATAACTGTTCACCCTATAATATACTGATATAAAAGATATTTATAACAGGGTGAACAGTGGTGAACAGTTATTCCATAAGTTTAATTTTTGCTATCGTCATTAGTGACCGATACACATGATGGCATCCAGTCTTCTGATTCCTCCGTCAGTGTCACGTTTGAACGCAAACCGTGCTTCGTTTTCCGTTTCATATACTCCCTGCCATATTCCGCCATTGCCCCCGGCATATCTTTACCGAAGCGCGTCAGTGTTACAGGTTTACCAAACCCATGTGCCTTCATATAAGCCAGATAGGCATGATAGAGATACCTGCGCGGGCTGAATGGCACAATTTCAGCATTACCCACTAACAGGCCATCACACATTACCGACGCCATGAGATAGCCGCAGAAGTCCACCAGCGAATCACCTTCACGCTTTATCGCGAGTGCTTCTTCTGATTTCTGCTGCTCATATAAAAGGCGTCTGGCTTCGTCCTGGTCAGCAAACCGTGTAAGCAGATGACGAATCACTACCGCCAGCTCACCTTCTATTTTTTCCGCCAGCATTGAATCGCGTTCGTTCTCCGGTACAACTTCCGAAAAATTGAATATCACCCGACGGCGCGAGATCCCCCCGCTGCGGTCACTGAATGACATAGCGTTATTGTTAACCGCCAGCACTACTGCCGGGATACGCGTTGAATATGGGGCTTTATGTTTTGGGTCGATTGCCACCTTGTCACCGCCTGTAATAGCCTTAATTCCCGCCCCATCACCAGCGTAGCGGGTCATATCCGGCATGATAATCAGCGAAAAGCCAACCACTAACGCGCGTTCCCTTGCATCTTCCAGCGCCTTCATGCTTGCCGATACTGTGTTGGCCTTACCCGCCAGCATGGTGCAAATCTCCGCCATCACGCTTTTACCACTTCCCCCTGGACCTGTTACCTCAATGAATAACTGCCAGTCGTACCGGTTCGCCAGCACCATGAATAATGCAGCCAGTACGCGATCCGCCTTGCGGTCATTCTCAGCCACCGAACGGCGTAACCACTTCCAGAAATTCGGCGCATGTGTTGCCAGCGTTTCCCCCTCTGCTGGTGGGCTGAAAGGTAATTCACTGGCAATTAACAACCAGTCATTTTTGTTATGCTCCCGAAAATTACCTGTTCTGGTATCAAATACCCCGTTACTGAATCCAATCAGGTTACGGGCTGTATTCCCCATTACAGGCAAACTTAACTTCATGGTATCGACCGCCGATTTAATGGCGTTCTGCGAATAGCTGATCTCCGCATCAATGAAAATCTGTGCCATAGCTCGCTGTAATTCTTTATCCTGTACTGGCTCCCATACAACGCCGTTGTAATGGTGAACAGTGTCAGAGTCAGCATGAATCGCCAGTTCACCGCCATAATGTGCCAGGAGAACTTCGCCGCGTTGACTTGCTCCCATCTGGTTAAGCGCCAGTGATGACGCGTTATCGTCTTTTACCCGCTCTTTTTTCTTTACAGGCAGTTCAACTACCTTTTTCTTTTCCGCCTGCTCTGCCCGTTCACGTTCCAGATATTCGCGCCAGTTCTCCCGTTTCTGGCTGTGCATTCCTTCAGGGTAATAATCAGCATCCCTGACACCTGCCACTGCCAGTTTCTGCCCGATGGTATTAACAAGCCCCGGACGCAATAACCCCGCCTGATAAAGACGCACGCGATAGCGTCCGTCCGGTACGATTTGCAGGTTGTCCAGTTCGGCAAGTTGTTGCTCTCCAAGCCAGACAGGTGGCACGTTATCGCCAGCCAGTCGCCCGTCCTGTTCCTGCCACTGTTTCGCATGTGCCCACGCATCACTACCCGCAAAAATGATGACTTCCGTCATTTTGTCACGCGGCTGGTGTTTTAAATTTGGCGCTTTTTTCATTTCTGCTCTCTCCACGCGGCAATCATGTTTTTCAGTTCCTGTAGTTTTTTATCCACATCCACACGTGACACATGGTTATTTCTGGAAGTCGGGATTTCCCGCCGGAATCTGCAAATAAAGATCTCCACGTTCAGCGAACTAAGAAATGAATATCCATCACGGATAAAATAAACACGGTCAAACATCAGTTCTTTTACCGTTACTCTGTTACCGTTCTTATCCAGATAAATAGCGCCGGGGATAATTTTGGGGTGTGCATAACCGCTGGCAGTCAAGCCAGATATATATGTTCTCATGATTATTTATCCCCGATTTGAATCAGTATTCGCTTTCTTTATGGCATTTAATGCATCTGTGGCATTTTCAATGGTGCACCGTAACGAAATATCAAACTGCCCAAGCACTGCCAGTAACAAACCGATATTACCCATATCAATGCGCATGGCCTTTTCGTCATAGTCCTCATTTTCTGACGCATGCCACATCAGGCTACCAATTGACGCAATACCCATTGATATATTGTCAGTAGCCCCATCCGCAGCGGAATAAACCTTTTTAGCAATATCATGCTCACAGTTAAAATGCGGATTAATCAGGTACTGGTAATTTGACATATCAGGCATGGCACACCCCCTGACGAATACGGGCGGCGAATACCATCACGCAGCCAGCCGGAGAGTGCTGGCGTGCTTCCTGTTCGCTGGTGGCCTCAATGGTAATCACGCGCGGTTGTGCCGTGCTCAGGGCGATAAAACGCCAGATGTATTTATTCAGGTTGTGCGAATCCCGCCCTTGCGGGTGTGTGGTATGATTTAACATAGCTACCTCGATACGCTTTCTATCGTTGGTGGTTAGAAGCCCGGTTAGTGTTCCCGCACTGCCGGGCTTCGCTGTATTTAATGGTTGCGTATTTTTAATGTGGTACGTACCATTTGATTTCAGTTTATAACGATGGTACGTACCAATGCAAGAAGAAAATGTGAAACCAAAATTTGATCGCTCCGGCAGCACAAAGAAAAACATCCGCTTCGAAGACACATTGTTGCAACAAATTAACGAAGTTGCAGGGCCTGGTAATTTCAGCTCATGGGTAAAAAATGCTTGTCGTGATAAGCTACGCAAAGAAGGCATAGAACCCAAAGGCTGACAGCTAACCAGCAAGCCAGCACACTGATCACATTGCCCACCAGCCGCAAATGTGGCATTGTTGGTGATGCTTTTGTTTTCCCTTGTTCCCACTGGCGACCCTTTTGCGGTCGCCTTTGTTTTATGTGCCATCACTCCCCCCTTACACCGTCTGCGTTCTGCGAGTGGATGCAAGATAAGCATCGAGATCAGTGCGCATATACAGCACTTTGCGCCCCAGCTTATGAAAAGGGATTTTTACCTTGCCAGTACACGCCCAGTTAGCAAGAGTCTGGACACTTACCCCCAAATGCTCGGCAGCTTCTTTGCGGGTCATCTTTTCTAAATGCATGAGTATCACCGTATACTTCTGATTAAGAACAGGTATACGTTATTTAGCGATGGGGAAGTCTTGAAGACAGGAAAACCAGATACAAAATCGCATATCTGGTTTACATGGCTGAAATCTGGATTACAGAGGATAAAACTGGATTTATTCTTTGTCTCCAATAACTAACTTAAAATCCCTGTTTTTTTGCGGGGATTTTGGATTCATCCCCGACTCCTTAAGCCATCTCTCTATAGTCCCAACTACAGGGACATCATTCCATTTATTGCGTAAGTGCGCGTATATCTCTGCGGATAGCCCGGGTAAACTGGCATTAGGGTATTTTTTCCAAGTGTTACAAGCTATAGATAACGCTGTTGATTTATGCCTGTTTGTTTTTCCTTTCTTTGCTTTACTACGGTCTTCACTGATAATTTTCTTTACATTAGCTATATCACGTACTGATTTTAATAAATTCTCCGACACTAAAATCGCATATCTTTCACGTAACTGATCTGCAAGTCTGTTGAAACCAAGAACTTCAAATATAATGGCAGCTTTCAAAATATCATTGAATTCTGAATATGCACTATTAAATTTTTTATCAAAATCATCTCCATACCCGGCACATACAGAAATATTAACCTTTAAATCCTTATTTTCTATCTCTGACGATAATGATAATCTCTCCTCCAGAGACATTTTAGATGGTGTGATATTTGCCATATCGCATATCGTTTTTTTTACAAAAGAAGACGCCAGTTCATCTCTAATATAATCTGCAATAGTATTCATATCCTTCGCATCATTATGGTCAAATTCTATTGCAGCAATGATTTTATTTTCTGACATTCAAACCACCATTTGAATTAACGATACTAAATAGTAATGCGCGTTTCTCACTGTCACTCATACTCTCCAGTGCGGAAAGCAATTGCGCATCGATAGATTTTTTACTCTCCACCAGCCCGGCATGTTCCAGAATTGCCCGTTCTATCCGTGACGCTGGCTCCAGCAGTTCATCAGCACCAAAATGTAAATACCCCTGCGTTACGTCAGCACTTCGCATAGTACGGTGATTCATCAGGCGCTTGAGGATGTAATTGCCCACGCCCACCAGTTCGGCAACCGTTCCGAACGTCCGGCGTGCATCGTGCCATTTGAATGGTACAGGGGAGAGCATTTCATCGTTCGACTCTGGAACAGTAGCCGCGCTTATCCGGTCTATGATGTGCCGTGTTTCCTGAATCACTCCCTTCACACCAGGAAACACCAGAACATCATCAGCGTTTTTTATTTTCAGTCGGCGGTGGAACATTTCCCGCAACGTATCAGTAATCGGTAATTCGAGCGGATCCCCGTTTTTCGTGGTGTCTATCCAGAAAAAACGACCGCCCATATTCACGCGATCCCACGTAAGGCCAAAAATTTCTGATTTCCTCAGTCCGGTAAAAAGCGCCATTTCCGCGGCATCGCATACCGTCACCGCTATATCATCCCTTTCCTGTTCGCCCTGGTCGCGCACAGCAGCTACAGCAGCAAACCAGCGGGGAAAATCATGCAGGCGGATACGTTCCGTTTTTCTTACCGTTCCGTGCCACTGGCGCTTGGTGCTCAGTACCAGAGTCGGCGGATCCGGTAAAAGAGTATTACCCGCATCATCACGGTAATGATCATGCGCAAACCGACACACAGCACGTAGCGCACGCGCCCATAAATCGGCCTGTGCCTTGCTTCCTGTACCAACCCCAGCCCGTAACGTGGTTTTATCAGCACCGAACCATACAGCCCCATCAGTGATGGCCTTATGCCGTTGTTCCACCCGTTCGCGGGAAATACTGGCGAGGGTATGGGCCATCCAGTCACCGGAATAATTCTGTAATATGCTGCGGTACTGTTTTTCTGTGGCGGGTTTCAGGCGGTGGCCACGATTTTTTACGTAGGCGTCAATCGCCTCACTCAGCGTTATCATGGCCTTGTTGTTAGTGCGCTTTGCTATGTTCGGATTTATCCCCGTTGTGGCGACTTCGCCAAGGAGTTCCATAGCTTTAGCCCTTGCATTATCCACGCTCAGATCAGGAAAACGCCCCAGCGTTGCACGAATAAATTTTCCGTTACGCTTACGGGAAATGCAGAAACTTTTCACACCAGACGAACCTACACGGACACGCAGCCCGTTAACCTCCGTATCACCATATTCGACCTGTCCATGTTCCGGCGTTGGCAGTTCTGCAATTTTTACTTTAGAGAATCTGAATAATTTCACTCATACACCCCACCAAGCGATCTGGTATCCTGGAAAATCGCTTGTTCTGCTCCAGGATACCTATAGGATACCGTAAAGAAGTATTTTGGGGTATATACAGGTATTTATACAGTAGTTTTAAAAAATACTAAGGTATTGAAAGATATCGCTAAGTATCTGTAAGTAAAGGGTTATCAACCAACTCATAATCGCTTGGTCGCTGGTTCAAGTCCAGCAGGGGCCACCAGAT
>NZ_JAHZSO010000062.1:0-3531 GCF_028421345.1 Escherichia sp. S10b
CGCTTTAAACTGGGGGTGATGTTCCACTACGGAAAGCTGAATATGGCGTTCTGAGCCTTCCCACCATGATCGGGGAAGACCCATGCATATACAGTATAAAGAATCAGTTTTATTCTTCAACACACTGTTTATTATGTTGTAACTACTCCCTACCTTCAGGTTCATGGTTCATTTTGTTAACGGTCTGTTGCTTCACAGCTTTGCTGATAGTCGCCCGGCTACAACCCAGCACTTTTTGAATCTGGCTCCAGGAGCTGCCGCTCGCAATCAGCCTGTTTATGGCGTCATAGCGAGACTGATTAACCTGGCGGCCTTTATACTTCCCTTCCCTTTTCGCCCTGGCGATCCCCTGCTGCTGCCGTTCCCGGCGCTGTTCATAGTCTCGCCTGGCGACGGCGGCCAGCATATCCAGCAACATATCGTTTATGGCCGAAAACATTCGGCTGTCAAAATCATTGTGACCCGATGCGAGCCAGGTTGTCGGAACGTTGACGGCCACAACCCGGATATCTTTCTGCCGGATCATTTTCTTCAGTGTGTTCCAGTCCTCCCCTACCAGGCGTGAAAGCCTGTCCACATCCTCTACCAGCAAGATATCGTTTTGCTGACAATCTTTCAGGAGCCGGAACAACTCAGGGCGTTCAAGCTTAGAACCTGATTCATTTTCAATGTAGTAGTTACAGATGCTCAGGCCGCGCTCGATGGCGAAGGTATTTATCGTGTCCAGGGCGCGTGTTGCATCCTGTTCAGTCGTGGATGCGCGTAAGTAAGCTCTGACAAAGCCTTTCGGTACTGTTTGAGTCATTATAGGGAACCAGTTCATTTTGAGTTAACCAGACACACCCATACAGTACCCATTTCAGTTGGTTCAGGGAAGGCACACTCAAAAAGAACCAGCAAACAGACCCCAGCCCTATAGTGACAACGTCACACTAAAAATTTACAACATAAAGATGATGTAAAGACACACCAAGATTTACACCATAAAGCGCACATAAAGACACAGCAACATTTACCATGTAAAGACACCATAAAGATAAATATATCTTTATTTGTGCTTTACATGGTAAAGCCATTGCATTATAAAGACACTGTAAAGACAAAAGTATCTTTACGAAAAACACACCATGTAAAGACATTCATATCTTTACATGAGCTTTACAACATAAAGAGAGGGATTCTGAAATGGGTAAAATCTTGCTTGTCGTATCAGATAAAGGTGGGGTAGGCAAAAGCACCTACGTGGCTAACACAGGCTCAATGCTGGTCAACAAAGGTAAGTCGGTAATTATCCTGAAGACAGATAAAAACCACGATCTGTTGAGCTGGAACGAAAAGCGGACAGATAACGGCTTACTCACTATCCCGGTTCACGCAGCTTACGGAAACGTCAGCAACGAAATTAAGCGCCTTAGTAAGCTGTGTGAAGTTCTCATTGTCGATTGCCCCGGCCACGACAGCCAGGAGTTCCGTAGCGCCCTGACAGTATCAGATATCGTGGTGACACTGGTTAAGCCGTCCTCTGATTTCGAAAGCGAAACACTGACCAGTGTTACAGAGAAAATCCGCACCGCTCAGAAAGCTAACGCAGCTCTGGAACCGTGGGTGCTGTTCACCAGAATCAACTCAGCGAAACCCCGCCACAGAAAAGCGGCCATTGATCTGGATAAATTACTGCGTTCGGACAACATCTGGATTCAACCTCTGAAAACCCGGATATCCGAGCTGGATGTGTATGAAAGCGCCTGTAATGAAGGGGCAGGGGTACATGACGTTAGCCGGGCATCGAGCCTTTCAACAGCGAAAGCACAGATTGAACTTGTGGCACAGGAAATTGGCATTTTATAGAAATATCAACAATATTCATCGAAATCTTTACATTGTAAATACACCATAAAGATACTATGATATTTACAATTAATGCATACCGTACAAGGGGAAATTTTCATGGCTTTAAAACTAAACCGCCCGAACATCGATGAATCTCAGCAACCAGCAACAAACGCAGAAACCGCGCGTTTTATCTCCGGCGCTACCAGAGCGCCTGTAGCGGGTAAACCAAAGTTGATGAACTTCAGACTGCCAGCGTACTTTGAGGAGATCCTGGAAGCGGAGGCGCAGAGAACAGGCCAGAGCAAGACAACCGTTCTAAAGGCAGCGCTGGCCGCATTCGATAACCTGGACGAGAACCTGAAAAACCACTGGCTGCTTGAATCTGCAAAATTAGGGTAGCGTTATGGCTAAGAAAAAGAGATATGTTGTGATGGTTAGAGATAAACCAAATACAGCGGCAATCAGCGATTATTAGCCTGGTTAGTATGGTTCGCTAACAGGCATAATAAGGCCGTTGCCTATGACTGCGGAGAATGGATTGTCGAACCATCACATTGGTTAAGAATTGGAAATCCAAAATAGAAAGAAACCTAAGGAAAGAAAAATGTTCATATTCAGATATATTAAAACTCTTATTAATATCTACTTGTTATACATCCAACCGATATTGGGGATGTTCCTTATAGGTATAGGCTTATGGGGGTTCTATGCACCTGATGAGGGAACTTGTACTAATCTCAATATTGAGTTATGCGCTGTATCAGCTATTGATGTTCTGAAGCCTGCTATTTTTGTATTTTTAGGCATTATTACCGTTGCCGGATGGTACTTTACCGAACTTCAGCCGAAGCTAAGGGGGGAGGGCAAGTATATGAAGGTAAAAACAGGTGTAAAACCGGAAGATTTCGTTAAGTAAAAACCGAGCCTAAAGACGTTAACCGTGGGGGATTTATGAATAAATCATGGCTTGAACAACAGGTGCAAAATGAAAAATTAAAAAAAGTACAGGAAGAGAAAAAAGATGGCACTATCCAAAAAGGATTGTACAGGGTTCGTATAAAAGACAAATACAGGTGGGATTTGTGGGAAAATGATTTCAGAGTTGTTATTGCTTATTCGAAAGATGATGCAGAGCTAAAATTTACAGAAATGACAGGTTTTAATGAGCATTACTATATAGAAAGCATTGAAAAAATAGTGCTTTCAGATATAGAAAAAATCTTACTGGAAAACTGAAAAGATAGTTATCCAGAGGTTTAGTTAAATAATGGCGTCAGTTTTTCAACCAGTAGCAGATCGCTTAAACCGTCTAAAGAAACAACTTCTATACCAGAATCAACAAGTGAATCAACTCCACATACTTCACCGAAGCCGATAACCATAATCGGCTTTCGGTCTATCAAATCAAAAATCACCAAAGGCAATATTACACTGTTAATCGCTTCAAACTCCTGAAAAAACATTTCAGAGCCGTATTCGCTGGCAGGAAAAAGAATCTCACTTAATCTCAAACCATAAAAAATATGGTAGTGTTCTTTAAGGTTATCCTTTAAAATATTAACAGCCTTAGAATATTTTTCGTTAATAAACTCTTTAACCTGATATTTCATAACTCTCTCCAACAAGAACCGACTGTAGGTCACCGGGCAAACGTTGCGGAATGGCGTCAGAGACGTCATTTTGCGGCGTTTGCCCTAT
>NZ_JAHZSO010000063.1:0-1608 GCF_028421345.1 Escherichia sp. S10b
GTGCGGGTCATCACGTCTTTTGAGGCAATGGTTTTACCCAGTGAGCTCAGCCAGCCACGGAAAACATCAACAGTGCCGTTGGGATATTTGATACGAAACGCGCAGACTTCACCGGAGTCGAACAACTGAACCAGTTTTTTCTGCCCGCTGTCACCCGGACGCCAGGCCAGCGTCGCCGAAGTATCACCGACGGATTTCTGCCCCTGGGTTGTCGTTTTCCAGTCTGCATCTTCATCATCGAGATAAGTGTCATCTTCTGCATCAGCGGTCATTTCGCCAGGTTGCAGATCCTTCACCATCGCAAGACGCAGCCAGTCAGTGTCCGATAAAGGGTTCGCAAACGCATCGCCCTTGCCGGTGTACATCCAGAACGTCGTTCCCGCACCTTTCGTTTTTGCCAGTGGATTTGGTGTGGTCATTGCCACCTCCTTTAATTCGTGTACGTGATCTGGTACGTGATTTCCGCCATCGCCCAGGTGGCCATCTCATTATCACGTTGATAGTTAAAACCGAGAGGGATCAGGGTGTCGATGAGTCCGGAAAGTGCCGGTATATCATTCAGAGCCGGGAAAATGGTGCTCTCCATCCACATATCCAGCTCTGAATCCGGTGCCTGTGCCCGGATGAAGACAGCAATATGCAGAACAGCCTGCCAGTCATCTTCATCCGTCATTTTTCCGGTGTACTGAGCATCACTCAGCCACACCGCCACGGCAGGCAGTTCCTGCGCATCAATAAATGCCGGAAGCCCGTCAAAAAACGTGGCGCTGTCTCCACACTGTTCCCGAAGGCGTGCCAGTACGGCCTGGCGGATTTGTGTATGTCGGTTCATCGGGTCAGCCATAACCTCAGTTGTTGTTTCAGTGCATACCCCAGCTGTTTCGGCATTTCCGCAGCAATAATGCGGTCGCGGGCATCTTCAAATGCCTGTGTCAGCGGTCCGGACAGCGGGACTTTCACCACATCAATGGGGTAACGATTTTTGCCATCAATACGCCGCATCACATGCCAGCGACCATTCGCCAGTTGCTGAATAAACGCATCCCGGAAAAGATATTTACCCACCTTCAGCACACTGCCACGGTACTGCAGTTTTCCACCACGCCGGGCCAGTCTGACCCGGGCTGTCCCCAGCTTAATAGCGGGCAGATTGCCCCGGTTAACGCGGATCCTGGCCGTCATTTTTCCTGACGGACTGGCTTTAAACACCCGGACACGCTGACGTACCAGTTTCAGGGGGATCCCTTTCACCTGGTTATCTCCCGCAACGGTATTCCCGGCAACCTGCCGGGTGGCGACCGAGACCGCTTTCTGTGCCACACGGTTTATCGCCCATGCGCTGGCCTGTGGCACCATACGGGTATCAAGGCTGTTCAGATTACGGATGGCATTCTCAAGCCCCTTCATCCCACACCTCTTTACTCAATAAAGATCATTGGCTTACCGTTAAAACGTTCATGCCGTGTGACCGTCCATTGTTGTCCGTCATAAACAACGCGATCCCCGCGCCGTGGGCGGTATCCCGAAGAAAACACCACCAGAGAGACCGCAGGTCCGGACAGAGCATTCAGCTCTGCCAGTGTTTCTCCCGGGATCACAGTCATATCG
>NZ_JAHZSO010000064.1:0-906 GCF_028421345.1 Escherichia sp. S10b
AAAAAGATAGCCTTTATGGAGGTTCCTGCAATGTCAAATACATACCAGAAAAGAAAGGCAAGTAAAGAGTATGGTTTATATAATAAATGTAAGAAACTAAATGATGATGAATTATTTCGCTTACTTGATGATCGCAATTCCTTGAAAAGGATTTCATCTGCCAGAGTATTACAGTTAAGAGGGGGGCAAGACGCTGTTAGATTGGCAATTGAATTCTGCACTGACAAAAATTATATCCGTAGAGATATCGGAGCATTTATACTCGGGCAAATATAAATTTGCAAAAAATGCGAAGATAATGTTTTTAATATTTTGAACAATATGGCATTGAATGATAAGAGTGCTTGCGTTCGAGCTACGGCAATCGAGTCAACGGCCAGGGAAAGATCATCAAAAGTTCACTTTTTGCACTAAATAATTCGCATTTTATGTTTAAAAATTGAGATATTCCTTATTACCTGAAGCTGTTTTTTATTGCTTATACATGATCAAATACTCCTTACCTAATTAAGGAGAACAAAATGGAACTTAAAAAATTGATGGAACATATTTCTATTATCCCCGATTACAGACAAACCTGGAAAGTGGAACATAAATTATCGGATATTCTACTGTTGACTATTTGTGCCGTTATTTCTGGTGCAGAAGGTTGGGAAGATATAGAGGATTTTGGGGAAACACATCTCGATTTTTTGAAGCAATATGGTGATTTTGAAAATGGTATTCCTGTTCACGATACCATTGCCAGAGTTGTATCCTGTATCAGTCCTGCAAAATTTCACGAGTGCTTTATTAACTGGATGCGTGACTGCCATTCTTCAGATGATAAAGACGTCATTGCAATTGATGGAAAAACGCTCCGGCACTCTTATGACAAGAGTCGCCGCAGGGGAGCGATTCATGTCA
>NZ_JAHZSO010000065.1:0-4254 GCF_028421345.1 Escherichia sp. S10b
AGGGACAGCTGATAGAAACAGAAGCCACTGGAGCACCTCAAAAACACCATCATACACTAAATCAGTAAGTTGGCAGCATCACCGAGGATATGATTACCCTGTCGACTTTCCTCGCCTGATTCAGGAAAAGCGTAAGGAGTGGGAGCAGATTGCAGGCATACCTGTAGCCGAAGTATTTTAAGATAAGCTCCCTCCATAACAGCCGGTTCAAATGAGCCGGCTTTTGTTCATTACAACAGATAACTTATGCCGTTACCGATAAATTCGACCAAGTGCTTTAATCGCAGCAATTTTTATTTCCATATCATCACTTTGACTCAATCTATGTAATTCACGAGTAATGTTCTCCGCCTGACACCGGCCTTCACCTAATGCATAGATCGCAGCAAGTGTAACGTCTTTTGATTTACTCTTCATCATTTCAAACAAGAAAGTATTAGCTATCGCAGGAGGCATGCTCATAATCAATCCTCTTCATGAAATAAACAATGGCACTCACTTGCAAACAGGAGTCCACTATCGCAAGCGACTCAACTTAGCAATATCTCTCAATTTGAATGAAAAAACCAGATGGCATGTGACAGGGAACCGTCCGCATGATGTCCGTGACCATTTAACCCCATAAGCTAACCTTGTCACAAACGGGCGCAGAACAGCCTGCCAGACAGACAACAAAACAAAAATCCAAGATAAAACATGAATACCGGTATCTCAATGCGAAGAAATAATCTCCGTAGAAACCCCCATGAGAAAAATATCATATGGGAGAAAATCGCAATTATCACAGCCAGCGCATTCATTATTTTCGCTGTGCTCTGGCATTAATTATTTTCAACACAAAAAGGAAAAAACAATGAATCTGGTAGACGCCTTTGTCAAAAAAGTAATATCCGAGCCATATGAAGAATATGGAAAATGGTGGATAGATGTTGAATACATTTCATGGGGTGTTCCCGGGAAAACAAGACTGATGTTTGAGTCAAAGGAGCAGGCACTGGAAGTTAAAGAAGGGTACAAATTTTTAACGTGAGATCTCTTTTTGTTAAAGGGCAGGAAGCGGTAACTCCCTGCCCTTAGTTACGTTTCCAGGCTTATCAGTCGATAAGTTCCCGGATCAGTTCCAGAACAGCAATCAGCGCGTTTGCAACGGCAACTACTGCCCTGAGAACGATGATTAACAGATTAATCATCCGCTTCTCCATCACTGGAGAAAGAACCCCGTTGTTCGCTCTTACACTGCCTGTCACAACGGTTTCTATAGTGTCAGTTATAGACAGTTCTTCTCCGACCAGAGCACCAAAACCAGCACCACCTGATGTTTTGGCCAGGACTTGCAACCTGTTCTTCCCGCTGAACAATA
The DNA here is from genome assembly GCF_028421345.1 of Escherichia sp. S10b. Lineage (NCBI taxonomy): Bacteria > Pseudomonadati > Pseudomonadota > Gammaproteobacteria > Enterobacterales > Enterobacteriaceae > Escherichia > Escherichia sp. S10b. The sequence goes on from NZ_JAHZSO010000065.1 coordinate 1,361, forward strand.
TGTCGGACAGAACATGCCTCAGAGCTGACATGCCGAGTATACACTTATCCAGTACTTGCAGAAATATAATTCCAGACGTACTATCTACAAGTCAGTTATAGACAGTTCTTTTCCGACCAGAGCCACCCACTCTGTAACGGAACAGTAAAAAAACCGACCTCACCAGTCGGTTTTTTTACATCTGTTGTTTCTCAAAATCCGCCCGACATGCCCGTCACACCGGGGAAACTCATGCTTTGAATCAGAACCAATCATCTCAACTTTGCCGTCTCCTGAAAAAACTGGCACATTCAGTTCGATAACTACCCATAAATACAGAGAGAAAATCCGATGTCAGAAAAGTGGAGTAAAGAATTCGACTCTTGCTTTCAGGTGGGGAGCATAGAAGAAATTGCCGATGCTCTCGAGAAACGCAGCGGAAGCGAGGAAAACGCGTTAGCCATGCTGGCAATGACAGCCTTCACACTCATGACCCGACGTGGTATCTGCGAAATGCAGAACGTGGCCCCCGATGGCAAAGGCATTCGGCTGGAGCTAATCGGCTTCAGGGAAAATGAAACAATACCAGATACGCTTCATTGAAGAAGAAAGGGCGCAATGAGGTCAGCCTTCGCAACAAAGCGGCGGCAGAAAACCTGCCGCCGTGTTGCCCGTTAACGTTTAACTTCGTAGGCTAACGTTGCCACAAGCACTGTGTTTCCCTGCTGGAGCCGGAGTCCGCAAAGCGAATCCCTCACCATCCAGACAAAACACAGAATCGTCACACAGACGACGATTAACATCATTAAAAACGTTCGCTGTGGCATCATAGCCCCTCCATTGCCTTCCGGCGGTTATCGGGCTACTATAATGTTGTTGAGGCATTACAGTAGAGCCCTTGGTTGATTGATAAAAAAATCTCCAGGGGCTTTCTGCTGTATACCGTCCACAAAACGCTTTCGGCATACAGCCTCAAGCGCCCGCAGCTATTCTAACGACTTTCGTATCTGTAACAATCCTTTTATTATTTGAATGATTCAGCGTTGTTTTTGAAGTTAACAACCAACCCAATACATGGTTCTCTACTTCACAACAACGCATGTTATGCTGATTTTAGTTAATAAAAGAATCCCCTTAGGAGATGGAAATGTCGCAGTTAAAACAACCTATTTTCCTGAAAAAGATAAAAAAAGTCATCAACACAATCCCTGGGCTTGAAGAGCAAATCTTTGCATGCCGAAATAAAAAACGCAGCGACAATCCATTATTATTTATCGACAGAAAAGATGAAGAACGCATACTAATGAGTCGTCTCCAGAGCCAACAAAAAAATGAAGAACTGGCTTCTAAACTAGAATCTTTATTTCATGGAAACGAATTATCGTCACCACACAGTATTTTGTGTTTTATATACTGGCGCTATACAAAGAAAATTTATCGCCTAAGCGAGGACATCATCAGTGATGTGGCTAACACCTATGTTGATAACCTAGATTCTACGTCAGTACTTCAAAAAGCATAATCAAAGCCTTGATAAATATGCATTCCTTCGAAATTCAGCTTTCACCCATTGGGTGAAAGAAAAGTGCTCAAAAATATGTTAAATTATCAGCTTTTATGACTCGATATATGGTAAAATAATAGTAAGAAAAGTAGTAAAAAGGGGTTCTAATTATGATTAATAAAATTGATTTCAAAGCTAAGAATCTAACATCAAATGCAGGTCTTTTTCTGCTCCTTGAGAATGCAAAAAGCAATGGGATTTTTGATTTTATTGAAAATGACCTCGTATTTGATAATGACTCAACAAATAAAATCAAGATGAATCATATAAAGACCATGCTCTGCGGTCACTTCATTGGCATTGATAAGTTAGAACGTCTAAAGCTACTTCAAAATGATCCCCTCGTCAACGAGTTTGATATTTCCGTAAAAGAACCTGAAACAGTGTCACGGTTTCTAGGAAACTTCAACTTCAAGACAACCCAAATGTTTAGAGACATTAATTTTAAAGTCTTTAAAAAACTGCTCACTAAAAGTAAATTGACATCCATTACGATTGATATTGATAGTAGTGTAATTAACGTAGAAGGTCATCAAGAAGGTGCGTCAAAAGGATATAATCCTAAGAAACTGGGAAACCGATGCTACAATATCCAATTTGCATTTTGCGACGAATTAAAAGCATATGTTACCGGATTTGTAAGAAGTGGCAATACTTACACTGCAAACGGTGCTGCGGAAATGATCAAAGAAATTGTTGCTAACATCAAATCAGACGATTTAGAAATTTTATTTCGAATGGATAGTGGCTACTTTGATGAAAAAATTATCGAAACGATAGAATCTCTTGGATGCAAATATTTAATTAAAGCCAAAAGTTATTCTACACTCACCTCACAAGCAACGAATTCATCAATTGTATTCGTTAAAGGAGAAGAAGGTAGAGAAACTACAGAACTGTATACAAAATTAGTTAAATGGGAAAAAGACAGAAGATTTGTCGTATCTCGCGTACTGAAACCAGAAAAAGAAAGAGCACAATTATCACTTTTAGAAGGTTCCGAATACGACTACTTTTTCTTTGTAACAAATACTACCTTGCTTTCTGAAAAAGTAGTTATATACTATGAAAAGCGTGGTAATGCTGAAAACTATATCAAAGAAGCCAAATACGACATGGCGGTGGGTCATCTCTTGCTAAAGTCATTTTGGGCGAATGAAGCCGTGTTTCAAATGATGATGCTTTCATATAACCTATTTTTGTTGTTCAAGTTTGATTCCTTGGACTCTTCAGAATACAGACAGCAAATAAAGACCTTTCGTTTGAAGGGTGATGCTGCCAACTTACTGATTTAGTGTATGATGGTGTTTTTGAGGTGCTCCAGTGGCTTCTGTTTCTATCAGCTGTCCCT
>NZ_JAHZSO010000066.1:0-2455 GCF_028421345.1 Escherichia sp. S10b
CGGTAGGGTAGGGTACGTGTGGTCTTTCAAGATAAATGGCGAATATGTCCTGCTTATCTTGAGTTAGATCACCGTTACCCCCCCTCCGAACCGTACGTGCACCTTTCAATGCATACGGCTCTCCATTGCTAGCTTATTGGGGATAAACTCATTTAGCAGAATCCCCACTTGAGACAGGTGGTTGCAGGAGTATTCTTCCCTTTTCCTGTCTCAGATCGGGTAGTTTTCCGCTATGTAACTTGTCGTGGCAACTTGCGCACAAAATCATCGTTTTCCGGCGGCGTGCGATCATCATTAGTTGCCACAGGCTGGGTTTATATCCGGCCTTACGACCTTTCTTCAGGTCTTTTAGCTTTCTGACATGATGTACTTCGCAGCGCCCAGTCTTCGCACAATACTCGCAGATCCTTGCCCCTAATCGACGCATGATCTCTGTTGTGCGGGTTGTGATATGTGCGGTTCTCGGTTCCGTATCGACAATCGTTGTTCGGTTGCGATTGACATGTTTGAGTTTGAAAACCTCAATCTTTCGGGATCCATTTTTGGCCTGAACGGTAATAGCCAGATCTCCATTATTTTGCCGTAGCGATTTGGCGACTTTATTCACTGAACTACGTCGTTTATTCGCTAGGGTCTTAAAAAGGCTTATTTGCCATATGAAATATAATTTTGATAATTTATATTTCATGTCCAGCGCCAGACTGTAGTAGTTCGCCAATCCGCGCATTTCCGCGTTGAAAGTCAGAACAATTTCAGCTTCACTGAGATTTTGTAGACTTGAACGATGTACAGCCTTCACATTCTCATAACAGCCATATTTCTTTTGGTGACAAAATTTAGCGGCTATATTGTCAGGAACGAAGAGCTGCACAATTCCTGTGGTGGATCTCCGGAGAGCGTGCCGCCCTTGCATTTTCTGCTTCAGCAATTTCTTTGCATCTGCCTGTCTGATTTCATAGCCTAAAAAATTAACTCCTTCTGAGATATGGCGGATCCTGGTCTTTGCTTCATTAACTTCCAATCCCAGTGAAGTAGTAATAAAGTTTCTGACCTGTCTTGATATATGTTCAGCATCTTTCTTCGAGCCGATGACACCAATTACGAAGTCATCAGCATATCGAACATAGTACATACGCCTGAAGTTTGGATCGTTCATGACCTGAGATGGTATAGAACGTTTTTCTTCAAGCAGTCGTTCAATTTCTTTCTTTATGGCTTCTTTTTCTGATTCAGAATCAGTTGCCATACCGTCTACTTTCTTTCGTAGTTTATGAATCTTATGGGCCAGCCTGTTCATATCTGGATTCGCTCTTCGTTTTGTACCGCTTGTATATGCAGGAATTAAGTTCTGTTCTACAAAACGGTCCAGTTTGTCGAGGTATATATTTGCCAGTAAGGGAGAAATTATCCCACCTTGTGGCGTGCCAGAATATGAGCGATGGTATTTCCAATTGTCCACATATCCTGCCTTCAGCCACTGTTCGATTAATTTCAGGAAATTCTTATCCTTAATTTTCTCTGCCAGTGTATTCAGCAATAGTTTGTGGGGGATATTGTCAAAGAAACCTTTGATATCAACATCCACGATCCATTTAACTCCGTTCCAGACTGGACGAATAGATCTGAGCGCAGTTTCACACGAACGTTTTGGTCTGAATCCATGAGAGTGTTCAGAGAATACTGGTTCATAAACCCTTTCCAGAATAATTCTTGCTACTTCTTGCGCCAGTTTATCGTCTCCACCTGGAATCCCCAGCGGTCTGGTTTTTCCGTCCTTTTTTGGGATCTGAACTCTGCGTACAGGTTTCGCTACGTATTCTCTACTCCGCAATGTTTTTGCCAGCTTCTCTGCTCTTTCGATAGAGAAGCCATCAATGGTATCTGTTGATACACCTTGAGTCAGTGCACCTGCATTGGCCCGTATATTCACGTAGGCTTGCAGCCACAGTCCGGGCTCACACGCAATTTTGTATAGATTACGTACTGGATACCCTTTTTTTGAAGCATCCTCAATTCCATCTAATCTTTTCTCAAGTTCATCAGGCAGCATTGGCTAACCCTCCTCTTAGAGATTGATGTATCTAACAACTGTCTCCCTTCCCCGCAGCACTGTGAGGCTTTCATCTCCCTTCCGGTTGATTTATACCTTTGCTGCTTCCGTATAATGCGGACTGCCGTAGCCCATTACAGGCCGACCTTGAGTACTATGGAGACTCCGCTACCATGCTGGGTATAAATCCAGTTTAGGTAGTCCCGTAGTTTCACGGTGTGGAGATGCGATGTACTTAGGATGTCTTTCGATCGTTTAACTATTTCATCAATAGCTGGCCCGTTAGAGTGGTCACAATCAACGTAGGGCGGATTTCTTGTGCTATTACGGGAATAACGCTTCAATCGTTCTGCGTTATTGGTTTCCTGTTTCCCACATAGATCTCGACTTCAACAAACCCAGTTT
>NZ_JAHZSO010000067.1:0-14393 GCF_028421345.1 Escherichia sp. S10b
GGCCTTTGAATGGGTTCATGTGCAGCTCCATCAGCAAAAGGGGATGATAAGTTTATCACCACCGACTATTTGCAACAGTGCCGCTTCCAGACCACCAGCACATCGCCGTCACGCAATGACTTGAGGCAGGCAGTCAAGCCAGGGCGATCATCACGACCGCCGGAAGCAAGATCATCATAGATATTGTCCCGTTCGACACCTGCGGCGCGCAAGGCGTCGTGCTGCAGGTCGAGAGACTGCGAGCCATCGGCTTTGGAGACGCGGGCATATCCGATCAGCATGTATCACAAACGTTGGTTTGAGGCGGCGCTTCGGCCACGATTGCATTGACCTCTGGAAATGTATCTCAACCAGCTTCATAAATAAAGCGTCTTGAACGCTATCAGATTTTGAAAAAGGAACATGTATGCCGCGTCGCGTCACTCTAACCGATCGGCAGAAAGACGCGCTGTTGCGCTTGCCGACTTCACAGACGGATTTGCTCAAGCACTATACGCTGAGTGATGAAGACCTTGGGCATATCAGGCTGCGTCGGCGCGTTCACAACAGGTTCGGCTTCGCCCTGCAATTGTGTGTCCTGCACTATCCCGGCCGGGTGCTGGCTCCAGGCGAACTGATCCCTGCAGAGGTCATCGAATTTATCGGAGCGCAGCTTGGCCTGGGTGCCGACGATCTCGTAGACTATGCTGCCCGCGAGGAAACACGGCACGAGCATCTTGCCGAGTTACGGGGGCTCTACGGCTTCCGCACCTTCTCCGGGCGTGGTGCGAGCGAGCTGAAGGAATGGTTGTTCCGAGAAGCGGAGATGGCGGTGTCGAACGAGGATATCGCCCGTCGCTTCGTAGCCGAGTGCCGACGCACCCGCACTGTCCTTCCCGCGACATCCACGATCGAGCGGCTTTGTGCCGCGGCTCTCGTCGATGCCGAGCGACGCATCGAGACGAGGATCGCCAGTCGGCTGCCTATGTCGATCCGAGAACAGTTGCTGGCATTGCTCGAGGAGACGGCTGATGATCGGGTGACCCGTTTTGTGTGGCTGCGCCAGTTCGAGCCTGGCTCGAACTCTTCGTCGGCCAACCGGCTGCTCGACCGGCTCGAATATCTGCAACGCATCGATCTCCCCGAGGATCTGCTTGCCGGCGTTCCTGCCCATCGGGTGACTCGTCTGCGCAGGCAGGGTGAACGGTATTATGCCGACGGCATGCGCGATCTCCCGGAGGACAGGCGGCTTGCGATCTTGGCTGTTTGCGTCTCGGAATGGCAGGCGATGTTGGCCGACGCAGTGGTCGAAACCCACGACCGGATCGTCGGCCGTCTCTACCGTGCTTCGGAGCGTATTTGCCATGCAAAGGTCGCAGACGAAGCGGGGGTGGTGCGTGACACCCTGAAATCCTTCGCCGAGATCGGGGGCGCCCTGGTCGATGCACAGGATGATGGCCAGCCGCTGGGCGATGTCATCGCGAGTGGGTCAGGGTGGGACGGCTTAAAAACCCTTGTTGCAATGGCAACCAGGCTGACCGCCACCATGGCCGACGATCCGCTCAATCATGTGCTCGACGGTTATCACCGCTTCCGCCGATACGCTCCACGCATGTTGCGCCTGCTCGATCTGCGAGCTGCGCCCGTTGCACTGCCGCTTCTGGAAGCGGTGACGGCCCTTCGTACCGGTTTGAACGATGCCGCGATGACCAGCTTCTTGCGGCCCAGCTCGAAATGGCATCGCCACCTTCGGGCCCAGAGGGCTGGCGACGCTCGCCTATGGGAGATCGCGGTGCTGTTCCATCTGCGCGATGCGTTCCGCTCCGGAGATGTCTGGCTTACTAGGTCCCGGCGCTATGGCGATCTGAAACACGCACTCGTTCCGGCACAATCCATCGCGGAAGGCGGTCGTCTCGCTGTGCCATTGCGGCCGGAGGAATGGCTGGCAGACCGGCAAGCTCGCCTCGACATGCGGTTGCGCGAGCTTGGCCGTGCCGCTCGCGCAGGCACGATCCCGGGCGGGTCGATTGAAAACGGCGTTCTGCATATCGAGAAACTCGAAGCCGCCGCGCCGACAGGCGCCGAAGATCTGGTGCTCGATCTCTACAAGCAGATCCCGCCCACGCGCATCACCGATCTCCTGCTGGAGGTGGATGCGGCGACCGGCTTCACCGAAGCGTTCACCCATCTGCGCACAGGAGCACCCTGCGCTGACCGGATCGGGCTAATGAACGTTATCTTGGCGGAAGGGATCAACCTCGGCTTGCGCAAAATGGCGGATGCGACAAACACCCACACCTTCTGGGAATTGATCCGCATTGGACGGTGGCATGTCGAGGGCGAAGCCTATGACCGGGCGCTGGCCATGGTGGTCGAGGCACAGGCAGCGTTACCCATGGCCCGGTTCTGGGGCATGGGCACGTCGGCTTCGAGCGACGGACAGTTCTTCGTCGCTACAGAGCAAGGTGAGGCCATGAACCTGGTCAACGCGAAATATGGCAATACCCCGGGCCTGAAAGCCTATAGCCACGTCTCCGACCAATATGCGCCGTTCGCAACCCAGGTGATTCCTGCAACGGCAAGCGAAGCGCCTTACATCCTCGATGGCCTGCTGATGAACGATGCTGGACGCCATATCCGCGAGCAGTTCACCGACACGGGCGGCTTCACCGATCACGTCTTTGCCGCATGTGCCATTCTCGGCTACCGGTTCGCTCCGCGCATCCGCGACCTGCCATCCAAACGGCTCTACGCGTTCAATCCGTCGGCCGCCCCGGCGCACCTGCGAGCGTTGATCGGCGGAAAGGTCAACCAAGCCATGATCGAGCGCAATTGGCCCGACATCCTGCGCATCGCCGCCACCATTGCTGCCGGGACCGTCGCGCCAAGCCAGATTCTGCGGAAACTCGCCTCCTATCCGCGGCAGAACGAGCTCGCGACAGCCCTGCGGGAAGTCGGTCGCGTCGAGCGCACCCTGTTCATGATCGACTGGATTCTGGATGCCGAACTCCAACGGCGTGCCCAGATCGGGCTCAACAAAGGCGAAGCTCATCATGCGCTGAAGCGGGCAATCAGCTTCCACCGCCGCGGTGAAATCCGCGACCGTTCCGCCGAAGGCCAGCATTACCGCATCGCCGGCATGAATCTGCTCGCCGCCATCATCATCTTCTGGAACACCATGAAGCTCGGCGAGGTCGTTGCAAACCAGAAACGCGATGGAAAGCTGCTATCGCCCGATCTCTTGGCCCATGTTTCGCCGCTCGGATGGGAACACATCAATCTCACCGGAGAATATCGCTGGCCAAAGCCTTAGCGTAGGATTCCGCCCCCTCCCGCAAACGACCCCTTATAGGGCGAGGCGTACAGGCTCTGGGTATATCGGTAACGAACTGCTGGAGCAGTACCCGGCCGCTAACGACGATCTGCCGTAGGCTTCGTAATAAATTATCAGGGACATATACAACTGCGTGACGATCTGGCTGCGCTATCCAGCACCATGAGCGACTTGCGCCTGCATATTCGAGCTCTGGAAGTTAAGTATCACGACGGATGTCCCGCGCTGGTTGATGCGCTGGTCGCTGATTTCCTGCGCAATCTCAACGAGCAGTATCTGACGGTTTACATGCGCGTACTGGCGTTCAGCGGCTGTTTTCACGACTGACTGCGATCGGACGGTTTACGGCACGCTAACGCGGAGATACGCCCCGATTAAGGCTTACTCTGGACCACTCCGACGACTCACATAACCTTCTTCGTGGCTTAAATTGGGATTGTTCAAGCTTGGCAGGGTGAGAGATTATTACGGCTTACGCCGTAATGCTTTTTTCATCCTCACTTCGCGGAATAAACACGCACATAATATGTGGAAATATCAGGGTAAACAGGCTGACTAGGAGCGGTACGAGAAAGTTCTGTATTAAAAAACTAAGTATCCGCGAAACAGCCGATGCGACAGGTTACAGTCCCTCTCTGATATGTACGATTTCAGTTACTGCAAAGGAAAACTCTGTCAGCAGTGGAGTAGTTAAGTTACAACTATATTACAAAAGGGATATGATTTTTCAGGCTTTTTCAAAGTGATCCAGCTTCATCTCCATGATCCACCATTCGGCTACTTACATGAGTAATTCCGGGTCATCATTCTTGTTGGCAAAAAAAGCATAAAATGACACGCCAACATCATCCCCTTTTGCCGCTGTCTTAGCTTCACATACCTTCACAATCTTCGCTCAAATGCTGGCTCTCATTATCTTTCTCTTATAGTTGCTGAGGACACATGCTCTCAGACGCTGTCGAATGGGCAGAATTGGTTAAAGATCCTCACGCCCGGGAACCCCAACGGACAATGCGACTGTGGAGTCGTTCAATGGCAGGCTACGGCAGGAGTGCCTGAATGAAAACTGGTTCATGTCGCTGGAAGATGCCCGGTCCAAAATCGAGGCTTGGCGCATACACTATAACCAGAAGCGTCCCCATTCTACTCTGGGATGGATGACCCCGTCCGAATTTGCAGAAAAATCTGTCGGTTGCCAGAATATGTAACCAACATGAAGCCGGTTATTCCTGATTATGACTGGAGCATATTCGGGGGCGGGGTCAGAAGCCGGATATTCCTAATTATGAATGGATCACATACTGGGAGCGCGTCAATATGAAGACATTACTATCATCGGTGTGTATGAATCAACGGGGAGAAGGTCAAAGGAAACCGGAGCGACAGAAATAGCAAAGATGATAAGTATCGCACGTTCCACGGTCAATAAAATCATCGAAGAGTCGAAAATGTGAATGTCGGCAGTCGGTTTTTTTAAAAGGTCAATATAATGAAAATAAAAGATTTTTACCGACCACGTTAGCATTATCGTGGAAATGTGCGCGAAACCCTTAATGCGACAAAGCCTATCAGAACGCATTGGCGGAAAAGGTCAACGAGATACTGAAGACGAAGTTTTTGCTGTCACGCCCGGCAGATCTGTAGCAGGCAAGAAAGATGGTGAGGGAATCAATAGCAATTTACAACAGAGTTCAGCCTCACTAGGCACTAAAATACAAAACGCCCGATACGGTGCATCAGGCGTTTTACAGGCATAAAAGTGTCAACCTATGCTAGGACTAGTCAGTCGAAATCCCGGCGCAGATACGCGGTGCATATCCCTGATTCAAAGCCCTTCGGTGACAATTTTAGCGGCAGCAGCCAACACGTCTTTGCGGGCTTCTGCATTCTGCTGTGGCTGAGTGAAATAGGTTACCAACACCAACGGTGCGTGGTTCGCTGGCCAAATCACGGCGATATCGTTAGTGGTACCGTAATCACCACTGCCGGTTTTATCACCGACCACCCACGTGGCTGGCAGACCTGCGCGAATGCTGGCTCCGCCGGTAGTGTTCCCCTTCATCCATTCAACCAGTTGAGCACGCTGTGGTTCACCCAGCGCCTTGCCCAAAGTTAGGGTTTGCAGGCTTTTTGCCATCGCCAGCGGCGAGGTAGTGTCACGCTTATCGCTGGGAATGGCAGTATTTAAAGTAGGCTCGGTACGATCGAGACGAAAGGTTTTATCACCAATAGTACGCGCATACTCTGTCACTTTTGCCGGGCCGCCAAGATGCTCAAGGATCTTGTTCATCGCCGTGTTGTCACTGTACTGGATGGCGGCGGCACTGAGCTCTGCAAGGGTCATCCCGGTATCCAGGTGTTTTTCGGCGATCGGGTTGTAGTTGACCAGATCGGATTGTTTGATTTCCATCCGCTTAGCCAAAAGATTTTTATCCATCTCGCTCTGTTTTAACAACGCCGACACCGCCATCACCTTGCTAGTGCTACACATGGGAAAACGTTCATCCCCACGATACAGGATCTGCGAATTATCGGCGGTATCGATCAGCGCCACGCCAAGGCGGCCACCGGAGTTTTTCTCGAGCTCGGACAGTTGCTGCTGAATATTCGCTTTGGCATTAGCGGATTGAGCCCATAATGGTGCGCTACCGAACAGCAGCGGCATAACCGTAGCGACCATCAGGGTGGTTTGACGTAATGTATTTTTAACCATGTTTTGCCTCACATAAAATGGATTAACTCAGCGGGTTGTTCTGCAGATGGCGAGAACTATCTTCTTTTAGACCGTTATTGACAAGCGACAAGAATTTTCTCTAACATAAAGAAAATCTTTTGGATAATACCTATGCGTTCTAACCCTCCCCTGAATGCTCTACGTGCTTTTGAAGCCTCTGCCAGACATTTGAGTTTCACTCGGGCAGCGCTGGAGCTCTATGTTACCCAGGCTGCCGTTAGCCAACAGGTTCGGCTGCTTGAAGAGCGCCTGGGCATGGTGCTGTTTAAACGATTACCCCGTGGTTTAGAAATGACAGAGGAATCACGGGCGCTGTTTGCCGTGTTAACCGACGCCTTTGGCCATATTGAAAAAGCCTTCCGGCAGTTTGAAGGGGGGCAGTTCCAGGAGGTGCTTACCGTGGCTGCCGTCGGCACTTTTGCCGTGGGCTGGCTGTTACCACGTCTCGATCGGTTCAGGCAAGAGCATCCTTTTGTCAAACTGCGGCTGCGCACCAACAACAACGTTGTTAATCTGGCCGCCGAAGGGCTTGATTTCGCCATCCGTTTTGGCACGGGTTTGTGGCCATCAACCCATAACGAGATGCTGTTTAATGCTCCGCTGACCGTATTGTGCACGCCAGCTACGGCTAAGCGGCTCGTTACCCCAGCCGATCTGCTGCAAGAGGATTTACTGCGTTCTTACCGTGCTGAAGAGTGGGAAAACTGGTTTGCTGCCGCTGGCTTGCAGGCTGTGAGAGTGAATGGCGCCATCTTTGACTCATCCCGTCTGATGATCGAGAGCGCTATCCATTCCGGCGGTGTGGCATTAGCCCCAGCGAAAATGTTTGTCCGGGAGCTAACCACCGCGCAGCTGGTGCGCCCATTTGCTACCGAAATCAATATGGGCAGTTACTGGTTAACCCATTTAAAATCGAAAGCAATGACCCCGGCGATGGAAATATTTAGCGAATGGTTACTGAAAGAAGCGGCAGAAGATAATACGTAGGGGCGCAGCATGCTGTGCCCCTCGGGTTTCCAGACTTATTGCTTGTGGTGAGTCAGGCGGGTAGCAAAAAAATGGTTTTTCGGAAGAAATGCGGGCTTCCGAAAACAAACAGAGACAGGACATGTCCGTTCAAACATTCAGGAACAGGTAACGGGATTTAACGGAACCTGAATGCCCCCCGATAACTGTCATCATCTTGGCTGAAGACACAGGTATTAGGGGAGCCAAAAGCAGGCGCGTTGCCTGTGATGGATTATGTTGTAACTAGAGTCCTGAGTTGCTGTAGGATATATCACTGAAGGTATTGAATAACACGCCCGTAAGCAGCCCTTACGGCTCGCTAACGCGGAGATACACCCCGACTGCGGCTTCGCCTTGTCATGAGCACTCCGACGGCTCACAAAAGCTTCTGTATCGCTTTTAGCAGGTTTATGTCTGGCAGGGTACAGGGATGGATTGGCTGAACCTATCAAACCTGTAACAGGCTGCGCCGGGTTAGGGTGCCAATCACCAATAAAGCTATATTCAGCGTTGGCTGGCACCTCCATGCCGCTAAGCGGCATTCAAATAACTGGATGCGCACTGCTCGGCAGTTTATATTAGGGACTCCTGAGTGCTGCCCTTTCGTCTTTTCACCAACAAGCATTTGCTTTATTCTTGGGAAAGTATTTCCGACAGTGACAAGTTTGGAGGCAGATTGCCATGCATCGACTTTACACATACCTTTGTGCTATCCATGCACTGCCGTCATCGGTAAAAACGGTCAATAAAACGGAAACCCTCAAGCGATTCTCTGAAGGGGAAAACACGATAGAAGAGTGCGAAATCCTTTACGTGTTTAATAATGACGTTCAGATTTTATATAGAATGGAATCCGAAACCTTCCAATCGAATGACGTTTGTCATGAGTGTTGGGTCAGTTATGATGTGGTACATGATGGCGGATACGCCATTTCACCGCAGAAAAAGCAGTTTTATAATCGTTGCCAAGAAAATTTCTGGCTGAAAATGCAGGCTCAACTTGATGGGAAATATAAAACACCAGCCTCTTGATGGTTAGGAAAATGAATCATCGTTATTAAAAATATCCTTACCATGAATGGTATCGTTGGGTGCTAATGCAATTTGTGCCGATAAAATGTGGTTTTCGGTGCATTTCTAGCCTGAAAGACGTTTTTCAGACTCACTTATCCCGCAGCCTGTGACATGTGACAGAAGCCATCGTTTCCGGTCAATGCTGTGCATCTGCCACTAACTCCGTGGCGTGTCAGCCAGCCTATGCACCGCTGAAGCGTAGCCGATTGCCGTACAGAAGGCATTTATTCGGATCCGTGTGCAGGAACCCTTTACGCGGCGAAGCCCGGCTGCTCCGTTTATTTCCGCGCCTCCATCTGCAGAGCCTCATACACTTTTGGCAGCAGTTCGCACCGTTTCCGGTTGGACAAGAAGCCATAGTAGCGGACCTTCTTAAAATTCTTTGCCGGGATATGACTCATATAGCGCCCGAGCATCTCTTCCTGTGTCTGCGTCTGCTGCCGGTAATGCTGAGATACAGTCCGTCAGCAGTCCTAACCTCGACGTACTCACCCCAATCTCGCACATGAACACAGAGGTGCTTTTAGCGTGTACGCCTTTGCAGCTTCCGTATTAAGTTCCCTGGTATCACTGATATAGGTGTTCTTAGCCGGAACCCCAGATTTTTCCGTTACCCCAGTTTCAGCCCCGCAACCAGTGCATCTAGGTCAATAATTTCATTGTTACTCTTGAAGGTGTAATGCCCGTTCAATAAAATATACTGCCAGGCTACCGGTGATATCCGGGTCAGTGCCTCAATACCCTTGTTGTTGCCTTCTGCTTCCAGCAGTTCCAGTAATCGTGAAAGGATCTCGGAGTTGTAATAAACGCTCTCGTAGCAGATCAACTGCCCGCACTGATTGCAGATTTCCGTTTAAAGGTCATTTTTCCCGGTTAGCTCCTTCTTTCTACCGACTTTGGCGACTGCAGCGCGCAGCTAGTGATACGATTCAATCCGGTTCTGGGAGCGACGTATATCGCGTTCCAGCTGCGGATCTCGCGAATACTTCAGCGTGTAATGCTGCGAACAAGCCGGTCATATTCAAATACTGCCTGTCTTGTCGGGTTAGTTGTTGTGTGAGTACACAGTTTGCAGAACAGCGTTCCCTGCGTCATTTCCTTCAGTCCTAGCGTGGCGACAATACGCTCGAGATTGCTTTTTTCCCCGGGTGATAAGGTCCAGGTCAATTTGCCCGACGGGCTGAATCAGACATCGAGGGTTCTCTGGTGCAGTACAGCACCTGCAGCTGCCTGTTCAGGTCGGTGAAATGAGGTTCAAAGCACAAGCCAAACCAGTGCAGGATCGCAAAGTTGGCTTTGTTGATGCTGTGCATATCACCGGTGATGGCTGTGGGTTTCACCTCTGAGGTATTGCGATACCAGATATCAAAAACATGGTGACCTTCATAGTCATTTGTACCAATCAGATAGCCATAGATCGGGATGTGGTTACACAGCAGCATGTAGGCTACCATACCTTTACCGCAGCCGAAATATTTACGCGAATACCTGGCTTTACTGTCTGTCGTTCAACGCCAAATTTTTGCCCGTCAACGGCACCATAAAGGGTTTCCGGGTCAAACGAATAGAGCGGGAAAATCGGCAGTTCCTTAACGGTATCTGTAATGCATTCTTTGGCTGTGAGAAGCGACGCCAGGCGAAGGTACTGTTCGTACATTGTTTCCAGAACATGGAACGGAATATCGCTGGTTCGTGCCATCACGTGATGACCATGATTCATCGCCTGAGCAACGATGACCGCTATCAGGCTGTCTGCATCAGCGTATTTTTTTGCATAACGAATAATGAAACGGAAGTTTTGCTCGCTGGTCCTGTTCGTTGTGTCGTTTTCGGCCAGTGCAGATATCAGTGGCCGGATTGTGCGCGTCCTGGACGGTGATACCGTTGAGATGCTTGAGCCGGGAAAACAACTGACGCTCATTCGCCTGGCTGGCATCGATGCGCCGGAAAAGAGTCAGCCCTTTGGCTAGCGTTCCCGTCAGGAACTCTCATCGATGGTGGCTCAGCGGCATGTAAGCGTCACCGGAAGTGATAAGGATCGCTATGGACGTTTGCTCGGCACCTTGTGGCTTGGCGTGACGGCTGTGAATGCCGAACAGATACGCAAAGGCCTGGCCTGGACATACCGCTACCACGGAAAACCCGCCCGGCCAGACTACGCTGTTCTGGAGGCTGAAGCCCGCCGTCAGTCAGTCGGACTCTGGTCAGAACCAGGTCAGACAGAGCCCTGGCGCTGGCGTAGTCTGCATCAGGATGGGCTAAAAAAGAATAATGATTAAGGAGATTTCTGAATGACGTTAAAATTAACAGAAAGCAAGCTGGAAAACCTTGTTGATACTTTAAATGCCATTATATGTGGTGAAGTAAATATTACGCGTGAGCAGCGTGAAAATATGGTCAGGACGGTTGCAATTCTGGGAGGCTTAACGGAACGACAGCGCCTCATCACTGCGGAAAAAGAAGCTAAAACGCAGGTAAAAGAAGAAAAGAAAAAAACCACGCCTTCCGGATGAAGTGTTTCCGCGTTCAGGAAAACCGTGGGCACCGGAGGACCTGGACCTTATTCATTCGATTATTGCTGATATTTCGGATGACAGAATCGATGATCATATACTCTGGCTGTCGAAGAAACTGCAGCGCACCCCTTATGCCATCACCCTGAAAATTGTCAGTGAAGGCCGTATGAACGAGGAATGGGCTAAAGGGTGGAAGCCTGCCGCAAAATCTATTTGTGCGGATTTTGCTCTGGTCAGGGCAAAGACTTCAGCAAACAATACAGATAATTAATGAACGTTCGTCACTCATATGAAATGAGTTGATAAATTAACTAAAATTTATAACGTTAATATGAATATTTTATCAAGAATTTTCCTGCTCAACTAAATATAATATTCATGCAGCCGATAATAAGAGTGTAAGAAAGGGGGCGGTGTGAACGATTTTCATATTTTAAGTATTTGTATTCAGAATAAGGATGTGGCAGGCGCAATGCGCGTGCTGTGTGATAAATCAGAATTTGCGGTGCGCAAGATTCTGGAGAAACTAAAGGTCAGGGTCACAACGCAAACCGGCAGGGCATTCTGGCATTATGTTCAGGGCTGGCTGTTAACCGCGTGTCGCCAGGGGAATCTACAGCATGAATCGTTCAGTACCCGACGTTCTTCCCACAATCCGGAATGCCAGCCAGCTCAGTCCCGCTGCTCTCGATATGGCCAAGCTCCTCGCACTTCTGGCCATGATTATCGACCACACCAATACGGTGTTTCTGTCGCCAGCCTGGCCGGTGATGTATGCGCTTGGCCGGATGGCCTTCCCCCTGTTCACGCTTATATGGGCGATGAACGTACAGCGCACCCCGGAACGACTGCAGAAGAGAGCCAGTCGCCTGTGGATCTGGGCAGTCATCACTCAGCCGGTGTTCAGCCTGGCCTTCTGGCATCACCAGCCCTGGTGGGCCCTGAACATTCTGTTCGTGTTTGCCGGCGTCACGCAGCTGATTGCCCTGCAGTACCAGCACGGCCTGAAAGGAATGTTTGCGGGATATCTGCTCCTGGCCCTCATGATTTGGCCCCTGCAGCCGGCAAGCTACGGGCTGGCAGGAATAACGCTGGCCATCAGTATGGCAACGGTTTCTGGCAGCGATACACCCGGAGTGCAGCGGCTGGCAGCCATCACTGCCGTGCTGTCACTGATTTGTTTAAACGGGTTATCGCATCTCCTGGATATGCCCGCAGAAACATTATTACTGGCCACGCTGCCTACTCTGGCATTCCCCCTAGCAGTGGTTTCATTCTGCAGGCAAATCTGTCCGGAGGGCCGCAGGCGTTTCATGCCGCGTAATTTCTTTTATTATGCTTACGCCGGCCACCTGGGGATTATTGGTCTGGTACAGTCTGCTTTTGGCTGACTTAGGATGACGTGATGGCTATCAGTGAGAAAGAGCTGATAGCCCGTAACCACCTGAGAGGTTATCGGTCGGGCTTAACTGGTTATTAGCGCAGGGCATGTTAAACTTCCCGCAGGGAAAAGGAGAGAAGCATGAACCATGAAAGTGATCTGACGAACCACGGCTTCAGTGAAGAGGACATTGTCCGGCTGCGGGCCAGTTCAGCTAAAACGGGTACGGAGATGGATACCCTACTGAACGATCTGGCAAACCGTTTTAAGGCCCTGATATGGGTGCTGTCAGTCATGTTACTGATTTTTGTGGCCACACTTTTGGCTGGCTCGAGGATGCATGCCATTTCCTTTGGCGTGGCTATTCTTGTTCTTGGCACTCTGTTTACGATTACCATGCCTTTGAAGCTGGCCTATAAATCATGGCATTACCGCCGGAATCTCATTTCCCAGCGTCATCAGAAGTGATCAGATCGAAAACAACCTTAGCCTTTACCCCCCATCCCACAATTTTCATTGTCAGTTTGCCCCGGGACATGGTGTCGATTTTCCGGTAAAAATCGGTGCTTATATAGTTAAACAGACGCCATGTTCCAGGTCTGGCCATTAATCCATAGACACTGTAGATATTGCCTGCAAGCGCGATCCCGTTGTATATCCCCAACCCTGTTGACGGTTCAAATCCCATGAATTTAGCGATATTCATGGCACCATCACCAAACATACCCTGCGTGTCAGGTTCATTCAGGAACTGACGACCAACTTCACGGGTTATCGTGTTGGCCGAGTCGACAATCAGAATAGCCCCGGCAAGAACGCCAACGGGGGTCATTGAGGAAGTCAGCACGAAGCCAAATACGCCCTGCATACCTGCCAGCACCACTTTAATTCCTGAGATGACATAACCGACCATCCGGTCTTCATCCCTGACGTATTTGATCTGGGCATATAGCTTCGCATAACCGGTCTGGAGCTGACGGCTCTGCTCAAGCAGACTGGTGTTTTCGGCCTGCAGGTTACGCAGGCAGGTCATGCACTCTTCGTCAGACTTTGCCCGCCGGGCACGCTCAAATTCGCCATTAATGACAGATTTAATTTCATCGATGAATTTGAGACGCGTCAATCCATCCCCCAGATGTCGGGCGCCAACAATATTAGCGGTATTGACGAGTTTGCGGGCCTCCAGATTAATCATGGTTTCTGCCCAGACTCGTGCCTGGCTTTTGTTTCCCGGAAGAATTATATCCATTTTTCTCATCCTGATTGAAAATTACCCATTAAAGCTTATCGCGCTCCCGGATTTAGGCAACCCTGCTTTAAAGGGTAAATGTATGCCGCGAAGCGGCATGGAGACGCCAGCCGGAGCTGAACCGGGTGATTCTGGTGAGGGGCGTCGTAACCGGCATCAGCCGTTACGGATTGATAGGTTCTGCCAATCCCATCCCTTTCCCTGCAAAGCTATACCCGCTTAAAGCTTTCCGATTGCTAATGTGCGCGGTCGGAGTGAGCCCGTCGAGGCCAGAGGCCGCTGACGGGCTGTATCTCCGCGTTAGCGCCGTGAGGCGCTTACGAGCGTGTACAGCGGGCTTGCCGCGACGCTAACTGCAGCTGCTTTGATTTCTAGTTACAACATCCCTCTTAAAGCGAGGGTGTTCCGGCCCTTTGGGCCGGGGCGGCGTCGGTTTAGCAGGGGTCAGGTATGTATGCGGTGCCTGGTTCTGGCGAGAACGGGGCCCGGCGCTTGCGACGGGAGGTACTTTTGATTTCCTTCTGAGCGCGCGGCCGTGAGGCCGCTGCACGCGAAGGCATTTTACGTTATCCACAGAGTGGCCGTAGACAAAGATCTACTCTGGAATGTAATGAACAGAGAGATAAAAAAGGTGAAGTAAGACTGTTTTGCGGAATGTCTTTTATTCATTTCCGGGTTACTCCACTTATTCGTTTGCGGATTTCTGTGTAAAAAAAAGAGACTGTGGCCATTGCGGGCCATAACGACCGGCAGAACGTCATGGTGACCGGAAGACGAAAGGAGTGAAAGATGAAAAATGAGCATAATGGCCGAAAAAATCCAGCACGAAAAGCCCCGGTGAGGGGCCTGTAAACAGGAAGACTGCTGTGTCGTCTGTGACTAGTCCGGTGGAGAAAGCGCCAGATCCAGCTGGTAAAGATGCTGGATAGCCAGAGCCTTCAGGCGCTCAGATGTGCACCAGTACGCTTCGTCAGGCGGCAGGGTGCGGTAAATCCATTCAGACATTGCATGGAGTCGTTCATGGGGTCGTCTCAGAAAACGGAATCTATGGTCACTCCCGTTTTTGCAACACCGATTTTGACGACAAGTTGGCTTGCTTGAATCTATCCGGCGTCTGA
>NZ_JAHZSO010000068.1:0-10530 GCF_028421345.1 Escherichia sp. S10b
ACGGTGGGCTGACGCCGGAAGAGTCAGAGAACAGATACCATTTTTACTGTAAAACCGTGGCCAATATTACTTGACCACTACAACAAACGGCTCCGGGTGCAGATACAGCGTGGAGGCCAGCCCCCGAACGGGAATACCCGTAAACAGGCGATCAACGGGTCGGGTCTCCAGACGCTCAATGGCATCCAGCTTTTGTTGTGACAGCCGCGCCGTCTGCGGATGATGGATTGCGTGGCGATCAAAGTTGGCGATGACCTGCTTCAGCGCGTCCGTATCCAGTAATGACAGATAATTCAGGTTCATGGCGGAGAGCAGGGACCAGTGCAGGCTGCCATCAATGACCGGCCAGAGTGGTTGCGTCGGGCGGGTAATGTTGCGAAATGAAGCAACAGCCGCATTTTTACCGGTTGTGCCGGTGATATCACCGGAACGAATTTGTGACGGAAGCTCACGGTTGGTACAGGTCAGCGATACCGAAACCACTTCATTACTGAGCAGAGATTCGTCTGACGGATAACTGCCATCAGCATGTATAAAGGCAAGGGTATGATCAAAGCCGCGATGGAACAGGGATGTTTTGGTCCGGTGATGCCAGTACACCACTTCCCGCTTCCGGCTGTATTCCATCTGATGGCTGAAACTTTCAAAGGCTGGCCACTGGCGCGCGGCCTGCGTCGAAACAGGACGCCCCAGATCTTTTTTCCTGAACATATCCTGGACCTGGCTCACCACACTGTTAACGGAAAATACATCGTAATGTTGTGGGTAATGGCGGCTGGGAACCAGCGGATAGTCTGCCCGCCGGTTGTCCAGCGTGATGGCTTCTGCATGGTGGATAAATAAATTAATGGCAGGTGCGCAATACAGGCGCAGGGAATCGCGGCGCAGCCGGATGTCCACGGGCAAAGGGCGCGAAAAACGCAGTTGCAGGGTAAAGAATTCCGCCTGCAATCCGTCAGGCAAAGCCGGACAACCACAAAGATCAAAAAAGAGAAACGCATCGGGGTAACAGAAATACTCCTGAAGGATCCGGTAGCCGCTGTGGACGTTTTTCGGCCAGGGCAGCATGGCATCCTGCGGCTCAAAACCGACAGCTTTTAGCATAAACTCAGGCAGGCGAATATGCTGTTCACCCACAGTCAGGTCGGCACCCTGCAAGTATTCGCAGAACCATAAATAAAGCTGGTCACGGGTATAGTTGTCGTCATTGCCGAGCCAGAAGCGGAGTTTGTTCAGATCCAGCGTGCGGAAGTCCGTTCCCGGTGCGACCGAAAAGGTGATGTTGATAACACCATTACGGGTCGTACTGCGGTTTTCAATCTGCTCCAGGCGAACGGGCAGCAGCCAGATATCCCGGCAGAGGGTGAAGGTACAGGGAGGCGGCTCCTCCTTTTTAGCATCAGAGGGCAGCACTTCATCAACTCTGATTTCCCCGGCGTTGGTTGTAAACTGCTCATTACGGGGGATTAACACCGGTACAGAAGACTTATCCATATCCGGCGTATATTCAATAAGGGTCATTGCCGGAACCGGACGCAGGTAATTAGGCCATAGCATCTTAATAAGCCCGTGCGTCAGTTCTGGGAATTCATCCTCAATTTTCTGGCGGAGATTGCCGGTAAGAAAAGCCACCCCTTCCAGCAGGCGTTCAATATCCGGATCCGCATCTTTTTCGGCCAGGAAGCGGGCCAGATGGGGTTTTTCCGTTGCCAGCAGCTTGCTAAGCTGGCGCAGGTAATCGAGTTCTTCCCGGAAATAGCGTTCTTCAAATTCCATTTGTCAGTCCACCCGGTAATGCTGGCTGCCATTCGGTGCCATATCAAATTCAAGCACCTCATGCGTTTCGTTAAATGTCACCCAGGCTGTAATATGAAACGTCATATCCAGCGGGCTGGAGGCGGATGAAACCACTGCCTGCACTTCAGCGTGTGAGATCCGGGGTTCATAGCGTTCTATACATTGCTCGATGGCCCGACTCATGGATTCGCGGAAGTTTTCAGCCCCTTCCGGTTCATCAATGCCCAGCTCAGGCGCACCCCGGCAACTACCGGACCGGGTATTAAGAATGTTTCGTAGGTTCTGGCGAATGGATTGCCTGAGCGAATGAATACTGCCTCCCTGCCGGTTTCTGGCCGAAGAGGCTTCCATACGCTCAAAAAGAGAACCTGTGGTTCTTTCCCGATCCGGTATCATGGTGTGTTACTCCCTGTCTAACCGGCCAACCAGGGAAAGCTCAAAATTTGCCCCCATAAATTTAAAATGAGGTCTCACGCTTAGCGCAACCTGGTACCAGCCGGGTTCGCCTTCTACATCCATAACCTCAACTTTGGCAGCGCGCAGAGGTTTGCGGCTGCGCACGTCTGCAGGCGGGTTTTCCTGGTCGGCAACATACTGACGGATCCAGGTATTAAGCTCTCTTTCTAAGTCGCTCCTTTCTTTCCATGACCCCAGTTGTTCACGCTGCAACACCTTGATGTAGTGCGCTAACCGATTGATGATGAAGAGATAAGGAAGCTGCGTACCCAGCTTATAGTTGGTTTCTGCATCTTTTCCCGGAAAGTGCTTCGGTTTTTGTACCGAGTTTGCAGAGAAAAAGGCTGCATTATCAGAGTCTTTACGCATGGTAAGGGTGATAAAACCCTCTTCAGCCAGTTCAAATTCGCGGCGATCGGTGACCAGCACCTCGGTTGGGATTTTGGCCTGAATCTGCCCCATCGTTTCGAACAGATGCACCGGCAGATCTTTCACTGCGCCGCCGCTTTGCGGACCGATAATGTTTGGACACCAGCGGTATTTGGCAAAACTGTCTGCGATATTGCATGCCAGCATCCAGGCCGTATTACCCCACAGATAATCTTCGTGGTTCTGGCTGACATCTTCGTAATAGTTAAAGTTCTTAACAGGGTTATCTGTTGGTGAATAGGGCTGGCGAAGCAGGAAGCGGGGTGCCGTAAGCCCTAAATAGCGCGAATCTTCCGAGTCACGCAGGGCGCGCCATTTGGTGTAGGCCGGACCTTCAAAGATGGCATAAAGATCTTTGATATTAGTCAGTTCGGTCCACGAGTTCAGCCCCATAAACTCCGGGGAAACGGAGGACAGGAACGGTGCGTGCGCCATTGCGCCCACGGCACTGACGTATTGCAGCAGTTTCATGTCAGGCGCGGTATTTTTGAACTCATAAGCGCCCAGCACGGCAGCGATGGGTTCACCGCCAAACTGTCCGAAACCGGACGAATAAACGTGCTTATAAAATCCGGACTGAATAATTTCTGGCGCAAACTCAAAGTCTTCCAGAAGTTCCTGCTTGGTGACATGAAGCACGTTGACCTTGATGTTTTCACGGAAATCAACGCGATCCACCATGGTTTTCAGTGAGCGCCAGAACGATTCGACCTGTTGAAAGGCAGGCGCATGGATGATGACATCCATCTGGCGGCTGATGCGTTCATCAATATCTGCAATCATGCTGTCCACGGCCAGTTTATTGACCGGTTCGGCAGATGCAGTGGATTGCAGGATGCTGGCAATAAAGGCTGTCACACCCTGGCGGGCAACGTCATAACCTTCCGAACCGGGCTGAATACGGGTCTGTGCCATGATTTGATCAAGCAGCGACGATGCCTGCTCAGGCTGCCCGGCATGACTGGAAACGAGTTCCTCTTCCTGTAAAGACATACTGAAAATCCTTCTGTTTTAGCTGTGTTTCTGAAACCGGCTTTTCGCCATCAGTGAAGTACGCGCTGCCAGTGCGACGCGCTCTGCTGAAACTCACAAAAATGGATAATCTCATCCAATAGATCACTGATACGGCGATCCAGTGTTGTAATCAGCGCAGCCACACCATCCTGGTTGATTTCAACGGACGGGCTGAAACATACCTGGTAAACCACCTGCAGAATGTCTGCAACAGAGAGGTGGTATGTCCCGGAGATATTTTTGTGTGCCGTCATGCCTGGATAACCCTGTTTAATGAAATAGTGGTGGTTATTTATTGCTCACCAGACCGATTTCTTTGAGCAACTGCTCGCGGGACTCTTCATTTTCCAGCAATGCCTGGAGCTGGGTACGGAATGCCGGAAGGTTACCCATCGGCCCCTTCAGTGCAGTCAGTGCTTCACGCAGTTCCAGCAATTTATTCACTTCCGGAACCTGCCGGGCCACGCTATCTGGTGAAAAATCATCCAGTGATTTGATATTCAGCGCCACATTCAGTTCATCGTCTGTTGTGCTTCCCTTCAGCGTGGCGGGGACAGTAAAATTTAGGCCAATGGCTGCTTCAGCCATCACTGCACCGAAATTGTGCTTGTTAATGGAAACTGCCTGACGTTCATCCAGTGGGGATGTTTCCTGCGTATTTCCGGTATCGCCGACAACGAGCATGTTAAGCGGAAGTTCCACTTCAGCCGTCTGGCCATCTGTTTTTGGGACATACGATATATTAATACGCTCGCGAGGCGCGACGCTGCCTTCAAATTTTTTGCTCATAAAAGTGATCCGTCATGTTATCTCGTACAGGCCATGAACACGGCATATTCGTACCGCAAAAAATATCGGAAATGCCGCCTTGATGGCGGTGAAAATAAAATCACCACTCCTTCATCACCCCGCATTTTACGCTTCAAAATAAATAAGAAAAGGACTTTTTATCGATCGTAAAGAGGGGTATTCTGCAAGCGTTAAATAGATTGTATGAACCTGTGCAATTCGCGACAGGTGTATTATGGCAATAATTTAAATATAGAGTTTTTTATGCATCTTATTGAATTATATAATAATTTTATTAAACATAAGCTAATCTAATGATTGCTTGTTTATATATTTGTTTTGTGATTGATTAAGTGGGTATTTTTAAGGAATATCTCAAAAATTATCAAAATGATAATTCAGAAAGGATAAATACAATATTTATTCATGATTCAGCTTTGGCCATTTTATGGAGGCAATACGGACTTTGAACAGTTGGGTATGGTTATCCAGATATATATTATTAAGTTATTGCTGAATAAGAGATTTAATGATTTTAAAAATAGTTTTTACGACAACCGTAAATTCTAGCTCGGTTTGTATGTAAAAAATACTGAAAAATGATGCGGTTCCGTGAAGTGAGCTGCATCTGCCTGTCTGGGATTAACGGCAGGTCATTGTAAGTAGTAATTAACCACGTTAACAAGGAGTTTACAAATGCCAACACCGTGTTATATCTCCATCACTGGTCAGACCCAGGGAAATATTACTGCAGGTGCATTTACCGCTGATTCTGTCGGCAACATCTATGTGCAGGGGCACGAAGACGAGATGCTGGTGCAGGAATTCCTGCATAACGTTACTGTCCCGACCGATCCTCAGTCCGGTCAGCCTGCGGGTCAGCGTGCTCACAAGCCTTTCATTTTTACCGTGGCGCTGAACAAAGCGGTTCCGCTGATGTACAACGCACTGGCCTCCGGCGAAATGCTGCCAACCACTGAACTTCACTGGTGGCGTACCTCTGTGGAAGGCAAACAGGAGCATTATTTCACTACCCGCCTGACTGATTCGACGATTGTCGATATGAAACTGCATATGCCGCATTGCCAGGACCCGGCGAAACGCGAGTTCACCCAGTTGCTCGAAGTTTCACTGGCCTACCGCAAAATTGAATGGGAACACGTCAAATCTGGCACCTCCGGTGCCGACGACTGGCGCGCACCGCTGGAAGCATAAGTTAAGCCAACAGCATCCGGCTATCAGGCCGGATGCTGTTTTTGTATTACGCCGTAGAAAGAAAGGTTGTCAGTAAGGGGTTACGTTCACGGGAGATGGCGGCTGCCGGAAACTTCGGCGGTAGCGTGCCTGAACGCAAGCGTAACACTGTACTGTCACAGCCGCTTTAACAGCGAACTGTCTGTTTTTCCTTAACCCCGGAGGTTGCTATGTCAACCGGATTACGTTTCACGCTGGAAGTGGACGGCCTGCCACCGGATGCTTTTGCGGTGGTCTCCTTTCATCTGAACCAGTCACTCTCTTCGCTTTTTTCCCTCGATCTCTCTCTGGTCAGCCAGCAGTTTCTCTCCCTTGAATTCCAGCAGATCCTCGACAAAATGGCCTACCTGACGATATGGCAGGGCGATGACGTACAGCGCCGGGTGAAAGGTATGGTGACCTGGTTTGAACTGGGGGAGAACGACAAAAACCAGATGCTGTACAGCATGAAGGTGTGCCCACCGCTGTGGCGCACAGGGCTGCGCCAGAACTTCCGTATCTTCCAGAATGAGGACATCGAAAGCATCCTCGGCACGATATTGCAGGAAAACGGGGTGACCGAGTGGAGCCCGCTGTTCAGCGAGCCACATCCTTCCCGTGAGTTTTGTGTCCAGTACGGTGAGACTGATTACGATTTCCTGTGCCGGATGGCGGCGGAGGAAGGCATCTTCTTTTATGAGGAGCACGCGCAAAAAAGTACCGACCAGAGCCTGGTCCTGTGCGATACCGTGCGTTATCTGCCGGAGTCCTTTGAGATCCCCTGGAATCCGAACACCCGTACCGAGGTGAGCACCCTCTGCATCAGCCAGTTTCGCTACAGCGCACAAATCCGCCCTTCTTCCGTGGTGACCAAAGACTACACCTTTAAACGACCCGGCTGGGCAGGGCGTTTTGATCAGGAAGGCCAGTACCAGGATTACCAGCGCACACAGTATGAAGTGTATGACTACCCCGGACGTTTCAAGGGTGCCCACGGGCAGAACTTTGCCCGCTGGCAGATGGATGGCTGGCGAAACAACGCAGAAGTGGCGCGCGGAACAAGCCGTTCTCCGGAGATATGGCCGGGACGGCGAATTGCGCTGACGGGGCATCCGCAGGCGAACCTGAACCGGGAATGGCAGGTGGTGGCAAGTGAACTGCACGGCGAGCAGCCGCAGGCGGTGCCGGGACGCAGTGGTTCAGGCACCACGCTGAATAATCACTTTGCGGTGATCCCGGCAGACAGAACATGGCGACCACAGCCGTTGCTGAAACCGCTGGTGGACGGCCCGCAGAGCGCTGTCGTGACGGGACCGGCAGGCGAGGAAATCTTCTGTGATGAACATGGCCGCGTGCGGGTGAAATTTAACTGGGACCGTTATAACCCGTCAAACCAGGACAGTTCATGCTGGATCCGTGTGGCACAGGCGTGGGCAGGCACCGGATTCGGTAACCTGGCGATACCGCGTGTGGGTCAGGAGGTGATTGTGGACTTCCTCAACGGCGATCCGGACCAGCCGATCATTATGGGGCGCACCTACCACCAGGAAAACCGCACACCCGGCAGCCTGCCGGGAACAAAGACGCAGATGACCATTCGTTCGAAAACCTATAAGGGCAGCGGGTTTAATGAACTGAAGTTTGACGATGCGACAGGGAAAGAACAGGTCTACATCCACGCGCAGAAGAACATGAACACCGAGGTGCTGAATAACCGCACCACGGATGTGATAAACAACCATGCCGAAAAAATAGGTAACAACCAGGCGATCACCGTTACCAATAACCAGATCCAGAACATTGGCGTTAATCAGATACAGACGGTTGGTGTCAACCAGGTGGAAACGGTGGGCAGTAACCAGATTATCAAAGTGGGATCAAACCAGGTTGAAAAGGTGGGGATCATTCGTGCGCTGACGGTGGGTGTGGCTTACCAGACGACGGTAGGCGGCATTATGAATACCTCGGTGGCGTTGTTGCAGTCCTCACAGGTAGGGCTGCATAAATCACTGATGGTGGGAATGGGCTACAGCGTCAATGTGGGGAATAACGTCACCTTCTCGGTGGGCAAGACAATGAAGGAAAACACCGGACAAACAGCAGTTTATTCTGCCGGTGAGCATCTTGAACTCTGCTGTGGTAAGGCAAGGCTGGTGCTGACGAAGGACGGAAGCATATTTCTCAATGGTACGCACATTCATCTGGAAGGGGAGTCGGATGTGAACGGTGATGCGCCAGTGATTAACTGGAACTGTGGTGCCACACAACCTGTACCGGATGCGCCTGTGCCGAAAGATTTACCCCCCGGAATGCCGGATATGCGGCAATTTTGAGTCAGGTGCAAAAAATTAAAACGGAACTGGTGCAGTGACCAGATAAACCATATTAAAAGCAGAAGGAATTGATTCATGGGCGGAAAACCGGCGGCGCGGCAGGGTGATATGACCCGCAAGGGACTGGATATTGTGCAGGGTTCAGCGGGGGTGCTGATAGGTGCGCCGACGGGAGTGGCCTGTTCGGTATGTCCGGGAGGGATTACCTATGCTAACCCGGTGAACCCGCTGCTGGGTGCGAAGGTGCTGCCGGGCGAGACGGACCTTGCGCTGCCCGGCCCGCTGCCGTTTATTCTTTCCCGCGCCTACAGCAGCTACCGGACCAGAACACCCGCGCCGGTGGGGGTGTTTGGTCCCGGCTGGAAAGCGCCCTTCGATATCCGCTTACAGATACGCGATGAAGGCCTGATACTCAACGACAGCGGCGGCAGGAGCATTCACTTTGAGCCGCTGTTTCCCGGCGAGATAAGCTACAGCCGCAGCGAGTCACTCTGGCTGGCGCGGGGCGGAGTAGCGGCGCAGCACAGTTCGCAGCCGCTAAGCGCGCTCTGGCAGGTGCTGCCGGAAGATGTTCGCCTGAGTCCGCATGTGTACCTGGCGACAAACAGCCTTCAGGGGCCGTGGTGGATACTCAGCTGGCCGGAGCGGGTGCCGGGGGCGGACGAGGTGCTGCCGCCTCCGCCGCCCGCATACCGGGTGCTGACGGGCGTGGTGGACGGCTTCGGGCGGACGCTGGCCTTTCACCGGGCGGCGGAGGGTGATGTGGCGGGCGCGGTGACGGGGGTGACGGACGGCGCGGGCCGCCGTTTTCACCTGGTGCTGACCACACAGGCACAGCGGGCGGAAGTATTCCGTAAACAGCGCGCCACGTCTTTATCTTCCCCTGCCGGTCCCCGTTCTGCTTCCTCTTCTCTGGTTTTCCCCGACACGCTGCCCGCCGGTACAGGATACGGCACGGATAACGGTATCCGGCTGGAGGCGGTGTGGCTGACACACGACCCGGCATACCCGGATGAACAGCCGACTGCGCCGCTGGCGCGCTACACGTACACGGCCAGCGGAGAACTGCGGGCGGTGTATGACCGCAGCGGGACGCAGGTGCGCGGGTTTGCTTATGATGCGGAGCACGCCGGGCGGATGGTGGCGCACCATTATGCGGGGAGGCCGGAGAGCCGCTACCGGTATGATGATACCGGCCGGGTGACGGAGCAGGTCAACCCGGAGGGGCTGGACTACCGCTTTGAGTACGGGCAGGACCGTGTGACCATCACGGACAGCCTGAACCGGCGGGAGGTGCTGTACACGGAGGGCGAGGGCGGCCTGAAGCGGGTGGTGAAGAAGGAACATGCGGACGGGAGCATTACCCGCAGCGAGTATGATGAGGCGGGGAGGCTGAAGGCACAGACGGATGCGGCGGGGCGGCGGACGGAGTACCGGCTGCATATGGCGTCGGGCGCGGTGACAGCGGTGACGGGGCCGGACGGCAGGACGGTGCGGTATGGCTATAACAGCCAGCGGCAGGTGACGTCGGTGACGTACCCGGACGGGCTTCGCAGCAGCCGGGAGTATGATGAGAAGGGAAGGCTGACGGCGGAGACCTCGCGCAGCGGTGAGACAACGCGGTACAGCTATGATGACCCGGCGAGTGAGCTGCCGACAGGGATACAGGACGCGACGGGCAGTACAAAACAGATGGCATGGAGCCGTTACGGTCAACTGCTGGCCTTCACGGACTGCTCGGGGTACACGACGCGGTATGAGTACGACCGGTACGGTCAACAAATCGCCGTTCACCGGGAGGAAGGCATCAGCACTTACAGCAGTTATAACCCGCGTGGGCAACTGGTCAGTCAGAAGGATGCGCAGGGGCGGGAGACCCGTTATGAGTACAGCGCCGCAGGCGACCTGACAGCAACGGTATCACCGGACGGTAAACGCAGCACCATCGAATATGATAAACGCGGGCGTCCGGTGAGTGTGACGGAAGGCGGTCTGACGCGCAGCATGGGGTATGACGCTGCCGGGCGCATCACTGTGCTGACCAACGAGAACGGCAGCCAGTCCACGTTCCGGTATGACCCGGTCGACAGGCTGACGGAGCAGCGCGGCTTTGACGGCCGGACGCAACGTTACCACTATGACCTGACCGGAAAACTCACGCAGAGTGAAGACGAGGGGCTTATCACCCTCTGGCACTACGATGCGTCGGACCGCATCACGCACCGTACGGTGAACGGCGACCCGGCGGAGCAGTGGCAGTATGATGAGCACGGGTGGTTAACCACCATCAGCCATACCAGTGAAGGCCACCGTGTGGCGGTCCACTACGGCTATGACGATAAAGGCCGCCTGACGGGCGAACGGCAGACGGTGGAGAACCCGGAGACGGGGGAGATGCTGTGGCAGCATGAGACGAAACACGCCTACAACGAACAGGGGCTGGCAAACCGCGTCACGCCGGACAGCCTGCCGCCGGTGG
>NZ_JAHZSO010000069.1:0-681 GCF_028421345.1 Escherichia sp. S10b
TTTCCGGTGACAGTGTCACGCTGTCGGACGGACAGCAGACCCGGGTGATTCGCCCCGGTCAGGAGCGGGCAGAGCAACATATTGGCCTGGCCTATGCCATCACCGCCCACGGTGCGCAGGGGGCAAGTGAAACCTTTGCCATTGCGCTTGAAGGCACGGAAGGTAACCGGAAACAGATGGCCGGCTTTGAGTCAGCCTACGTGGCCCTGTCGCGTATGAAGCAGCATGTGCAGGTGTATACCGATAACCGTCAGGGCTGGACGGATGCCATTAACAATGCCGTACAGAAAGGAACTGCCCACGATGTGCTAGAGCCGAAATCGGACCGGGAGGTCATGAATGCAGAGCGGCTGTTCAGTACGGCGCGGGAGCTGCGGGACGTGGTGGCCGGCCGTGCCGTTCTCCGTCAGGCAGGGCTGGCCGGGGGAGACAGTCCTGCACGGTTTATTGCACCCGGGCGCAAATATCCGCAGCCGTATGTGGCACTGCCGGCTTTTGACCGTAACGGCAAGTCAGCTGGTATCTGGCTGAACCCGCTGACCACGGATGACGGAAACGGGCTGCGGGGCTTCAGTGGTGAAGGCCGGGTGAAAGGCAGCGGGGATGCGCAGTTCGTGGCCCTGCAGGGCAGCCGTAACGGAGAGAGCCTGCTGGCTGATAATATGCAGGATGGTGTCCGGA
>NZ_JAHZSO010000070.1:0-1001 GCF_028421345.1 Escherichia sp. S10b
CAAGCGCCGGGCACATCATAGCCCATATACCTGCACGCTGACCACACTCACTTTCCCTGAAAATAATCCGCTCATTCAGACCGTTCACGGGAAATCCGTGTGATTGTTGCCGCATCACGCTGCCTCCCGGAGTTTGTTCGGCACCATCCACCGCTCCATCTCACGAACAGCATGACCGACCACCCTTGCCGCCATACCAGCCTCTGCGATGACCTGCCAGAATGGCATATCCTGCCACTGCCAGCGTTCCATTCCGGCCAGTGACGGAAAACGCTCGCCCCACTGCCAGAACAGGGTTTCCAGGTCATGCTCTGCCACCCGGTCACTCCAGCGTGCATGCCAGCTTCCGACTGTTTCCGGCGAATGGAATGCCAGTTCGATTTCAGCCTGAGCGACCAGCGCCTGGTACGCACGGGCTTTCTGCTCTGCCTCCCTCGCCTGCTGGCGGCTGTACTTCTGCATGACCAGCGCGGATTTATGGCGACTGCGTTCCCTGACACGAAACCGCACCGACGGGAACAAGCGCTCTGCTGCATCACCGGGAAGGGGAAGGAGGCAGACCTCGCCCTGTGTTTCAATCAGCACATCGATGGCATACAGCCACTGAAGACGGTTGCCGTGCAGTTCTTCTGCGGTCAGGGACGGCATGAAAAATCGCAGGTCAGACAGCGATATCCTGCGGCTTCCGTTCAGACAGCGGAAAAACGCCCCCGCATACGGATATTCAGCCAGCGTGTTACCCTGATGGCGGCGTTTTTCGGTCTCCGCCACCGCCCGCCATGCGGCCTGTTGCTCTGTGCTGAGAGGAACCAGTGCCTGTGAACGTGCGCTCATGCCTGACCTCCTTCCGCCATCAGGATATGGATGATGTCACTGACGCTGTACCCCTGCGCGTCCAGTGACGCCGCCAGTGCCAGTGAATGGCTGACGGCTTCCGGTGCAAACCGCCGCTGTACCTGAACCACCGCAAACGGCTCACCACCGGCATTCACCAGAACCAG
>NZ_JAHZSO010000009.1:0-4073 GCF_028421345.1 Escherichia sp. S10b
GAACATCGACGAACATAACACGATGTTAAACAAAACAAAATATTGTTCACATTCACTGTGACCAACCGCGATCATGTCTCCTCTCGGTGGTGTGTGTTCGTGCATCTTCCTCGCGCTGCCATTCCTCCCAGGTACGATTAAAACCCAGCGAGCGGAACAGATGATCCGGCTGTTTTTCTGGTGTGTTGACGGCAGCAAAAAGCGGTGCCTCACGGGTTTTCAGATGAAACTGCATCAGTTCTGGTGCAGGTGATATGTGGCTGTCTGCATCGTGATTTACGGCAACACCATACCCTGCATACCGTAACCCCTTATCGGTCAGCGCACTGATGACCAGATGCCTGTTATCGGCTGAGGGAACGGCAAACGCGGGATACAGCGTACCATTAAGCCGGATAACACCGCCCAGAGAGTCATCCACGCCCATGACCAGCAAAAGCTGAAGCTGGCGGGTTTCCCGGTCGACAGAACTCATGACCGGCATCAGCGTCGGTGGCAGACGTCCCTGCATAAAATCCACCTTCCTTGCCGCTGGTGATGGCATGGCTGGCTGGCGGTCTTCTCCAAGACAGAAAGACTCCGGCCATGTCTTCGGCTGGCGGAGATTGCGGGTATGTTGCGGCCATGTCTGGCAAACCTGCGTCAGCAGTTGCTCAAAGGTTGCAGAGGAATAAACACGTTGCAGTGGCGGACGTTGGCCGATTTCGCTTCGGTCACAGATATAACCACTCCTGTCACGCATTAAATCAACACTCTCAAAGATTCTGGTGCGGTATTTCTCCAGCTCGTTCCCCCAGAGCGTATATTCTCCGTTCCGGTTGTGAAGCAGAAGGTAACAGGTCATTTCCCCGTTACCAGGCATGGGAGCCTCGCCATACCCCGTAACGACTGCTCTCAGCACCCCTGAATCCATAACGGCATTGTCATTTTTCCTGAGCTGCTCCGCGCGACTACGTTCAGTATCTTCCTGTTCCTTCCGGCGCAATTCCTCTTCACGTTTAAGCAACTGGGCTCTGAGAGCTGCAAGGCCGGATTCCCCCCACTGCTGCCACTGTTTTTCAAATGCCATCTGACTCGCGGGAATGTCCTGTTTCTCCACCTTCCGGTAATGCTGTCGTAATTTTTCCATTTGCTGGCTCAGAGACTGGATTTTTCCCTGCTCACTACGGTATTCCGGTGCCGCCCATTGCATCAGGGGAATACGGGAAAAACCGGACGAAAACGGCGATGATTTTTTCAGGCTGGCAGCATGGCTCATCGCTTCCTTTCGTTCGGTGTTCAGCTCTTCCCAGCGTCTGCGCGTCGCCTGCATATCTGCCATCATCGACATGGCATTACTGGTGAGTTTCCATGCCGAGTTACTGTCCTTCGGCAACGCTTCGATAATGTCACGTAGTGTGTACGAAGTTGCGTTGTCAGGAAGCCCGATATTCAGAAGGTCAGCCACACGGCGGGCAGGCTCTGTCAGCCCTCCGTTCCTGAGTTCGGTGCGGGAAATCTGTATTTCCAGGTTAAGCCTGTTAATCAGACGATTCTGTTCGCCGCGTTCTGTTTCGATACCGCGTGTTTCCATCGCACAGGCAGACTTTCCGAGGTGAATACCAGGCGTTTTCTCAAGCCCCTGTCGCTCGTATGAACGATGGTCTATCTCTTCCTGATAACCGGCGTTCGCCAGTGCCCTGTTTGCATGGTCAGCCCATGATGCCCGCCACGTCTCGGCATGTGTCCGGTCGTTCCAGTCCCTGACCTTTCCGCTGAACCCAGCAGGTCCGATAGCCCTCGTGGTCAGCATGATGTGCGCATGGGGATTTGTTTTATCCATGTGATGGAACGCCACATCAGCAATCATGCCCTGACTGACAAAGTTTTCTCTGACAAAGGCGAGAACGGTTTCCCGTGCGGCATCCTGCGGCAGTTCGTGGGGGATGGCGAGTTCAATTTCCCGCGCAAGTTGTGAGTTCTTCCGGCGTTCGGCCTTCTCAACGGCATTCCAGAGTTCGGCACGGTTCGTACACCAGGCAGGGGCGGTGGCGGGGGTCAGAATCACAGCCTCAGCCACACCGCTTTTGCGGGTGTAGTCGTAAGTCAGTCCGGTACGCTCATCAAGCATCAGTGAACCGGAACGATAGGCAGCGGAAGCTACGGCGCTGTAGCCGCTGCTTCTTGGAGATAATTTTCATGCTGAGATGATAAATCGCCATTTCTGCCGTAATGCCTTTTTGTAGTTTTCTTTCAGCCCCGCAGGGCGCACACAATCGAAACGGAGTGGAGATTGTATAAGTGCGCACTTCGTGATTTGCCGTGCATTATGCCAGCTCAGTTTTTAAACTACCAGTGACGCGCTAAAATGCGATTTTTCATCGCGCACGGAGTTACATCATGAGCAGAACGCTCGAACAGAAGATTGCTGATGCTGAGGCGAGATTACAGCGCCTGAAGGCGAAGAGCCGGAGCCTGGACACAGCGCAGAAGGTTGTTGTGGGTGCAGCATTGCTGGCAAAGGTCAGAAAGCCGGAGGAGGTGCAGTTGCGTGCCTGGTTACTCCAGTTCCTGAAGGCAGAGGTGACACGACAGGCTGATGTGACGCGCATACTGCCGCTGATTAACGAGCTGGAGGCGCTGCCAGAACAGTGATTGTATCGTCCGCTCGCCGCAGCCCCAGCGACCGAGCGTTAGCGAGCGAGTGGGCGAGGAAGCGGAAGTGAATCAGTCGCCAGGTTGAGCACATACGCACGGTTTTTCGGCAGGTGATATGCGCTGAACCCGCATGAATACTGGGTTTCCACAGGGTTGGAGGGGGTGTATTCGAAACTTGCAATTCTGCTTTATTGCAACGCATTGTTTTTATTGGTTTTTTGTTTTCAGCACCCCAAGTTATCCACAGGCTCGCCGTTAAGTTTTTAAGATCTTATTTTTAGATCTTTTTTTTTAAAACCTTTTTAGGTCTTGTAACACCATGATTTTAAAGATGTTCTGGCAAGATAAGTGGAGCTTTTGGGGGTGAAAGGTGGAGCTTTTGGGGGTGAAAGGTGGAGCTTTTGGGGGTGAAAGGT
This sequence comes from Escherichia sp. S10b, assembly GCF_028421345.1. NCBI lineage: Bacteria > Pseudomonadati > Pseudomonadota > Gammaproteobacteria > Enterobacterales > Enterobacteriaceae > Escherichia > Escherichia sp. S10b. Next base: position 3,054 of record NZ_JAHZSO010000009.1, read on the forward strand.
GGAGCTTTTGGGGGTGTAATCCACAGAAAAAGGGGGTTGCAAAAAAAAAACTTCCACCCATATGATAAGTGGCGTACAGTAAAAAAACGCCACCAATAGCAACGAGCAAGCGAAATGTCAGATCTGATAGCTTACAAATCAAACGCCCTTATCGAGGCAAGCTACAAGCTCACTTTGCAGGAACAGCGCTTCCTGCTGGTCTGTATCAGCCGCCTAAAATCCGGAGAAGATTCCCCTTCGCCGGATGAACAAAAAACCATGACCATCACGGCTGCAGAGTTTCATGATGCCTTTCCTGACATGGGACGGCAGCACGCTGAAGCTAGGCTCAAGGAAGCGATAGATCGCCTCTGGGACAGGTCAGTAATCATCAAGAACGAGGAAAAACGAGAAGAGTTCCGCTGGGTGCAGTACCGGGCGCAGTATTTCAAAGGTGAGGCGAAAGTAGATATCACCTTCTCCGATGCCATCATGCCGTATCTGACACAGCTCAAGGGGCAGTTTACGCGGGTAGTCGTGAAGAACGTCTCCAGCCTTTCCAGCACCTACAGCATCCGCATTTACGAGCTGCTCCAGCAGTTCCGCAGCACCGGTGACAGAACGATAGCTATCGATGATTTCCGAACCATGCTTGCCGTTGAAGATAAATATCAACAATTCAAAGACTTGAATAAGATGATAATCAAGCCAGCCATCGCCGAACTGAACGAAAAAAGCGATCTGGTTGTAACTGTTGAGACGATCAAAAAGGGGCGCACGGTTGTAGCCCTGCATTTTCGCTTCAAGGAAGACAAACAGATCAAGATGACGATCTAAAATCGATTTTAAGGCACCTAAAACGCTCCCTGCTGCGTTTTTTTTGTGTTAGTAGTGCGAAGGTACTATTGAAGTGAAAAATTGCGTCAAAAACGCTCTGATGCAGCGAAAAAAGACCCCCCAATTTTTGGGGGCGGAAAAACAAAACTATGCTTGCGTTATGTGAGTGTGCTTCTTGCATTCATCCCTGTCGATGAACATCGA
>NZ_JAHZSO010000071.1:0-1322 GCF_028421345.1 Escherichia sp. S10b
ATATGGGTCTTCCCTTGTTGTGGTGGCTGAAGGCATGATAATGGTGTATTTAATCGCCAGAGGTCACCGCCATGGACGAAAAGTCCCTCTACGCTCATATTCTCAACCTGTCCGATCCGTGGCAGGTAAAGTCCCTTTCTCTCGATGAAAATGCCGGTTCTGTTACTGTCACTATTGAGATCGCTGAAAACACCCGGCTAGCCTGTCCGACCTGCGGTAAATCCTGTTCTGTTCACGATCACCGTCATCGTAAATGGCGCCATCTTGATACCTGCCAGTTCACCACTATTGTTGAAGCCGATGTTCCACGAATTATGTGTCCGGAGCATGGCTGCCTGACGTTGCCTGTTCCGTGGGCTGGCCCCGGAAGCCGGTATACGTTGCTATTCGAATCGTTCGTTCTCTCATGGCTGAAAATCAGCACCGTTGATGCTGTCAGGAAGCAACTTAAGCTCAGTTGGAATGCGGTTGACGGCATTATGACCCGGGCAGTTAAGCGAGGTCTTGCCCGGATAAAAAAGCCATTATCCGCCCGTCATATGAATGTGGATGAGGTCGCCTTTAAAAAAGGACATCGTTACATAACGGTGATCTCCGATCGCGATGGTCGGGCGCTGGCCTTAACGGATGATCGCGGCACAGAGAGTCTTGCCGGCTATCTTCGCACGCTCACTGATGGGCAGTTGCTGGCTATCAAAACGCTCTCAATGGACATGAACGCGGGCTATATAAGAGCAGCGCGTATCCACTTACCCAGTGCGGTTGAGAAAATCGCCTTTGACCGCTTCCATGTGGCGAAGCAACTGGGCGAGGTAGTTGATAAAACCCGTCAGAATGAACATCCGCACCTCCCTGTTGAAAGCCGACACCAGGCAAAAGGAACCCGCTTCCTGTGGCAGTACAGCGATAAGTGGATGACCGAATCCCGGCAGGAAAAGCTGATGTGGCTGCGTGCACAGATGAAGCTGACGAGCCAGTGCTGGGCGCTGAAAGAGCTGGCAAAGGATATCTGGAACAGGCCATGGAGCGAGGAAAGACGGAGTGACTGGCAGAGATGGTTGGCGCTGGCGGCTAACAGTGACGTTCCCATGATGAAAAATGCCGCGAAAACGATAGGAAAAAGGCTGTACGGGATCCTGAATGCGATGCGACACAGTGTCTCAAACGGAAATGCGGAGGCACTTAACAGCAAGATCAGGCTGCTGAGGATAAAAGCCAGGGGATACCGAAACCGGGAGCGCTTTAAACTGGGGGTGATGTTCCACTACGGAAAGCTGAATATGGCGTTCTGAGCCTTCCCACCATGATCGGGGAAGACCCAT
>NZ_JAHZSO010000072.1:0-1115 GCF_028421345.1 Escherichia sp. S10b
ACGTTCCGCTCTGTCTTCCGCCCGGTACAGCCGGTGGCTGACTGCCAGCATCAGCAGCCCGGCAATGCCGTAACTGGTGCCGGAGAAAGGCAACCACATTGCCAGAAGCAACATGGTCTCTGCGGAACGCCACCAGGTGCGCGTTTCACACCATGTCAGCACCTGTGCCGCAACTGCAAAGGCAAACAGGATATTCCCCTCATACCAGGGAAAGCCGGCCAGATAATATGCGAACTGGGCAATCACCGCCCATCCCCACAGCCGGTTAATGGCCTCCTGCCGGATATGCGTATGACGGGACAGATTCAGCCCCCACACCAGGGCAAACAGCGGAAAGGCCCCACGCCCGACCAGAAACATCCACGACTGGTCCAGATGCAGAATGCGGTTTGCATGGTCCAGAACCATCAGCACCAGTGCCACCGTTTTGATGATATCCCGCTGTCCGGGTGACCAGACCAGCAACGACTGCAACCAGGTATCGGTCCGGGCAGCCAGTGAATCATTACGTGTTGTGTTCGTGTTATCCGTTGTCATCAGCGTTTATCTTCCTGTGTCAGTCTCCGCCCAGGGTTTTCTCTTTCTGCAGGTCACGAACCATATCCCGCTCCATCTGCTGCAGTCGCTCCTGCAGCAGATTTTCCCGGGCAACCTCCCGGACCGCTTCCCGCACCCGTTGTGGTTCACGCAGTACACTCTCCGGCAGCGCGGCTTCCCGTTCAGATATGGCAGACCGGTCACGCTCCAGCCCGGCAATATCCCTGACAGCCTGCTCTGTTTTGCCGTCCGGCAGGTCAGGTTTGTTCTCTGCCATTTTACGGACAATTTCATCCGCACGGCGTTCCGTTTCACGGCGGATGGCCTCTTCAGCCTGCCGCTGTGCCAGTACCTCTGCCGTGACCGGTTCGCCATTTCCGGCTCCCGGCTGAACGCTGTTGTCCGGGATATCCCCCCACACGCGACCACCGGTGATGGTACCGGGATTCCACGGACGACCTTCACCGGCGATTCTTACCACCACACCGCTGTCAGGATTATCACGGGCAATCCGGACACCATCCTGCATATTATCAGCCAGCAGGCTCTCTCCGTTACGGCTGCCCTGCAGGGCCACG
>NZ_JAHZSO010000073.1:0-82482 GCF_028421345.1 Escherichia sp. S10b
AGATATTGCAGAGAAGATACAAAAACAGGGAGGTGATTATTTATTCGCTGTAAAAGGAAACCAGGGGCGGCTAAATAAAGCCTTCGAGGAAAAATTTCCGCTGAAAGAATTAAATAATCCCAAGCATGACAGTTACGCAATTAGTGAAAAGAGTCACGGCAGAGAAGAAACCCGTCTTCATATTGTTTGCGATGTCCCTGATGAGCTTATTGATTTCACGTTTGAATAGAAAGGGCAGCTATGGTTAGAAACTACCTGACGTCAGTCCTTGCGGGGAGCAGGCTTTCGTAAATTTGTCCTGCTACAACAGGATTAACTTCACAAATATCATTTCTCAACGTCTACACTTACTCCTGTAAACCGTTCAGGAGCAGTAATGAATCAGCAACGATTTGATGACAGCACCCTAATCCGTATCTTCGCCCTTCATGAGTTACATCGACTGAAAGAACATGGCTTAACGCGCGGGGCGCTTCTCGATTATCACAGCCGCTATAAACTCGTCTTTCTGGCGCATTCTCAGCCGGAGTACCGCAAACTTGGCCCGTTCGTGGCTGATATTCACCAGTGGCAAAATCTGGATGATTTTTACAACCAGTACTACCAACGCGTAATTGTTTTGCTTTCTCATCCCGCCAACCCGCGCGATCACACCAACGTTTTGATGCACGTTCAGGGTTATTTTCGCCCGCATATTGATTCCACAGAACGCCAGCAGTTGGCGGCGCTTATCGACAGTTATCGCCGTGGCGAGCAACCACTTCTTGCGCCGCTGATGCGTATCAAACACTATATGGCGCTTTATCCTGACGCCTGGCTTTCAGGGCAGCGTTATTTCGAACTTTGGCCGCGTGTGATTAACTTGCGCCATTCAGGAGTTTTATGACTACCCATCTGGTCTGGTTTCGCCAGGATTTACGTCTGCACGATAATCTCGCACTGGCTGCCGCCTGCCGCAATTCGTCTGCACGCGTGCTGGCGTTGTATATCGCTACACCACGCCAGTGGGCGACGCATAACATGTCGCCGCGTCAGGCTGAACTTATCAATGCTCAACTGAATGGGCTACAAATAGCGCTTGCGGAAAAAGGTATTCCTTTATTGTTCCGTGAAGTGGATGACTTTGTCGCCAGTGTCGAAATAGTTAAACAGGTGTGCGCGGAAAACAGCGTTACCCACCTGTTTTATAACTATCAGTATGAAGTGAATGAGCGGGCGCGGGATGTGGAAGTTGAAAGAGCGCTGCGTAACGTGGTGTGTGAAGGATTTGATGACAGCGTGATCCTGCCGCCTGGCGCGGTGATGACCGGTAATCACGAGATGTACAAAGTCTTTACGCCTTTTAAGAATGCCTGGCTGAAACGGCTGCGGGAAGGGATGCCGGAGTGCGTCGCTGCGCCAAAAGTTCGTAGTAGCGGATCGATAGAGCCCGCGCCATCCATTACGCTGAATTATCCTCGTCAGTCTTTCGATACTGCGCATTTCCCGGTGGAAGAAAAAGCGGCGATTGCGCAATTACGCCAGTTTTGCCAGAACGGTGCCGGAGAATATGAGCAACAACGAGATTTTCCGGCAGTGGAAGGCACCAGTCGTTTGTCCGCCAGCCTGGCAACGGGCGGGTTATCGCCTCGCCAGTGTTTGCATCGCTTGTTGGCGGAACAGCCGCAGGCGCTGGACGGTGGGGCCGGTAGTGTCTGGCTTAGTGAGCTGATCTGGCGCGAGTTCTACCGTCATCTGATGACGTATTACCCCTCGTTGTGTAAACATTGTCCGTTTATTGCCTGGACGGATCGTGTGCAGTGGCAGAGCAATCCCGCACATTTACAGGCCTGGCAGGAAGGCAAAACGGGATACCCGATTGTCGATGCCGCCATGCGTCAGCTTAACAGCACTGGCTGGATGCATAACCGGCTACGGATGATTTCAGCCAGTTTTCTGGTGAAAGATTTGTTGATCGACTGGCGCGAAGGCGAGCGATATTTCATGTCGCAGCTGATTGATGGTGATTTGGCAGCCAATAACGGTGGCTGGCAGTGGGCGGCGTCTACGGGTACTGATGCAGCGCCGTATTTTCGTATTTTCAACCCGACAACCCAGGGCGAGAAATTTGATCGCGAAGGTGAGTTTATCCGCCGATGGTTACCGGAGCTGCGCGATGTACCAGGGAAAGCGGTGCATGAGCCGTGGAAGTGGGCGCAGAAAGCAGGTGTGATGCTGGATTATCCGCAACCGATAGTTGATCACAAAGAGGCAAGGCTGCGAACGCTGGCAGCGTACGAAGAAGCGAGGAAAGGAGCCTGATAAAACGCAGCGAGCGTTTTATCAGGTATGGTGCTGGCCTATTAAGATTCCAGCGCCAGCGCGCGGTTTCTGAATTTCAGCGCCTGATACAGCCAAATCATCTGTACCAGTCCTACACACGCCAGTGCGCCCCAGGTAATTTGATCAAATACTTCAATATATGCATTGATGGAGTAGTTGATCGCCCCGGAAGCATCAAACGAAGCCTGCGATGTCTGATCGGCAATCACGCCCGCCAGATAGTTCGCGATCGCGCCAGAAAGCAGCATGTAGATGCCGGTTAATACGCCGGTCACACCGGGGATTTCAATGCGCGTAATTTGCGACATGGCAACCGGGTCGATAAACAGTTCCGCAAAGCCCATCACCGCCAGGCCTAATACCATCAGTGGCAGAGAAGAGTGACCATACATTGCGGACCAGCGGGCGCTTAAGGTCAGAATGCAGAATCCGGCGCTCATCAGGCCAAGGCCAAGAGCAAATTTCCCCCAGATGCGCACGGTACGATTACCCGCGACACTCTCTTTTACCACCCACGCCAGGAACACACCGCACAGCATAACTGCGAAGGCATTAATCGACTGGAACATCGCGGTCGGAACGGTATAACCAAACATATCGCGGTTAACGAAGCGGTCGATATAAAGGCTAATCGAGCTACCGCCCTGTTGTGCGAAGGCCCAGAACAACATACTGAAGAAGGTGAGCGTCACAATCAGCCCCAGCTCCTTACGCTGTTTCTGGTTTTCTGCTTTGCGATAAATTTTTGCCAGTACACCCAGGCCAATAATAGTCGCGACAATTAAGGCGTATACCGACCACTCTTTCCAGAACAGTACGGTAATCAGCGCAGGCGTTGCCACCAGCAGAACCAGCAGCCATCCCCAGTTAGGCAGGAGAAAGTTTGTTGCACGCAGTACTTTTTTATTAACGCCGCGGGTATGTGTGAAATGACGATTGCCACATAAGAAAATGACCAGACCCGCGATCATACCCACCGCCGCCAGGCCAAAGCCCATCGCCCAGCTGTACTCTTCCTGGGCGTAACCACAGGCGATAGGTGCGATAATAGACCCCACGTTACCCGCTGCATACATCAGCGAGAAACCGCCATCACGACGCGGATCGGTTGGCTCATACAGCTCGCCGAGCAGGCAACTGACATTGGATTTAAACAGACCATAGCCACAAACGATAATCGCCAGGGACAGATAGAGGAATGACGGATGGATCTCACTGGCACCCAGCACCACATGACCGATCGCCATCAACAACGCCCCCAGCATCACCGCCATGCGATTGCCGAGAACTTTATCCGCCAAAAAGCCACCGAGGATTGGCGTGACATACACCAGCGAACAGTAGGCGCTAAATAACTCGTAGGCGTGAGTATCGTTGTATTTTAGTTGATTGGTGAGATAGAGAATCAGCAGGGCACGCATGCCGTAAAAGCTAAAATATTCCCAGATTTGCAGCGCAACGACATAGTAAATAGCGCGCGGTTGTGATGCGTGTTTATTCATAATAATTCCACAATTGACGGCAACGTCACGTAATAGTTGCGCGGCGTGCTTGTGTTTCCTTAAAGTTAAAACTTTGATACAGATCTGATTATTTATGCAATATGCTGTCTGATTGCATAAATATACATTAGCTGAAGCGTGATGATATAAACAATTTGCGTCTTTTGGCGTCGGGTTTGTTTCTTAATATGTCAAAAGATTGGCTATCGACGAACAGGCGAGGTAACGCTATGTTAACGGTGTAGCTATCAGAATACGGAAGGCGCGAAGATGAAAAACACCGAACTGGAACAACTGATTAACGAAAAACTGAACAGCGCGGCGATTAGTGATTACGCGCCGAATGGTTTGCAGGTGGAAGGCAAAGAGACGGTGCAAAAAATTGTTACCGGTGTCACCGCCAGCCAGGCTTTGCTCGATGAGGCAGTGCGTCTGGGCGCGGATGCGGTCATTGTGCATCATGGCTACTTCTGGAAAGGAGAGTCTCCGGTCATTCGCGGAATGAAGCGTAACCGTTTAAAAACGTTGCTGGCGAATGATATCAACCTGTATGGCTGGCATTTGCCGCTTGACGCACATCCTGAGCTGGGCAATAACGCACAGCTGGCGGCGTTACTGGGGATCACGGTCATGGGCGAAATTGAGCCGTTGGTGCCGTGGGGAGAGCTGACCATGCCTGTGCCGGGACTGGAACTAGCCTCCTGGATTGAAGCGCGTCTGGGACGTAAGCCGTTATGGTGTGGCGATACCGGACCTGAGGTGGTCCAGCGCGTCGCCTGGTGCACGGGCGGCGGGCAAAGTTTTATCGATAGCGCCGCGCGTTTTGGCGTGGATGCTTTTATTACTGGCGAAGTTTCTGAACAGACCATTCATTCAGCCCGCGAGCAGGGATTGCATTTTTATGCTGCAGGTCACCATGCCACTGAACGTGGTGGTATTCGCGCATTGAGCGAGTGGCTGAATGAAAATACCGATCTTGATGTGACCTTTATTGATATTCCTAATCCTGCATAACGAATAATCAGAGGGATCGAAAGTGCAACGAGCGCGTTGTTATCTGATAGGTGAAACGGCGGTAGTGCTGGAACTGGAACCGCCGGTGACGCTGGCTAGCCAGAAACGGATCTGGCGACTGGCGCAGCGTCTGGTGGATATGCCGAATGTGGTTGAAGCCATTCCCGGCATGAACAATATTACGGTGATTTTGCGTAATCCTGAGTCGCTGGCGCTGGATGCCATAGAGCGTTTGCAACGCTGGTGGGAGGAGAGCGAGGCCCTGGAACCTGAGTCTCGCTTTATTGAAATTCCGGTGGTTTACGGTGGTGCAGGCGGACCGGATTTGGCGGTGGTCGCGGCGCATTGCGGGTTGAGCGAAAAACAGGTTGTTGAATTGCACTCCTCCGTGGAATACGTGGTCTGGTTTTTAGGTTTTCAACCGGGCTTCCCGTATCTCGGGAGTTTGCCGGAACAACTACACACGCCACGGCGCGCTGAACCGCGCTTACTCGTTCCGGCAGGTTCTGTCGGGATCGGCGGGCCGCAGACTGGTGTTTATCCGCTGGCAACGCCGGGTGGCTGGCAGTTGATTGGTCATACCTCACTCAGCCTGTTTGATCCGGCGCGTGACGAACCCATCTTATTACGTCCGGGAGACAGCGTGCGCTTTGTACCGCAGAAGGAGGGAGTATGCTGAAGATTATTCGTGCGGGCATGTATACCACTGTGCAGGATGGCGGTCGTCACGGTTTTCGCCAGTCGGGTATCAGCCACTGCGGCGCACTGGATATGCCCGCGTTACGCATTGCTAACCTACTGGTGGGTAATGACGCCAATGCCCCCGCGCTGGAGATCACGCTCGGTCAGTTAACTGTTGAGTTCGAAACTGATGGGGGGTTTGCTCTGACGGGTGCCGGTTGCGAAGCGCGGCTGGATGATAATGCCGTCTGGACCGGCTGGCGATTGCCGATGAAAGCAGGCCAGCGTTTAACGCTTAAACGCCCGCAGCACGGGATGCGCAGTTATCTGGCGGTCGCGGGTGGTATTGATGTTCCGCCGGTAATGGGGTCATGCAGCACCGATCTCAAAGTGGGGATTGGCGGGCTGGAAGGCCGTTTACTGAAGGATGGTGACCGACTCCCGATTGGCAAAGCGAAGCGTGATTTTATGGAAGCGCAGGGCGTTAAACAGCTGCTGTGGGGCAACCGCATTCGCGCCTTGCCGGGGCCGGAATATCATGAGTTCGATCGCGCCTCGCAGGATGCATTCTGGCGTTCGCCCTGGCAGCTTAGCTCGCAAAGTAACCGCATGGGCTATCGCTTACAGGGGCAAATTTTAAAACGCACCACCGATCGCGAACTGTTATCTCACGGTTTGTTACCGGGCGTGGTGCAGGTGCCACATAACGGGCAGCCGATTGTGTTGATGAACGACGCACAGACCACCGGTGGTTACCCGCGTATTGCCTGCATCATTGAGGCTGATATGTACCATCTTGCGCAAATTCCGCTCGGTCAGCCGATTCATTTTGTCCAGTGTTCACTGGAAGAGGCACTGAAAGCGCGGCAAGATCAGCAACGTTATTTTGAACAATTAGCGTGGCGGCTGCACAATGAAAATTGACCTGAACGCCGATCTGGGCGAAGGCTGCGCCAGCGACGCAGAGCTATTAACGCTGGTTTCCTCTGCCAATATTGCCTGTGGATTTCATGCAGGCGATGCGCAAACCATGCAGGCTTGCGTGCGTGAAGCAATAAAAAATGGTGTTGCAATTGGCGCTCACCCGAGTTTTCCCGACAGGGAAAATTTTGGTCGCAGCGCCATGCAGTTGCCGCCAGAAACCGTTTACGCCCAGACGCTGTATCAAATTGGCGCGCTGGCAACGATTGCCCGTGCGCAAGGCGGCGTAATGCGTCATGTCAAACCGCACGGCATGTTGTACAACCAGGCGGCGAAAGAAGCACAACTGGCAGACGCCATCGCCAGAGCGGTATACGCTTGCGATCCGGCATTGATTCTCGTTGGGCTGGCAGGAAGCGAGCTGATTCGTGCAGGCAAGCAATATGGCCTGACAACGCGCGAGGAAGTGTTTGCCGATCGCGGTTATCAGGCTGACGGCTCGCTGGTGCCGCGAAGTCAGCCAGGCGCGTTGATTGAAAACGAACAACAGGCGCTGGCGCAAACGCTGGAGATGGTGCAACACGGCAGAGTCAAAAGTATCACCGGCGAATGGGCAACGGTCGCGGCGCAAACGGTCTGCCTGCATGGCGACGGCGAGCACGCTCTGGCGTTCGCCCGCCGATTACGAGCTACATTTGCCAAAAAGGGGATTGTTGTCGCAGCATAACCCCGCTTAATAAAGAATGAAAAAAGGATATCACCATGCCTGAAGGCCCGGAGATCCGCCGTGCAGCGGATAACCTGGAGGCGGCGATCAAAGGCAAACCACTAACTGATGTCTGGTTTGCCTTCCCGCAGTTAAAAACTTATCAATCACAACTTATCGGTCAACACGTTACCCATGTGGAAACGCGTGGTAAGGCGTTGTTAACTCATTTTTCCAACGAATTAACGCTCTACAGCCATAATCAGCTTTACGGCGTCTGGCGCGTGGTTGATACCGGCGAAGAGCCGCAGACCACGCGAGTATTGCGGGTAAAACTGCAAACGGCTGACAAAACCATTCTGCTTTATAGCGCCTCGGATATTGAGATGTTGACCCCGGAACAACTGACCACGCATCCGTTTTTACAACGCGTTGGTCCCGATGTGCTGGATCCGAATCTGACGCCGGAGGTGGTGAAAGAACGGGTATTGTCGCCGCGCTTTCGTAACCGTCAGTTTGCAGGATTACTGCTCGAGCAGGCGTTTCTGGCAGGACTTGGCAATTATTTGCGGGTGGAGATCCTCTGGCAGGTTGGGTTGACTGGAAATCATAAAGCGAAAGATCTCAATGCGGCGCAACTGGATGCACTCGCACACGCGTTACTGGAGATTCCTCGATTTTCTTACGCTACGCGGGGGCAGGTGGATGAGAATAAGCATCATGGGGCGCTGTTTCGCTTTAAGGTTTTTCATCGAGATGGCGAACCGTGCGAACGTTGTGGCAGCATCATTGAGAAAACCACGCTGTCATCTCGCCCGTTTTACTGGTGCCCTGGCTGCCAGCACTAAGCCGACCGCTTCGGCGCATAGGTTGAAATAAACCGTGCAATGGCAGGTCCCGTCAGCAAAATACTGAACAGGCGCAGGGTTTGCATCGCCATAATAAGCGCCATATCGGCATTGCTCCCTGCGGCGATGACCGCCACGGTATCAAGCCCGCCGGGGCTGGTGGCGAGGTAGGCAGTCATAAAATCAATATGCATAAACCGGGTCAGCCCCCACGCCATACCCGCACAAATAGCCAACAGAGCAAAAATCGACAGCAAGATTTGCGGTAGCGGGCGTAGTGCCCGCAGTAAGATTTGTTTATCGAAACCAAGACCAATCCGCCAGCCAATTGCCATATACGCCATCGCAAGCAGCCATTCCGGGAGTTCGATGGTGATGAGCTGACCAGACTGGAGCACTGCGCCCGCCAGCATCGGGATGAGCATCGTGCCGGAAGGAAGACGCAGCATGCATCCCGCCGTACCGGCAACGACTGCGAGCAAAATCGTAAGCAGGAGATTAATGCTCACTGGCGGGAACCAGACGATTTGCTGGTTAACCGCTTCAGCGTTATCACCCAGCATCATGCGGGTGACCAGAACAGCGGCCCCCGCGACGAACAGCACTCGCAGATATTGCATAAACGCCACCAGGCGAATATCTGCGCCGTAATCTTGCGCCATAGCGACCATTGCCGCTGCGCCGCCTGGAGAAGAACCCCAGGCACCGGTATTTCCAGGCAGTGAGCTATAGCGCACCAATAACCAACCCACGATGGCGCTGGAAAGCAGCGTCACCAGTAAAATAGCAAGCACGATCGGCCAGTTGGCGGCCAGCGTGGTGAGAATCGAACCAGTGAGGTTTTGCGCAATCATGCAGCCAAGAATGGCCTGCGCGGCGAGAAAAGCGGAGCGGGGAAGTTGCAGAGTAATTCCGCGCATACTGAAGATGATCCCGGCGATCATCGGCCCAAGTAATAGCGCCGCCGGGAGATGTACCGCGAGGAAACCAATAGAAAGGAGAAGTGATAGCACACATAACATTCCCCACTGCAAAACTGGCATCCTTCGCTCCCTCATTATTTTCTCTTTGGTGTATCGATACAGCATAAAGAAAGCCGGGCCAGGAAAAAATAACAGCAATCAAGGAAAAGGGGAAAATCAGCAATTTTCTGAAAGAGATGCCCTTTCCGGCTGCAAAGGGCATCATGGCAAATCAGTTATAGTTAATTTTAAAAAGCACCACTGTATCGAAGGGCCCAGCCTCGATGGGGGTACCTGCAATGGACGAAAGTTCAGCCGTATAGGTTTTTTCGTAGACCAACATGTCGCTGGTGAAATCGGCGTATTCAGCATATTTATTGAAGGTATAAGGCGAGGCGTTTTCATCCAGCAAACGTAGCTTCAGACCATTACCAATCAACAATGCTTTATCTTCTTCAACCAACGTTTCTTCGGTATAAAAGGAGGAACTGACTTTAAATCCGTCGGTGCATTGGTCATTTTGTGATTTTGTCGTCTTAATACTGAATGTTTTCGACATTGTGTGGCGACGAATATCCAGCAAATTAAATTTACCAAAATCAATCACCTGTGTTTCCGGTGAAATGGAAAAATTGACGCTGCAATCCAGCACGCGAATGTTTTCCAGACCGGTAATATGATATTTCAGGTTTTGGGCAGTAGGATCTTCGTTAACGCTACCGGCACCGTCAAATTGCACGACGATATAGTCGCTAAGCGTACTTTGATAATCATGCGGCGGCATTTCTCGTATTTTGACGTATAACCGCATGCGAGCGAGAAAGGTACGCGACATGTGAATATTAGCGGGATCACCCGAGCAAATTTTGTTCTGCCATCCCATCGCGATAATCTGCTCAGGGGTATAAATGTCAATGTTCTTACTGTCAATACACTGGTTAGTGTCGATGCGGCTTTTTCCCTGGTTGGCGTCATAATCAACGCCATTGTAAGTTACGCCGAGTTGATAATAGCGATCCTGCACCCCCGGGTAGGGGTTTACCCAGGCATAAACATGCTCACTTTCAAAATTGCCGTTGGTATTGTTGTCACAATAGACGGGAATTTTAATATCGTCAGATTCCCAAATCTTATCGCCGAGTTTGGCATTGCCTGGTACAGCAAAAGGTTGAATCGCTTCTGATTTTTCTACCGAGCCACCGGATGAACCAAAGTAGCAGTTCAGGGCAAGCGCAGACTTCAACGGCAGAAATAACAGACAGATGACGAGCAACACTCCCTTGCCAGCACTCATTTCTTCGCCTCCACGGCTTGTAAATGGCATTGTCCGCTGCAGTTGAGCGTCGTCATGCGTAACGCGCCGTAATCATCCATATAACCGAGATAAAACTGGCTGCCGCTATAATTTCCGGTGTTTGTGTTGACCGTACTAAAAGGCGCAACCATCACGGTTTTGAAGCCGGGGAGAACGCCTTTTTCATTTCGTCCCAGGTAGGCAATGGTCAGATAATACGCGGTAGGATTTTTCAGTGTCAGTTGGTTGCCCTGCTGGCTGACCTGTAACTGCAGTTCGACCTTTTCTCCTGCTTTCTTGCGTAATGCAGCCGGTCGCCAGAACACCTTGATACGACTCTGAATGGCGACTTGCAGAACGGCATGGTCGCTGTTTTTTTCCGGGGCGGGAGGAATTTCACGCATATTGTAGAAAAATAGCGTTTCGCGATCGCCCGGTAATTTTGTGGTCGAGGCTTGCTTTACTATCCGTACCTGCGTTGTTGCTTTCGGTTCCAGACGTTGTATCGGCGGCAGGGCGACCAGAAGATCATCGCTTTTCTCCCCTTTTTCATTTTCGAGCCAGGAATAAGCGAGGTAGGGGAGTTTATCGCTACGATTATCCACCCGCAGACTGGTAGCTTTATCATTAGCGTTAAACACAATACGAGTGCGATCGGGTTGTAGTGCAGCGTGGCTGCACAGACTGGCAACCAACAACAAAAGGGGTAGTCCTTTCATAAATGTCATTTTCATTTCCTTAATTAATGACAAGGTAAAATCAGGCGATTTGCGGTGTCTTCCATATGTTCAGGAAGATGGAGCGAGCAATGCTGGCTATCACCCCAGACCACGGTAAAATTTTGATTTTCAGCGACTCCGCTTAACCAGGCATGTCCTTCCTCGCCAACCATCCCCACGCTAATGCCGCTGTCATCCTGGCGGATATCCGCTCCGAGGGGAGGAAACTGACCGCTGGCGTTGCGAATGATGACGTTAACGTCTTTACCGGAACGGGAAGCCAGTGATTTGTAACCTATCGCGCCTTCAATCCACGTTTCTTTGATAACGTTTTCTGCAACTGTTACGCCGTCGGGTAAGTCATTCATGTTCACCGCCACGGTGGAAGGCTGGTAACTGGAAATCAACGGCACCACCGCAATGCCAAAATGGTTGGTGTAGTCGAGATTGCCCTGAACCGGAATATCTGCCACGCCATCGGTGCTGACCATCAGGCGTGGTTCATTGGTGGAGCTGCGGCGATGAAACGCTGCACCATATTGGGTTGCGGTGAAAGAACCGCTCCAGCTGCTGCTGACGGAACTGTAATCATTGGCGGCATAGGTACCAGAAATATCCCACTCACCCGCTGAACTCAGATGCTGATAGTTACCGCTCACCTGGGCTCCATTGTCCGGACGGTCGGATTGCAGTCCGGCAGACATGCCCCAGCTATTACGTTCATCCAGCGTATCGTTCCACGACATGCGGTGTGTGGTGCTGTGGCTACTGTTTTGCATGTCATAGCCAACCCGACCACCGTTACCGAAGGGGAGCGAAATCGACAGGTAAATCTGGTTGTCGCGATCTTTATCTTCGTAATGGGTTGTATTGAATGACGTCGAAATAGAGATATCTCTCCAGTCACCAATATCAACATTAAAACCTGCCGTGATGTTGGCGGTCGTGGAGGCGTCTGCATTCCACCAGGTTTGATGTAGCAGGTTGGCGTAAAGATTGAGGTTTAGTGGGGTAATCGGTTGGCCCACAGATAAGCTGATCGTCTGTTTTTCGTCCTGCGCATCGCTGTCGTTGTATTTGTGATCAAGATAGTTGGCGTAGCTGTGAAAATGACGATCGGAGAAACGATAAGCGGCGAGGGAAATCGTGCTGTTGGTGGCATCCACTTGTTTGCTGTAATTAAAACGGTAGCTTAAGCCCCGCTCGTCCTGCTGAGTATCAAAGTGACTACTGGCCCACGTGACATCAAACGACAGCGCGCCAAGCCACAGCATATTTTGCCCGATACCTATTGCGGCAGAATGGTAGTCATCACCAGAAAGCAGCAGGCCGCCGTACAGCGAGGTGTTTGACAGCATCCCCCAGGAAACTTCATTGCTAAAAAAGGTTTCATTTTCAGTTTGATGTGACATGGAGGGCCGTGGCTGACCCGCGGCCAGTTTATAGCGAACCTGTCCCTGACGAGTCAGGAAGGGCGTCGATGCTGCCGAAACCTGGAAATTGTTCACCCGACCATCTTCTTCCGTCACTTTGACATCCAGTGTGCCCTGAACAGACTGATTAAGGTCGTCAATGATAAATGGGCCTGGTGGGACTTTTTTCTGGTAAATGACGCGGCCTGATTGACTGATCGTCACCGTGGCATTGGTCTGTGCAATACCGCTAATTTGTGGGGCGTAGCCGCGTAGTTCCCATGGCAACATTCGATCGTCACTTGCCAGTGCCGCGCCGGTATAAGAAAAACCGTCGAAAATATTGGAACTAAAATCCGTTTCGCCGAGGGTTAATTTTGAACCTAATTGCGGTAACGGGCGAAAAAGATAGGTACGTGATATTTCGCCTGACTGTTCATGGTTATCATCGCTATCAGTCTGATTCAACTGATAATCACTGCGTAAGCGCCATGCCCCCGTGTTGATTCCGGCTGTTCCATAGGCGTTAAGATTAGTGCTGCTGCTGCCATCCTGTGGGCGGTAGCTGCTGGCAAACAAGTTGTAATCCATCAGGACACCGGCGACACCTTCTTTCCATGTGGAGGGTGGGGTCCAGTTTTCTGAGTGCCACGCCAGCCAGGCTTGCGGAATGGTGATATTTAGTTGCTGATTGGCTTGATCGAAATTGAAGAGCATTTCAGGTCGGGAGCTAAAATCGACGCACTGATTTATCAATGGTAACGACTGACGGACTTCAGGTTTTAAGCCAAATTTATCGACCAGTAAATCATTGATGCACGGAATGGTTTTATCGTCATTTTTGTGCCAGTTAATCTTTTGCCCGTTACTGATTTGGTTATTATTTACCGCAACGCTAACAAAATACTCACCGGGAGCAATGACTCCTTTTTCCTTTAATAATGAAATATCAATGCGGTCGCGCATTGATTTATCGAGAACATTAAGGTTGAATTCGACCGCCAATGCGCAAGGCATCGCCACGACCAGGCAGGATACAAGAGAGAGTCGATAAATATTCACGGTGTCCATACCTGATAAATATTTTATGAAAGGCGGCGATAGCGCCGCCAAAGTAATACTTATTTATAATCCAGCACGTAGGTTGCATTCGCCGTAACTGCGCCTGGCGTTACAGGTGTAGCCTGATCAATTTGTTCCATCCAGGCAAAGAAATTCAGCGTTTGTTCGCTGGAGGTCGGAGCCAGGTCGATATCTGGAGTAGCGGTGCCTAAAACGATATTGCTTTGATCTTTATTCATTAAACGTACGCCGACGCCGGTGGCTTCACCCGTGCTGGTGTTGTTGAGAATCGGATCTGCGCCGGTGGTTTTCGCTGAGCTATCAAAGGTGACTGCAACTTTAGAAATCTTGCCACCGGAACCGTTGCTGGAGTTTTCCAGATCACAGTTGACTAAGCGCAGGTCGACAGCAACGGCATCGCTGTGATGTGACTGATTAATGTGGCTGGTGGTCACCTGACCGAGTTCAACCTCTTTATCAATATCATCCTGATGTATTTCACACGGTGCTTCAATAACTTCACCTTTAAAGTGAATTTCACCGGATCCTTCATCAGCCGCATAAACAGGTGCTGTGAACAGCAGAGATACGGCCAGTGCGGCCAATGTTTTTTGTCCTTTAAACATAACGGAGTCCTTTAACAGAAAAGAAAAAAGTATATCGGTGCAAGAATATCTTATTTGATTGTCGAATGTTTTTAGTTTTTCTTAAAAATATTATTAATTTTATTAAATGTAAAAGTAATTAATTGATGGTATGAATTAAATGTTTGATGAATAAAGTATTGGAAATTATAGGGGTGCACTATATTTGGTGGTTTATTCATGTAACTGAGAGGAAGATAGATGATTAAAAATCATCGATTTGTTTATAATTTATACCGATATATTTTTTTTTAGAATATATGAATGTCCGATAGTGGATTTTATTTTTACAATTTTTTGTGTTTAGGCATATAAAAATTAACCCGCCATTTGAACGGCGGGTTAAAATATTTACAACTTAGCAATCAACCATTAACGCTTGATATCGCTTTTAAAGTCGCGTTTTTCATATCCTGTATACAGCTGACGCGGACGGGCAATCTTCATACCGTCACTGTGCATTTCGCTCCAGTGGGCGATCCAGCCAACGGTACGTGCCATTGCGAAAATGACGGTGAACATGGAAGACGGAATACCCATCGCTTTCAGGATGATACCAGAGTAGAAATCGACGTTCGGGTACAGTTTCTTCTCGATAAAGTACGGGTCGTTCAGCGCGATGTTTTCCAGCTCCATAGCCACTTCCAGCAGGTCATCTTTGGTGCCCAGCTCTTTCAGAACTTCATGGCAGGTTTCACGCATTACGGTGGCGCGCGGGTCGTAATTTTTGTACACGCGGTGACCGAAGCCCATCAGGCGGAAAGAATCATTTTTATCTTTCGCACGACGAACAAATTCCGGAATGTGTTTAACGGAGCTAATTTCTTCCAGCATTTTCAGCGCCGCTTCGTTAGCACCACCGTGCGCAGGTCCCCACAGTGAAGCAATACCTGCTGCGATACAGGCAAACGGGTTCGCACCCGAAGAGCCAGCGGTACGCACGGTGGAGGTAGAGGCGTTCTGTTCATGGTCAGCGTGCAGGATCAGAATACGGTCCATAGCACGTTCCAGAATCGGATTAACTTCATACGGTTCGCACGGCGTGGAGAACATCATATTCAGGAAGTTACCGGCATAGGAGAGATCGTTGCGCGGATAAACAAATGGCTGACCAATGGAATACTTGTAACACATCGCGGCCATGGTCGGCATTTTCGACAGCAGGCGGAACGCGGCAATTTCACGATGACGAGGATTGTTAACATCCAGCGAGTCGTGATAGAACGCCGCCAGCGCGCCGGTAATACCACACATGACTGCCATTGGATGTGAGTCGCGACGGAAAGCGTGGAACAGACGGGTAATCTGCTCGTGGATCATGGTATGACGGGTCACCGTAGTTTTAAATTCGTCATACTGTTCCTGAGTCGGTTTTTCACCATTCAGCAGGATGTAACAAACTTCCAGGTAGTTAGAATCGGTCGCCAGCTGATCGATCGGGAAACCGCGGTGCAGCAAAATACCTTCATCACCATCAATAAAAGTAATTTTAGATTCGCAGGATGCGGTTGAAGTGAAGCCTGGGTCAAAGGTGAACACACCTTTTGAACCGAGAGTACGGATATCAATAACATCTTGACCCAGCGTGCCTTTCAGCACATCCAGTTCAACAGCTGTGTCCCCGTTGAGGGTGAGTTTTGCTTTTGTATCAGCCATTTAAGGTCTCCTTAGCGCCTTATTACGTAAGACTGCCGGAACTTAAATTTGCCTTCGCACATCAACCTGGCTTTACCCGTTTGTTATTTGGCTCGCCGCTCTGTGAAAGAGGGGAAAACCTGGGTACAGAGCTCTGGGCGCTTGCAGGTAAAGGATCCATTGATGACGAATAAATGGCGAATCAAGTACTTAGCAATCCGAATTATTAAACTTGTCTACCACTAATAACTGTCCCGAATGAATTGGTCAATACTTCCACACTGTTACATAAGTTAATCTTAGGTGAAATACCGACTTCATAACTTTTACGCATTATATGCTTTTCCTGGTAATGTTTGTAACAACTTTGTTGAATGATTGTCAAATTAGATGATTAAAAATTAAATAAATGTTGTTATCGTGACCTGGATCACTGTTCAGGATAAAACCCGACAAACTATATGTAGGTTAATTGTAATGATTTTGTGAACAGCCTATACTGCCGCCAGGTCTCCGGAACACCCTGCAATCCCGAGCCACCCAGCGTTGTAACGTGTCGTTTTCGCATCTGGAAGCAGTGTTTTGCATGACGCGCAGTTATAGAAAGGACGCTGTCTGACCCGCAAGCAGACCGGAGGAAGGAAATCCCGACGTCTCCAGGTAACAGAAAGTTAACCTCTGTGCCCGTAGTCCCCAGGGAATAATAAGAACAGCATGTGGGCGTTATTCATGATAAGAAATGTGAAAAAACAAAGACCTGTTAATCTGGACCTACAGACCATCCGGTTCCCCATCACGGCGATAGCGTCCATTCTCCATCGCGTTTCCGGTGTGATCACCTTTGTTGCAGTGGGCATCCTGCTGTGGCTTCTGGGTACCAGCCTCTCTTCCCCTGAAGGTTTCGAGCAAGCTTCCGCGATTATGGGCAGCTTCTTCGTCAAATTTATCATGTGGGGCATCCTTACCGCTCTGGCGTATCACGTCGTCGTAGGTATTCGCCACATGATGATGGATTTTGGCTATCTGGAAGAAACATTCGAAGCGGGTAAACGCTCCGCCAAAATCTCCTTTGTTATTACTGTCGTGCTTTCACTTCTCGCAGGAGTCCTCGTATGGTAAGCAACGCCTCCGCATTAGGACGCAATGGCGTACATGATTTCATCCTCGTTCGCGCTACCGCTATCGTCCTGACGCTCTACATCATTTATATGGTCGGTTTTTTCGCCACCAGTGGCGAACTGACATATGAAGTCTGGATCGGTTTCTTCGCCTCTGCGTTCACCAAAGTGTTCACCCTGCTGGCGCTGTTTTCTATCTTGATTCATGCCTGGATCGGCATGTGGCAGGTGTTGACCGACTACGTTAAACCGCTGGCATTGCGCCTGATGCTGCAACTGGTGATTGTCGTTGCACTGGTGGTTTACGTGATTTATGGATTCGTTGTGGTGTGGGGTGTGTGATGAAATTGCCAGTCAGAGAATTTGATGCAGTTGTGATTGGTGCCGGTGGCGCAGGTATGCGCGCGGCGCTGCAAATTTCCCAGAGCGGCCAGACCTGTGCGCTGCTCTCTAAAGTCTTCCCGACCCGTTCCCATACCGTTTCTGCGCAAGGCGGCATTACCGTTGCGCTGGGTAATACCCATGAAGATAACTGGGAATGGCATATGTACGACACCGTAAAAGGGTCGGACTATATCGGTGACCAGGACGCGATTGAATATATGTGTAAAACCGGGCCGGAAGCGATTCTGGAACTCGAACACATGGGCCTGCCGTTCTCGCGTCTTGATGATGGTCGTATCTATCAACGTCCGTTTGGCGGTCAGTCGAAAAACTTCGGCGGCGAGCAGGCGGCACGCACTGCGGCGGCGGCTGACCGTACCGGTCACGCACTGTTGCACACGCTTTATCAGCAGAACCTGAAAAACCACACCACCATTTTCTCCGAGTGGTATGCGCTGGATCTGGTGAAAAACCAGGATGGCGCGGTGGTGGGTTGTACCGCACTGTGCATCGAAACCGGTGAAGTGGTTTATTTCAAAGCCCGCGCTACCGTGCTGGCGACTGGCGGGGCAGGGCGTATTTATCAGTCCACCACTAACGCCCACATTAACACTGGCGACGGCGTCGGCATGGCTATCCGCGCAGGCGTACCGGTGCAGGATATGGAAATGTGGCAGTTCCACCCGACCGGTATTGCCGGTGCGGGCGTACTGGTCACCGAAGGTTGCCGTGGTGAAGGCGGTTATCTGCTGAACAAACATGGCGAACGCTTTATGGAGCGTTATGCGCCGAACGCCAAAGACCTGGCGGGCCGTGACGTGGTGGCGCGTTCCATCATGATTGAAATCCGTGAAGGTCGCGGCTGTGATGGTCCGTGGGGGCCACATGCGAAACTGAAACTCGACCACCTGGGTAAAGAAGTTCTCGAATCCCGTCTGCCGGGTATTCTGGAACTCTCCCGTACCTTCGCTCACGTTGATCCGGTGAAAGAGCCGATTCCGGTTATCCCAACCTGTCACTACATGATGGGTGGTATTCCGACCAAAGTGACCGGTCAGGCGCTGACGGTGAACGAGAAAGGCGAAGATGTGGTTGTTCCGGGGCTGTTTGCCGTTGGTGAAATCGCTTGTGTATCGGTACACGGCGCTAACCGTCTGGGCGGCAACTCGCTGCTGGACCTGGTGGTCTTTGGTCGCGCAGCGGGTCTGCATCTGCAAGAGTCTATCGCCGAGCAGGGCGCATTGCGCGATGCCAGCGAGTCTGATGTTGAAGCATCTCTGGATCGTCTGAACCGCTGGAACAATAATCGTAACGGTGAAGATCCGGTGGCGATTCGTAAAGCGCTGCAAGAATGTATGCAGCATAACTTCTCGGTCTTCCGTGAAGGTGATGCGATGGCGAAAGGGCTTGAGCAGTTGAAAGTTATCCGCGAGCGTCTGAAAAATGCCCGTCTGGATGACACTTCCAGCGAGTTCAACACCCAGCGCGTTGAGTGCCTGGAACTGGATAACCTGATGGAAACGGCGTATGCAACGGCTGTTTCTGCCAACTTCCGTACCGAAAGCCGTGGCGCGCATAGCCGCTTCGACTTCCCGGATCGTGATGATGAAAACTGGCTGTGCCACTCCCTGTATCTGCCAGAGTCGGAATCCATGACGCGCCGAAGCGTCAACATGGAACCGAAACTGCGCCCGGCATTCCCGCCGAAGATTCGTACTTACTAATGCGGAGACAGGAAAATGAGACTCGAGTTTTCAATTTATCGCTATAACCCGGATGTTGATGATGCTCCGCGTATGCAGGATTACACCCTGGAAGCGGAAGAAGGTCGCGACATGATGTTGCTGGATGCGCTTATCCAGCTGAAAGAGAAAGATCCCAGCCTGTCGTTCCGCCGCTCCTGCCGTGAAGGTGTGTGCGGTTCCGACGGTCTGAACATGAACGGCAAGAATGGTCTGGCCTGTATTACCCCGATTTCGGCACTCAACCAGCCGGGCAAGAAGATTGTGATTCGCCCGCTGCCAGGTTTACCGGTGATCCGCGATTTGGTGGTAGACATGGGACAATTCTATGCGCAATATGAGAAAATTAAGCCTTACCTGTTGAATAATGGACAAAATCCGCCAGCTCGCGAGCATTTACAGATGCCAGAGCAGCGCGAAAAACTCGACGGGCTGTATGAATGTATTCTCTGCGCATGTTGTTCAACCTCTTGTCCGTCTTTCTGGTGGAATCCCGATAAGTTTATCGGCCCGGCAGGCTTGTTAGCGGCATATCGTTTCCTGATCGATAGCCGTGATACCGAGACTGACAGCCGCCTCGACGGTTTGAGCGATGCATTCAGTGTATTCCGCTGTCACAGCATCATGAACTGCGTCAGTGTATGTCCGAAGGGGCTGAACCCGACGCGCGCCATCGGCCATATCAAGTCGATGTTGTTGCAACGTAATGCGTAATTAAATGTTGATGCCGGGGAAATCCCCCGGCTATTCAGGAAATCTTTAAAAACTGCCCCTGACACTAAGACAGTTTTTAAAGGTTCCTTCGCGAGCCACTACGTAGACAAGAGCTCGCAAGTGAACCCCGGCACGCACATCACTGTGCGTGGTAGTATCCACGGCGAAGTAAGCATAAAAAAGATGCTTAAGGGATCACGATGCAGAACAGCGCTTTGAAAGCCTGGTTGGACTCTTCTTACCTCTCTGGCGCAAACCAGAGCTGGATAGAACAGCTCTATGAAGACTTCTTAACCGATCCTGACTCGGTTGACGCTAACTGGCGTTCGACGTTCCAGCAGTTACCTGGTACGGGAGTCAAACCGGATCAATTCCACTCTCAAACGCGTGAATATTTCCGCCGCCTGGCGAAAGACGCTTCACGTTACTCTTCAACGATCTCCGACCCTGACACCAATGTGAAGCAGGTTAAAGTCCTGCAGCTCATTAACGCATACCGCTTCCGTGGTCACCAGCATGCGAATCTCGATCCGCTGGGACTGTGGCAGCAAGATAAAGTGGCCGATCTGGATCCGTCTTTCCACGATCTGACCGAAGCAGACTTCCAGGAAACCTTCAACGTCGGTTCATTTGCCAGCGGCAAAGAAACCATGAAACTCGGCGAGCTGCTGGAAGCCCTCAAGCAAACCTACTGTGGCCCGATTGGTGCCGAGTATATGCACATTACCAGCACCGAAGAAAAACGCTGGATCCAACAGCGTATCGAGTCTGGTCGCGCGACTTTCAATAGCGAAGAGAAAAAACGCTTCTTAAGCGAACTGACCGCCGCTGAAGGCCTTGAACGTTACCTCGGCGCAAAATTCCCTGGCGCAAAACGCTTCTCGCTGGAAGGCGGTGACGCGTTAATCCCGATGCTTAAAGAGATGATCCGCCACGCTGGCAACAGCGGCACCCGCGAAGTGGTTCTTGGGATGGCGCACCGTGGTCGTCTGAACGTGCTGGTGAACGTGCTGGGTAAAAAACCGCAAGACTTGTTCGACGAGTTTGCCGGTAAACATAAAGAACACCTCGGCACGGGTGACGTGAAATACCACATGGGCTTCTCGTCTGACTTCCAGACCGATGGCGGCCTGGTGCACCTGGCGCTGGCGTTTAACCCGTCTCACCTTGAGATTGTAAGCCCGGTAGTTATCGGTTCTGTTCGTGCCCGTCTGGACAGACTTGATGAGCCGAGCAGCAACAAAGTGCTGCCAATCACCATCCACGGTGACGCCGCAGTGACCGGGCAGGGCGTGGTTCAGGAAACTCTGAACATGTCGAAAGCGCGTGGTTATGAAGTTGGCGGTACGGTACGTATCGTTATCAACAACCAGGTTGGTTTCACCACCTCTAATCCGCTGGATGCTCGTTCTACACCGTACTGTACTGATATCGGTAAGATGGTTCAGGCACCGATTTTCCACGTTAACGCGGATGATCCGGAAGCCGTTGCCTTTGTGACCCGTCTGGCGCTCGATTTCCGTAACACCTTTAAACGTGATGTCTTCATCGACCTGGTGTGCTACCGCCGTCACGGCCACAACGAAGCCGACGAGCCGAGCGCAACCCAGCCGCTGATGTATCAGAAAATCAAAAAACATCCGACACCGCGCAAAATCTACGCTGACAAGCTGGAGCAGGAAAAAGTCGCGACGCTGGAAGATGCCACCGAGATGGTTAACCTGTACCGCGATGCGCTGGATGCTGGCGATTGCGTAGTGGCAGAGTGGCGTCCGATGAACATGCACTCTTTCACCTGGTCGCCGTACCTCAACCACGAATGGGACGAAGAGTACCCGAACAAAGTTGAGATGAAGCGCCTGCAGGAGCTGGCGAAACGCATCAGCACGGTGCCGGAAGCAGTTGAAATGCAGTCTCGCGTTGCCAAGATTTATGGCGATCGCCAGGCGATGGCTGCCGGTGAGAAACTGTTCGACTGGGGCGGCGCGGAAAACCTCGCTTACGCCACGCTGGTTGACGAAGGCATTCCGGTTCGCCTGTCGGGTGAAGACTCCGGTCGCGGTACCTTCTTCCACCGCCACGCGGTGATCCACAACCAGTCTAACGGTTCCACTTACACGCCGCTGCAACACATCCATAACGGCCAGGGCGCGTTCCGTGTTTGGGACTCCGTACTGTCTGAAGAAGCAGTGCTGGCGTTTGAATACGGTTATGCCACCGCAGAACCACGCACCCTGACCATCTGGGAAGCGCAGTTCGGTGACTTCGCCAACGGTGCGCAGGTGGTTATCGACCAGTTCATCTCCTCTGGCGAGCAGAAATGGGGCCGGATGTGTGGTCTGGTGATGTTGCTGCCGCACGGTTACGAAGGGCAGGGGCCGGAGCACTCCTCCGCGCGTCTGGAACGTTATCTGCAACTTTGTGCTGAGCAAAACATGCAGGTTTGCGTACCGTCTACCCCGGCACAGGTTTACCACATGCTGCGTCGTCAGGCGCTGCGCGGGATGCGTCGTCCGCTGGTCGTGATGTCGCCGAAATCCCTGCTGCGTCATCCGCTGGCGGTTTCCAGCCTCGAAGAACTGGCGAACGGCACCTTCCTGCCAGCCATCGGTGAAATCGACGAGCTTGATCCGAAGGGCGTGAAGCGCGTAGTAATGTGTTCTGGTAAGGTTTATTACGACCTGCTGGAACAGCGTCGTAAGAACAATCAACACGATGTCGCCATTGTGCGTATCGAGCAACTCTACCCGTTCCCGCATAAAGCGATGCAGGAAGTGTTGCAGCAGTTTGCTCACGTCAAGGATTTTGTCTGGTGCCAGGAAGAGCCGCTCAACCAGGGCGCATGGTACTGCAGCCAGCATCATTTCCGTGAAGTGATTCCGTTTGGGGCTTCTCTGCGTTATGCAGGCCGCCCGGCCTCCGCCTCCCCGGCGGTAGGGTATATGTCCGTTCACCAGAAACAGCAGCAAGATCTGGTTAATGACGCGCTGAACGTCGAATAAATAAAGGATACACAATGAGTAGCGTAGATATTCTGGTCCCTGACCTGCCTGAATCCGTAGCCGATGCCACCGTCGCAACCTGGCATAAAAAACCCGGCGACGCAGTCGTACGTGATGAAGTGCTGGTAGAAATCGAAACTGACAAAGTGGTACTGGAAGTACCGGCATCAGCAGACGGCATTCTGGATGCGGTTCTGGAAGATGAAGGTACAACGGTAACGTCTCGTCAGATCCTTGGTCGCCTGCGTGAAGGCAACAGCGCCGGTAAAGAAACCAGCGCCAAATCTGAAGAGAAAGCGTCCACTCCGGCGCAACGCCAGCAGGCGTCTCTGGAAGAGCAAAACAACGATGCGTTAAGCCCGGCGATCCGTCGCCTGCTGGCTGAACACAATCTCGACGCCAGCGCCATTAAAGGCACCGGTGTGGGTGGTCGTCTGACTCGTGAAGATGTGGAAAAACATCTGGCGAAAGCCCCGGCGAAAGAGTCTGCTCCGGCAGCGGCTGCTCCGGCGGCGCAACCGGCTCTGGCTGCACGTAGTGAAAAACGTGTCCCGATGACTCGCCTGCGTAAGCGTGTGGCAGAGCGTCTGCTGGAAGCGAAAAACTCCACCGCCATGCTGACCACGTTCAACGAAGTCAACATGAAGCCGATTATGGATCTGCGTAAGCAGTACGGTGAAGCGTTTGAAAAACGCCACGGCATCCGTCTGGGCTTTATGTCCTTCTACGTGACAGCGGTGGTTGAAGCCCTGAAACGTTACCCGGAAGTGAACGCGTCTATCGACGGCGATGACGTGGTTTACCACAACTATTTCGACGTCAGCATGGCGGTTTCTACGCCGCGCGGCCTGGTGACACCGGTACTGCGTGATGTCGATACCCTCGGCATGGCAGACATCGAGAAGAAAATCAAAGAGCTGGCAGTCAAAGGCCGTGACGGCAAGCTGACCGTTGAAGATCTGACCGGTGGTAACTTCACCATCACCAACGGTGGTGTGTTCGGTTCCCTGATGTCTACGCCGATCATCAACCCGCCGCAGAGCGCAATTCTGGGTATGCACGCTATCAAAGATCGTCCGATGGCGGTGAATGGTCAGGTTGAGATCCTGCCGATGATGTACCTGGCGCTGTCCTACGATCACCGTCTGATCGATGGTCGCGAATCCGTGGGCTTCCTGGTAACGATCAAAGAGTTGCTGGAAGATCCGACGCGTCTGCTGCTGGACGTGTAGTAGTTTAAGCTTCACCTGCACTGTAGACCGACGTGGATAGGGTGTCGGTCTACGGTTTAAAAGATAACGATTACTGAAGGATGGACAGAACACATGAACTTACATGAATATCAGGCAAAACAACTTTTTGCCCGCTATGGCTTACCAGCACCGGTGGGTTATGCCTGTACTACTCCGCGCGAAGCAGAAGAAGCCGCTTCAAAAATCGGTGCCGGCCCGTGGGTAGTGAAATGTCAGGTTCACGCTGGTGGCCGCGGTAAAGCGGGCGGTGTGAAAGTTGTAAACAGCAAAGAAGACATCCGTGCTTTTGCAGAAAACTGGCTCGGCAAGCGTCTGGTAACGTATCAAACAGATGCCAATGGCCAACCGGTTAACCAGATTCTGGTTGAAGCAGCGACCGATATCGCTAAAGAGCTGTATCTCGGTGCCGTTGTAGACCGTAGTTCCCGTCGCGTGGTCTTTATGGCCTCCACCGAAGGCGGCGTGGAAATCGAAAAAGTGGCGGAAGAAACTCCGCACCTGATCCATAAAGTTGCGCTTGATCCGCTGACAGGCCCGATGCCGTATCAGGGACGCGAGCTGGCGTTCAAACTGGGTCTGGAAGGTAAACTGGTTCAGCAGTTCACCAAAATCTTCATGGGCCTGGCGACCATTTTCCTGGAGCGCGACCTGGCGTTGATCGAAATCAACCCGCTGGTCATCACCAAACAGGGCGATCTGATTTGCCTCGACGGCAAACTGGGCGCTGACGGCAACGCACTGTTCCGCCAGCCTGATCTGCGCGAAATGCGTGACCAGTCGCAGGAAGATCCGCGTGAAGCACAGGCTGCACAGTGGGAACTGAACTACGTTGCGCTGGACGGTAACATCGGTTGTATGGTTAACGGCGCAGGTCTGGCGATGGGTACGATGGACATCGTTAAACTGCACGGCGGCGAACCGGCTAACTTCCTTGACGTTGGCGGCGGCGCAACCAAAGAACGTGTAACCGAAGCGTTCAAAATCATCCTCTCTGACGACAAAGTGAAAGCCGTTCTGGTTAACATCTTCGGCGGTATCGTTCGTTGCGACCTGATCGCTGACGGTATCATCGGCGCGGTAGCAGAAGTGGGTGTTAACGTACCGGTCGTGGTACGTCTGGAAGGTAACAACGCCGAACTCGGCGCGAAGAAACTGGCTGACAGCGGCCTGAATATTATTGCAGCAAAAGGTCTGACGGATGCAGCTCAGCAGGTTGTTGCCGCAGTGGAGGGGAAATAATGTCCATTTTAATTGATAAAAACACCAAGGTTATCTGCCAGGGCTTTACTGGTAGCCAGGGGACTTTCCACTCAGAACAGGCCATTGCATACGGCACTAAAATGGTTGGCGGCGTAACCCCAGGTAAAGGCGGTACTACCCACCTCGGCCTGCCGGTGTTCAACACCGTGCGTGAAGCTGTTGCTGCTACTGGCGCTACCGCTTCTGTTATCTACGTACCAGCACCGTTCTGCAAAGACTCCATTCTGGAAGCTATTGATGCAGGCATCAAACTGATTATCACCATCACTGAAGGCATCCCGACGCTGGATATGCTGACTGTGAAAGTGAAACTGGACGAAGCCGGCGTTCGTATGATCGGCCCGAACTGCCCGGGCGTTATCACTCCGGGTGAATGCAAAATCGGTATCCAGCCGGGTCACATTCACAAACCGGGTAAAGTGGGTATCGTTTCCCGTTCCGGTACACTGACCTATGAAGCGGTTAAACAGACCACGGATTACGGTTTCGGTCAGTCGACCTGTGTTGGTATCGGCGGTGACCCGATCCCTGGCTCTAACTTTATCGACATTCTCGAAATGTTCGAAAAAGATCCGCAGACCGAAGCGATCGTAATGATCGGTGAGATCGGCGGTAGCGCTGAAGAAGAAGCGGCAGCGTACATCAAAGAGCATGTTACCAAGCCAGTTGTGGGTTACATCGCTGGTGTGACTGCGCCGAAAGGCAAACGTATGGGCCACGCGGGTGCCATCATTGCCGGTGGGAAAGGGACTGCGGATGAGAAATTCGCTGCTCTGGAAGCCGCAGGCGTGAAAACCGTTCGCAGCCTGGCGGATATCGGTGAAGCACTGAAAACTGTTCTGAAATAAATATCTGTAATAAGAAATAGCCCTCGCCGCTTCCCTCTACAGGAATGGCGAAGGGCTGTCGGTTTCGACATGGTTGGCCATCGTATGATGGCCTTTTTTGTGCTTATCGCGATGATTTTCGTTGCGCTATCAGGGTAAATTTATAGTCATCGGTATTAAAAGCGTTGCGGCTATATTCAAACACCCGACCATCAACTAAATATCCACGCGATACTTTTTCAAGAATCGGCTTTGTCTGGCTGATATTAAGCAGACGGCTCATCTCTTCGGTTGGCATCAGAGGAATGATTTCCTGTTCGCTACGATCGATAACCATTTTCTTCACTTCTTCAATAAAGTGATATTTTGAATTTTCCATGACCTGCCAGGTGAGATCCGGGAACAACGCAAGCGGCATCCAGGTTTCTTCCAGCGCCATTGGCTTTTGCTTGCGATAGCGCACGCGCTTCACATGCCACACACGATCCTGCGCGGTGATTTGTAGCTGTTGCTGAAGAAAATCGTCAGCCGGAATCACTTCAAATATCAGGACTTCACTGTGTGTATCGACGTGACGGTCCGACAGTTTTTCATCAAAACTGGTTAACTGAAAAATATCGTAATTGACCCGCTCTTCTTTGACGTAAGTCCCGCTGCCCTGAATGCTTTCGAGGATCTGTTGCTCGACTAACTGGCGCAAAGCCTGACGCACCGTAACCCGGCTGACGCCAAACTCTGTTTGTAATGCCGATTCGGTAGGTAACGCATCGCCAGGTTTAAGCTCGCCACGCGCAATTTGTTCACGAATGCGATCGGCAATCTGCCGGTATAAGGGCTTGTGTCCCATTTTTAGTATCTCATTAATACGAATTTAGCCATTATGCCCGATAAATTCATCCTGTAAATAATACAAATACAATACAAATAATTTCAATCAAGTGAAATTGATCACATAATGGTATTGTTTTATCGGGCACACTGGCGCGACTATAAAAATGATCAAGTGAGGATCATGATGAATCTGACGACTCTGACCCACCGCGATGCGTTGTGTCTGAATGCGCGCTTTACCAGCCGTGAAGAGGCCATCCACGCGTTGACTCAACGTCTTGCTGCTCTGGGGAAAATTTCCAGTACTGAGCAATTTCTGGAAGAAGTGTATCGCCGTGAAAGCCTTGGCCCGACCGCCTTAGGTGAAGGGTTGGCTGTGCCGCATGGCAAAACTGCTGCGGTAAAAGAAGCGGCGTTTGCGGTCGCCACACTCAGCGAGCCGCTTCAGTGGGAAGGCGTTGATGGCCCGGAAGCGGTTGATTTAGTGGTGCTGCTGGCGATTCCCCCCAATGAAGCGGGTACTACGCATATGCAACTGCTGACAGCGCTGACCACGCGCCTGGCGGATGATGAGATTCGGGCGCGTATACAGTCGGCGACGACGCCTGATGAGTTGCTCTCGGCGCTGGATGACAAGGGAGGCACGCAACCTTCTGCCTCTTTTTCCAACGCGCCAACTATCGTCTGCGTAACGGCCTGTCCGGCGGGTATTGCTCACACCTATATGGCTGCGGAATATCTGGAAAAAGCCGGACGCAAACTCGGCGTAAATGTTTACGTTGAAAAACAAGGCGCTAACGGCATTGAAGGGCGTTTAACGGCGGATCAACTCAATAGTGCAACCGCCTGTATTTTTGCGGCTGAAGTCGCCATCAAGGAGAGTGAGCGTTTTAATGGCATTCCCGCGCTTTCAGTGCCTGTTGCCGAGCCGATTCGCCATGCAGAAGCGTTGATCCAACAAGCGCTTACCCTCAAGCGTAGCGATGAGACGCGTACCGTACAGCAAGATACGCAACCGGTGAAAAGTGTCAAAACGGAGCTGAAACAGGCACTGTTGAGCGGAATCTCTTTTGCCGTACCGTTGATTGTCGCGGGGGGCACGGTGCTGGCGGTCGCGGTATTACTGTCGCAAATCTTCGGGCTACAAGATCTGTTTAATGAAGAAAACTCCTGGCTGTGGATGTACCGCAAGCTGGGCGGCGGGCTGCTCGGAATTTTGATGGTACCGGTGCTCGCGGCCTATACCGCCTATTCTCTGGCAGATAAACCGGCGTTAGCGCCAGGCTTTGCGGCTGGACTTGCCGCCAACATGATCGGCTCCGGGTTTCTCGGCGCGGTCGTTGGCGGATTGATAGCCGGTTACTTGATGCGCTGGGTGAAAAATCACTTGCGTCTTAGCAGTAAATTCAATGGATTCCTGACTTTTTATCTCTACCCGGTGCTCGGTACGTTGGGAGCGGGCAGTCTGATGCTGTTTGTGGTGGGAGAACCTGTCGCCTGGATCAATAACTCGCTTACCGCCTGGCTGAACGGTCTGTCAGGAAGTAACGCGCTGTTGCTGGGTGCCATTCTCGGTTTTATGTGTTCCTTTGACCTTGGAGGGCCAGTGAACAAAGCCGCTTATGCATTCTGCCTGGGCGCAATGGCGAACGGCGTTTACGGCCCGTATGCCATTTTCGCCTCCGTCAAAATGGTTTCGGCATTTACCGTAACCGCTTCCACGATGCTCGCACCGCGCCTGTTTAAAGAGTTTGAAATTGAGACCGGGAAATCCACCTGGCTGTTAGGGCTGGCAGGTATTACCGAAGGGGCGATCCCGATGGCGATTGAAGATCCGCTGCGGGTTATTGGTTCGTTTGTGCTGGGCTCTATGGTAACGGGCGCTATTGTCGGTGCGATGAATATCGGCCTTTCGACACCCGGTGCCGGCATTTTCTCGCTCTTTTTACTTCATGATAATGGCGCGGGCGGTGTTATGGCGGCAATTGGCTGGTTTGGTGCGGCATTGGTGGGGGCTGCAATCTCGACTGCAATTCTCCTGATCTGGCGGCGTCACGCGGTTAAGCATGGCAACTATCTGACTGATGGCGTAATGCCATAAACAAAAAGGAAACGACGATGAAAGCGGTATCTCGCGTTCACATCACCCCGCATATGCATTGGGATCGGGAGTGGTATTTCACCACCGAAGAGTCACGCATTCTGCTGGTCAATAATATGGAAGAGATCCTGTGCCGACTGGAACAGGACAACGAATACAAATATTACGTACTCGACGGGCAAACGGCGATCCTCGAAGATTATTTCGCGGTGAAACCGGAAAACAAAGACCGCGTGAAGAAACAGGTAGAAGCCGGCAAGTTGATTATCGGCCCCTGGTATACCCAGACCGATACCACGATTGTTTCTGCGGAATCCATCGTCCGTAATCTGATGTACGGAATGCGTGACTGCCTCGCGTTTGGCGAGCCGATGAAAATAGGTTATTTACCAGATTCCTTTGGCATGTCCGGGCAACTGCCGCATATCTACAATGGATTTGGCATTACCCGCACCATGTTCTGGCGCGGATGTTCGGAGCGCCACGGTACTGATAAAACCGAGTTTTTGTGGCAAAGCAGTGACGGTAGCGAAGTGACGGCGCAGGTGCTGCCGCTGGGCTACGCCATCGGTAAGTACTTACCTGCCGACGAAAACGGATTACGTAAACGCCTCGACAGTTATTTTGACGTGCTGGAAAAAGCGTCTGTAACCAAAGAGATTTTGCTGCCGAATGGGCATGACCAGATGCCATTGCAGCAAAATATCTTCGAAGTGATGGATAAGCTACGTGAGATCTACCCTCAACGTAAGTTTGTGATGAGCCGCTTTGAAGAGGTATTTGAGAAGATCGAAGCGCAGCGTGAAAGTCTGGCCACCCTGAAAGGTGAATTTATCGATGGCAAATATATGCGCGTACATCGCACCATCGGTTCCACGCGCATGGATATCAAAATTGCCCACGCACGTATTGAAAATAAGATTGTTAATCTGCTGGAACCGCTGGCAACGCTGGCCTGGACGTTGGGTTTTGAATACCACCACGGCTTTCTGGAGAAAATGTGGAAAGAGATCTTAAAAAATCATGCCCACGACAGTATCGGTTGTTGTTGCAGTGACAAAGTTCATCGCGAAATTGTCGCCCGCTTCGAACTGGCTGAAGACATGGCGGATAATCTGCTGCGTTTCTACATGCGCAAAATTGCCGATAACATGCCACAGAGTGATGCCGACAAACTCGTGCTGTTTAACCTGATGCCCTGGCCGCGGGAAGAAGTTATTAACACCACTGTGCGGCTGCGCGCCAGCCAGTTTAATCTACGAGACGATCGCGGTCAGCCTGTACCGTATTTTATTCGCCATGCCCGTGAGATCGATCCAGGCCTAATCGATCGGCAAATAGTTCATTACGGTAATTACGATCCCTTTATGGAGTTTGATATACAGATCAACCAGATTGTCCCTTCTATGGGCTATCGCACGCTTTATATCGAAGCGAATCAGCCTGGCAACGTGATTGCGGCAAAAAGTGACGCTGAAGGGATACTGGAAAATGCTTTCTGGCAAATTGCGCTCAATGAGGATGGAACGCTACAACTGGTAGATAAAGATAGCGGTGTGCGCTATGACCGGGTGTTGCAAATTGAAGAAAGCTCTGATGATGGTGATGAATATGACTATTCACCCGCAAAAGAAGAGTGGGTAATGACTTCTGCAACAGCGAAACCGCAATGCGAGATTACTCATGAGGCCTGGCAGAGCAGGGCTGTTATCCGCTATGACATGGCGGTGCCGCTCAATTTGTTGGAACGAAGCGTCCGGCAATCCACGGGCAGAGTAGGGGTGGAGATGGTTGTCACTCTGAGTCATAACAGCAGACGTATTGATGTGGATATCAACCTTGATAACCAGGCTGACGATCATCGCCTTCGCGTCCTGATCCCTACATCTTTTAACACCGATAGTGTTCTGGCAGATACCCAGTTTGGTTCGCTAACGCGCCCCGTGAACGACAGTGCAATGAACAACTGGCAGCAAGAAGGCTGGAAAGAAGCGCCGGTTCCGGTATGGAATATGCTCAACTATGCAGCCTTACAGGAAGGGCGTAACGGCATGGCTGTCTTTAGCGAAGGGCTACGTGAATTTGAAGTCATCGGTGAAGAGAAGAAAACCTTTGCCATTACGTTGCTGCGTGGCGTGGGCTTACTGGGCAAAGAAGATCTGTTTTTAAGGCCTGGGCGGCCTTCGGGAATTAAAATGCCAGTCCCGGACTCACAACTACGTGGTCTGCTTTCTTGTCGCCTAAGTTTATTGAGTTATACCGGTACGCCAACCGCCGCTGGTGTAGCTCAGCAGGCGCGAGCATGGCTGACTCCAGTACAGTGTTACAACAAAATCCCATGGGATGCGATGAAGCTCAACAAAGCCGGATTCAACGTGCCGGAAAGTTATAGTTTGTTGAAAATGCCCCCAGTGGGATGCCTGATAAGCGCACTTAAGAAAGCTGAAGACCGACAAGAAGTGATTTTACGGCTGTTTAATCCGGCTGAATCAGCAACCTGTGATGCGACTGTTGCTTTCAGTCGCGAGGTGATTTCTTGCTCAGAAACGATGATGGATGAACACATTACCACCGAGGAAAATCAAGGTTCAAATCTATCGGGGCCTTTTTTACCCGGCCAGTCACGGACGTTCAGTTACCGGCTTGCCTGAATAGCAATCAAACCGAAGCCACATATGCGCGGCCAGATTGTTGACAAAGGGCGCTTTGTTCATGCCGGATACGGCATGAACGCTTTATTCGGTCTACAAAAGCAGGCAAATTCAATATATTGCAGAGATGATGTAGACACTGGCAAGCGTAGCGCATCAGGTAATTTTGCGTTTATCTTCACTCTCAAGCCACGTATATGTGGCTTTATTTTTAACAAAATAATAACCCTGGGTGAGTTAATTATAATATAATTATAAGTTAATTAAATGTTAATATCAGCGGGGTGGATTTATGCCTTTATTAGTAATCCTGAAACTCTGCGTCGTATTAGCCAGTGACCAAAAAAAGAATTAAGGTCAACCGTGCTGTTTTTGCTTCGTCTCTTTTTATCTTTAATTGCCAACCGAAACTAATTTCAGCCTTATAACTCACACATTTTAAACATAAATGTCACTAAAGTTACCTTATTGAAACATGATTAACATAATTTGTAGGAATTGATATTTATCAATGTATAAGTCTTGGAAATGGGCATCAAAAAGAGATAAATTGTTCTCGATCAAATTGGCTGAAAGACGGTAATTTAGCTATAAATTGATCACCGTCGAAAAATGCAAATTTGCTTCAACAAAAACCTGTTTATTGTAAGGATTTTGCGGCGTAATATATACGTGGGATCAATTTGAGTTTTTATTAACATGTTTGCAACCTTTCTTTACGCCGTTTTTGTGTGCATTCACATGGTATGATGAAAGTGTTCAAACAAATTTCTATTGGGGCATGCGTGTGACCCTTTCTAACGGGGTTCACTCTCGGAGTCTTCATGCGATGAGCAAGGAGTCATGATGTTAGATATAGTCGAACTGTCGCGCTTACAGTTTGCCTTGACCGCGATGTACCACTTCCTTTTTGTGCCACTGACGCTCGGTATGGCGTTCCTGCTGGCCATTATGGAAACGGTCTACGTCCTCTCCGGCAAACAGATTTATAAAGATATGACCAAGTTCTGGGGCAAGTTGTTTGGTATCAACTTCGCTCTGGGTGTGGCTACCGGTCTGACCATGGAGTTCCAGTTCGGGACTAACTGGTCTTACTATTCCCACTATGTAGGGGATATCTTCGGTGCGCCGCTGGCAATCGAAGGTCTGATGGCCTTCTTCCTCGAATCCACCTTTGTAGGTCTGTTCTTCTTCGGTTGGGATCGTCTGGGTAAAGTTCAGCATATGTGTGTCACCTGGCTGGTGGCGCTCGGTTCAAACCTGTCCGCACTGTGGATTCTGGTTGCGAACGGCTGGATGCAAAACCCAATCGCGTCCGATTTCAACTTTGAAACTATGCGTATGGAGATGGTGAGCTTCTCCGAGCTGGTGCTTAACCCGGTTGCTCAGGTGAAATTCGTTCACACTGTAGCGTCTGGTTATGTGACTGGCGCGATGTTCATCCTCGGTATCAGCGCATGGTATATGCTGAAAGGTCGTGACTTCGCCTTCGCTAAACGCTCCTTTGCTATCGCTGCCAGCTTCGGTATGGCTGCTGTTCTGTCTGTTATTGTTCTGGGTGATGAATCCGGCTACGAAATGGGCGACGTGCAGAAAACCAAACTGGCTGCTATTGAAGCCGAGTGGGAAACGCAACCTGCGCCTGCTGCCTTTACTCTGTTCGGCATTCCTGATCAGGAAGAGGAGACGAACAAATTTGCGATTCAGATCCCTTACGCACTGGGCATCATTGCAACGCGTTCCGTGGATACCCCGGTTATCGGCCTGAAAGAGCTGATGGTGCAGCATGAAGAACGCATTCGTAACGGGATGAAGGCGTACTCTCTGCTCGAACAACTGCGTTCTGGTTCTACCGACCAGGCGGTTCGTGACCAGTTCAATAGCATGAAGAAAGACCTCGGTTACGGTCTGCTGCTGAAACGCTATACGCCAAACGTGGCTGATGCGACTGAAGCGCAGATTCAACAGGCAACCAAAGACTCCATCCCGCGTGTAGCGCCGCTGTACTTTGCGTTCCGTATCATGGTGGCGTGTGGCTTCCTGCTGCTGGCAATCATCGCGCTCTCTTTCTGGAGTGTCATCCGCAACCGCATTGGCGAGAAAAAATGGCTTCTGCGCGCCGCGCTGTACGGTATTCCGCTGCCGTGGATTGCTGTAGAAGCGGGCTGGTTCGTGGCTGAATATGGCCGCCAACCGTGGGCTATCGGTGAAGTGCTGCCGACAGCTGTGGCGAACTCGTCACTGACCGCAGGCGATCTCATCTTCTCAATGGTGCTGATTTGCGGCCTGTATACCCTGTTCCTGGTGGCAGAATTGTTCTTAATGTTCAAATTTGCACGCCTCGGCCCAAGCAGCCTGAAAACCGGTCGCTATCACTTTGAGCAGTCTTCCACGACTACTCAGCCGGCACGCTAAGACAGGAGTCGTCAAATGATCGATTATGAAGTATTGCGTTTTATCTGGTGGCTGCTGGTTGGCGTTCTGCTGATTGGTTTTGCAGTCACTGACGGTTTCGACATGGGGGTGGGCATGCTCACCCGTTTCCTCGGTCGTAACGACACCGAGCGTCGAATTATGATTAACTCCATTGCACCACACTGGGACGGTAACCAGGTTTGGCTGATCACCGCGGGCGGCGCACTCTTTGCTGCCTGGCCGATGGTCTATGCCGCTGCGTTCTCCGGCTTCTATGTGGCGATGATCCTCGTGCTGGCGTCTTTGTTCTTCCGTCCGGTCGGTTTTGACTACCGCTCCAAGATTGAAGAAACCCGCTGGCGTAACATGTGGGACTGGGGCATCTTCATTGGTAGCTTCGTTCCGCCGCTGGTAATTGGTGTAGCGTTCGGTAACCTGTTGCAGGGCGTACCGTTCAACGTTGATGAATATCTGCGTCTGTACTACACCGGTAACTTCTTCCAGTTGCTTAACCCGTTCGGCCTGCTGGCAGGCGTGGTGAGCGTAGGGATGATCATTACTCAGGGCGCAACCTATCTGCAAATGCGTACCGTGGGCGAACTGCACCTGCGTACCCGTGCAACGGCTCAGGTGGCTGCGCTGGTGACACTGGTCTGTTTCGCACTGGCTGGCGTATGGGTGATGTACGGTATCGATGGTTATGTCGTGAAATCGACAATGGACCATTACGCAGCCTCTAACCCACTGAATAAAGAAGTGGTTCGTGAAGCTGGCGCATGGCTGGTTAACTTCAACAACACGCCAATTCTGTGGGCTATTCCGGCGCTGGGTGTGGTTCTGCCGCTGCTGACCATCCTGACTGCACGTATGGATAAAGCCGCGTGGGCGTTTGTGTTCTCCTCCCTGACGCTGGCCTGCATCATCCTGACAGCCGGTATCGCAATGTTCCCGTTTGTGATGCCATCCAGCACCATGATGAACGCAAGTCTGACAATGTGGGATGCAACTTCCAGCCAGCTGACGCTTAACGTCATGACCTGGGTTGCGGTGGTTCTGGTACCGATCATTCTGCTCTACACCGCCTGGTGTTACTGGAAAATGTTCGGTCGTATCACCAAAGAAGATATTGAACGTAACACCCACTCTCTGTACTAAGTAAGGAGCTAAAAATGTGGTATTTCGCATGGATTCTGGGAACGCTTCTTGCCTGTTCGTTTGGGGTAATCACCGCGCTGGCGCTTGAACACGTCGAATCAGGCAAAGCCGGTCAAGAAGACATCTGATGAGTAAGATTATCGCGACTTTGTATGCGGTAATGGACAAGCGCCCCCTGCGGGCGCTTTCCTTCGTGATGGCGCTTCTGTTAGCAGGATGTATGTTTTGGGACCCATCTCGTTTTGCCGCGAAGACCAGTGAACTGGAAATCTGGCATGGTTTATTGCTGATGTGGGCCGTCTGTGCTGGTGTGATTCACGGCGTGGGCTTTCGTCCGCAGAAGGTTCTTTGGCAAGGGATTTTTTGCCCATTGCTTGCCGATATTGTTCTCATTGTCGGGCTGATTTTCTTCTTCTTTTAAATCAGAATTCTCTTTAAAAAATTATGGGCCGCTCCAGGCCCATAAATTTTTACGCTCCCTTAACTTGCCCTCATTCCCAAACCTCAATCGCGCGCGTATAGTAGCAGCGTTTAAAAGCTCTAACTTTTGTTGCATTACCGGGATGTAAAGTGAATACAACGCTGTTTCGATGGCCGGTTCGCGTCTACTATGAAGATACCGATGCCGGTGGTGTGGTGTACCACGCCAGTTACGTCGCTTTTTATGAAAGAGCACGCACAGAGATGCTGCGTCATCATCACTTCAGTCAGCAGGCGCTGATGGCTGAACGCGTTGCCTTTGTGGTACGTAAAATGACGGTGGAATATTACGCACCTGCGCGGCTCGACGATATGCTCGAAATACAGACTGAAATAACATCAATGCGTGGCACCTCTTTGGTTTTCACGCAACGTATTGTCAACGCCGAGAATACTTTGCTGAATGAAGCAGAGGTTCTGGTTGTTTGCGTTGACCCACTCAAAATGAAGCCTCGTGCGCTTCCCAAGTCTATTGTCGCGGAGTTTAAGCAGTGACTGACATGAATATCCTTGATTTGTTCCTGAAGGCTAGCCTTCTGGTTAAACTTATCATGTTGATTTTGATTGGTTTTTCAATCGCATCTTGGGCCATTATTATCCAGCGGACCCGTATTCTTAACGCAGCGGCGCGCGAAGCCGAAGCGTTTGAAGATAAATTCTGGTCTGGAATCGAACTCTCTCGCCTCTATCAAGAGAGCCAGGGGAAACGGGATAATCTGACTGGTTCGGAACAAATCTTTTACAGCGGGTTCAAAGAGTTTGTGCGCCTGCATCGTGCCAATAGCCATGCGCCGGAAGCCGTAGTGGAAGGGGCGTCGCGTGCTATGCGTATCTCCATGAACCGTGAACTTGAAAATCTGGAAACGCACATTCCGTTCCTCGGTACGGTTGGCTCCATCAGCCCGTATATTGGTCTGTTTGGTACGGTCTGGGGGATCATGCACGCCTTTATCGCCCTCGGGGCGGTAAAACAAGCAACACTGCAAATGGTTGCGCCCGGTATCGCAGAAGCGTTGATTGCGACTGCAATTGGTCTGTTCGCCGCAATTCCGGCGGTAATGGCTTATAACCGCCTCAACCAGCGCGTAAACAAACTGGAACTGAATTACGACAACTTTATGGAAGAGTTTACCGCGATTCTGCACCGCCAGGCGTTTACCGTTAGCGAGAGCAACAAGGGGTAAGCCATGGCCAGAGCGCGTGGACGAGGTCGTCGCGATCTCAAGTCCGAAATCAACATTGTACCGTTGCTGGACGTACTGCTGGTGCTGTTGCTGATCTTTATGGCGACAGCGCCCATCATCACCCAGAGCGTGGAGGTCGATCTGCCAGACGCTACTGAATCACAGGCGGTGAGCAGTAACGATAATCCGCCAGTGATTGTTGAAGTGTCTGGTATTGGTCAGTACACCGTGGTGGTTGAGAAAGATCGCCTGGAGCGTTTACCACCAGAGCAGGTGGTGGCGGAAGTGTCCAGCCGTTTCAAGGCCAACCCGAAAACGGTCTTTCTGATCGGTGGCGCAAAAGATGTGCCTTACGATGAAATAATTAAAGCACTGAACTTGTTACATAGTGCGGGTGTGAAATCGGTTGGTTTAATGACGCAGCCTATCTAAACATCTGCGTTTCCCTTGCTTGAAAGAGAGCGGGTAACAGGCGAACAGTTTTTGGAAACCGAGAGTGTCAAAGGCAACCGAACAAAACGACAAGCTCAAGCGGGCGATAATTATTTCAGCAGTGCTGCATGTCATCTTATTTGCGGCGCTGATCTGGAGTTCGTTCGATGAGAATATAGAAGCTTCAGCCGGAGGCGGCGGTGGTTCGTCCATCGACGCTGTCATGGTTGATTCAGGTGCGGTAGTTGAGCAGTACAAACGCATGCAAAGCCAGGAATCAAGCGCGAAGCGTTCTGATGAACAGCGCAAGATGAAGGAACAGCAGGCTGCTGAAGAACTGCGTGAGAAACAAGCGGCTGAACAGGAACGCCTGAAGCAACTTGAGAAAGAGCGGTTAGCGGCTCAGGAGCAGAAAAAGCAGGCTGAAGAAGCCGCAAAACAGGCCGAGTTAAAGCAGAAGCAAGCTGAAGAGGCGGCAGCGAAAGCGGCGGCAGATGCTAAAGCGAAGGCCGAAGCAGATGCTAAAGCTGCGGAAGAAGCAGCGAAGAAAGCGGCTGCAGACGCAAAGAAAAAAGCAGAAGCAGAAGCCGCCAAAGCCGCAGCCGAAGCGCAGAAAAAAGCCGAGGCAGCCGCTGCGGCACTGAAGAAGAAAGCGGAAGCGGCAGAAGCAGCTGCAGCTGAAGCAAGAAAGAAAGCGGCAACTGAAGCTGCTGAAAAAGCCAAAGCAGAAGCTGAGAAGAAAGCGGCTGCTGAAAAGGCTGCAGCTGATAAGAAAGCGGCAGCAGAGAAAGCTGCAGCCGACAAAAAAGCAGCAGAAAAAGCGGCTGCTGAAAAGGCAGCAGCTGATAAGAAAGCAGCGGCAGAAAAAGCCGCCGCAGACAAAAAAGCGGCAGCGGCAAAAGCTGCAGCTGAAAAAGCCGCTGCAGCAAAAGCGGCCGCAGAGGCAGATGATATTTTCGGTGAGCTAAGCTCTGGTAAGAATGCACCGAAAACGGGGGGAGGGGCGAAAGGGAACAATGCTTCGCCTGCCGGGAGTGGTAATACTAAAAACAATGGCGCATCAGGGGCCGATATCAATAACTATGCCGGGCAGATTAAATCTGCTATCGAAAGTAAGTTCTATGACGCATCGTCCTATGCAGGCAAAACCTGTACGCTGCGCATAAAACTGGCACCCGATGGTATGTTACTGGATATCAAACCTGAAGGTGGCGATCCCGCACTTTGTCAGGCTGCGTTGGCAGCAGCTAAACTTGCGAAGATCCCGAAACCACCAAGCCAGGCAGTATATGAAGTGTTCAAAAACGCGCCATTGGACTTCAAACCGTAATCGCGATGTTGACTGTTCGGACGGTCAACATCAGGCACCGGTTGCCACGGGGTTCTGGTAGTTTTGTGTATTTTAGTTTGTTAACATTCTGCTAAATTATCGTGGGCCATCGGTCCAGATAAGGGAGATATGATGAAGCAGGCATTACGAGTAGCATTTGGTTTTCTCATACTGTGGGCATCAGTTCTGCATGCTGAAGTCCGCATTGTGATCGACAGCGGTGTAGATTCCGGTCGTCCTATTGGTGTTGTTCCTTTCCAGTGGGCGGGGCCTGGTGCGGCACCTGAAGATATTGGCGGCATCGTTGCTGCTGACTTGCGTAACAGCGGTAAATTTAATCCGTTAGATCGCGCTCGTCTGCCACAGCAGCCGGGTAGTGCGCAGGAAGTACAACCAGCTGCATGGTCCGCACTGGGCATTGACGCTGTAGTTGTCGGTCAGGTCACTCCGAATCCGGATGGTTCTTACAATGTTGCTTATCAACTTGTTGACACTGGCGGCGCACCGGGTACTG
This sequence comes from Escherichia sp. S10b, assembly GCF_028421345.1. Classification (NCBI taxonomy): domain Bacteria; kingdom Pseudomonadati; phylum Pseudomonadota; class Gammaproteobacteria; order Enterobacterales; family Enterobacteriaceae; genus Escherichia; species Escherichia sp. S10b. The sequence goes on from NZ_JAHZSO010000073.1 coordinate 39,116, forward strand.
TACTTGCTCAGAACTCGTACAAAGTGAACAAGCAGTGGCTGCGTTATGCTGGTCATACCGCCAGTGATGAAGTGTTTGAAAAACTGACCGGCATTAAAGGTGCGTTCCGTACTCGTATTGCCTACGTTGTTCAGACCAACGGCGGTCAGTTCCCGTATGAACTGCGCGTATCTGACTATGACGGTTACAACCAGTTTGTCGTTCACCGTTCACCGCAGCCGCTGATGTCTCCGGCGTGGTCACCAGACGGTTCTAAACTGGCTTATGTGACCTTCGAAAGCGGTCGTTCCGCGCTGGTTATTCAGACGCTGGCAAATGGCGCTGTACGTCAGGTGGCTTCATTCCCGCGTCACAACGGTGCACCTGCATTCTCGCCAGACGGCAGCAAACTGGCATTCGCCTTGTCGAAAACCGGTAGTCTGAACCTGTACGTAATGGATTTGGCTTCTGGTCAGATCCGCCAGGTGACTGATGGTCGCAGTAACAATACCGAACCGACCTGGTTCCCGGATAGCCAGAACCTGGCATTTACTTCTGACCAGGCCGGTCGTCCGCAGGTTTATAAAGTGAATATCAACGGCGGTGCGCCACAACGTATTACCTGGGAAGGTTCGCAGAACCAGGATGCGGATGTCAGCAGCGACGGTAAATTTATGGTAATGGTCAGCTCCAATGGTGGGCAGCAGCACATTGCCAAACAAGATCTGGCAACGGGAGGCGTACAAGTTCTGTCGTCCACGTTCCTGGATGAAACGCCAAGTCTGGCACCTAACGGCACTATGGTAATCTACAGCTCTTCTCAGGGGATGGGATCCGTGCTGAATTTGGTTTCTACAGATGGGCGTTTCAAAGCGCGTCTTCCGGCAACTGATGGACAGGTCAAATTCCCTGCCTGGTCGCCGTATCTGTGATAATAATTAATTGAATAGTAAAGGAATCATTGAAATGCAACTGAACAAAGTGCTGAAAGGGCTGATGATTGCTCTGCCTGTTATGGCAATTGCGGCATGTTCTTCCAACAAGAACGCCAGCAATGACGGCAGCGAAGGCATGCTGGGTGCCGGCACTGGTATGGATGCGAACGGCGGCAACGGCAACATGTCTTCCGAAGAGCAGGCTCGTCTGCAAATGCAACAGCTGCAGCAGAACAACATCGTTTACTTCGATCTGGACAAGTACGATATCCGTTCTGACTTCGCTCAAATGCTGGATGCACATGCAAACTTCCTGCGTAGCAACCCGTCTTACAAAGTCACCGTAGAAGGTCACGCGGACGAACGTGGTACTCCGGAATACAACATCTCCCTGGGTGAACGTCGTGCGAACGCCGTTAAGATGTACCTGCAGGGTAAAGGCGTTTCTGCAGACCAGATCTCCATCGTTTCTTACGGTAAAGAAAAACCTGCAGTACTGGGTCATGACGAAGCGGCATACTCCAAAAACCGTCGTGCGGTACTGGTTTACTAAGAGAATTGCATGAGCAGTAACTTCAGACATCAACTATTGAGTCTGTCGTTACTGGTTGGTATAGCGGCCCCCTGGGCCGCTTTTGCTCAGGCACCAATCAGTAGTGTCGGCTCAGGCTCGGTCGAAGACCGCGTCACTCAACTTGAGCGTATTTCTAATGCTCACAGCCAGCTTTTAACCCAACTCCAGCAACAACTTTCTGATAATCAATCCGATATTGATTCCCTGCGTGGTCAGATTCAGGAAAATCAGTATCAACTGAATCAGGTCGTGGAGCGGCAAAAGCAGATCCTGTTGCAGATCGACAGCCTCAGCAGCGGTGGTGCAGCGGCGCAATCAACCAGCAGCGATCAAAGCGGTGCGGCGGCATCAACGACGCCGACAGCTGATGCTGGTACTGCGAATGCTGGCGCGCCGGTGAAAAGCGGCGATGCAAACACGGATTACAATGCAGCTATTGCGCTGGTGCAGGATAAATCCCGCCAGGATGACGCAATGGTGGCATTTCAGAATTTCATCAAAAATTACCCTGATTCAACTTACCTGCCAAACGCCAATTATTGGCTGGGTCAGTTAAACTACAACAAGGGTAAAAAAGATGATGCGGCGTACTATTTTGCTTCGGTAGTGAAAAACTATCCGAAGTCACCAAAGGCTGCTGATGCGATGTTTAAAGTCGGCGTCATCATGCAGGACAAAGGTGACACCGCAAAAGCGAAAGCCGTATACCAGCAGGTTATCAGTAAATACCCTGGTACTGATGGCGCTAAACAGGCACAAAAACGTCTGAACGCGATGTAATGCATAACACACGACCAGAAGTCGCATTATTTCTGGTCGTGTCGTGCGAATCATAAGCAGTTGAGTGATCTGCATCGAAATTTTTGTTGCGCTCAAGTCTGAAATCAGTAATATATGCCGCCGTTGCCACGGGATATCAAACAAACCGAAAGCAACGAAAAAGTGGGTCGTTAGCTCAGTTGGTAGAGCAGTTGACTTTTAATCAATTGGTCGCAGGTTCGAATCCTGCACGACCCACCAATCGCTAAGGTGGAAGCGGTAGTAAAACGTGAAGGATAACGTTGCATCAGCAACGGCCCGAAGGGCGAGACGAAGTCGAGTCATCCTGCACGACCCACCACTAACATAGTTAGTTGTAGTATCCAGCGTAGTATTGGGTGATTAGCTCAGCTGGGAGAGCACCTCCCTTACAAGGAGGGGGTCGGCGGTTCGATCCCGTCATCACCCACCACCGGGTCGTTAGCTCAGTTGGTAGAGCAGTTGACTTTTAATCAATTGGTCGCAGGTTCGAATCCTGCACGACCCACCAGTTTTAGCATCGAAGACAGATGTTAAGCGTGTAGGATAACGTTGCGTCAGCAACGGCCCGTAGGGCGAGCGAAGCGAGTCATCCTGCACGACCCACCACTAATTACGGTGGGTTCGGTGGAAGTAGTTTGTAGTATCCAGCGCAGTATCGGGTGATTAGCTCAGCTGGGAGAGCACCTCCCTTACAAGGAGGGGGTCGGCGGTTCGATCCCGTCATCACCCACCACCGGGTCGTTAGCTCAGTTGGTAGAGCAGTTGACTTTTAATCAATTGGTCGCAGGTTCGAATCCTGCACGACCCACCAATTTTAACATCAAACTCAGATGTTAAGCGTGAAGGATAACGTTGCGCCAGCAACGGCCCGTAGGGCAAGCGAAGCGAGTCATCCTGCACGACACACCAATCTTAAAGATTGGCCCCGAGTAGAAATCTTTCAGGTAACACCCGTATGGGTCGTTAGCTCAGTTGGTAGAGCAGTTGACTTTTAATCAATTGGTCGCAGGTTCGAATCCTGCACGACCCACCATCCTGAATGATTAAAGCAGCATAATCCCGCAAGGGGTCGTTAGCTCAGTTGGTAGAGCAGTTGACTTTTAATCAATTGGTCGCAGGTTCGAATCCTGCACGACCCACCAATGTAAAAAAGCGCCCTAAAGGCGCTTTTTTGCTATCTGCGATACTCAAAGATTCGAACCTGCAGCAGGTTTGAGTTGAGCGCAGCGAAACAACGGAGCCGCTCGCGGCGACGGCCCGAAGGGCGAGCGAAGCGAGTCATCCTGCACGACCCACCAATGTAAAAAAGCGCCCTAAAGGCGCTTTTTTGCTATTCAGGCATCCTCAATTTCACTTTGTAAACCTGATGACATCGTCAGAGCTTACTGTGCAAGCAACTCTACGTCGGTGGAATTAGGCGTAATTCGAGTGACTTTTCCCCACCATTCGACTATCTTGTTTAGCATATAAAACAAATTACACCGATAACAGCGAATATTACGCTAATGTCGGTTTTAACGTTAAGCCTGTAAAACGAGATGGTAAGATGAGCGTAATGTTTGATCCAGACACGGCGATTTATCCTTTCCCCCCGAAGCCGACGCCGTTAAGCATTGATGAAAAAGCGTATTACCGCGAGAAGATAAAACGTCTGCTAAAAGAACGTAATGCGGTGATGGTTGCCCACTACTATACCGATCCCGAAATTCAACAACTGGCAGAAGAAACCGGTGGCTGTATTTCTGATTCTCTGGAAATGGCGCGCTTCGGTGCAAAGCATCCCGCTTCTACTTTGTTAGTCGCTGGGGTGAGATTTATGGGAGAAACCGCCAAAATTCTCAGTCCGGAAAAAACAATTCTGATGCCGACACTTCAGGCTGAATGTTCACTGGATCTCGGCTGCCCTGTTGAAGAATTTAACGCATTTTGCGATGCCCATCCCGATCGTACTGTCGTCGTCTACGCCAACACTTCTGCTGCGGTAAAAGCGCGCGCAGATTGGGTGGTAACTTCAAGCATTGCCGTCGAACTTATTGATCATCTTGATAGTTTGGGTGAAAAAATCATCTGGGCACCCGACAAACATCTGGGGCGTTACGTGCAAAAACAGACGGGTGGAGACATTCTATGCTGGCAGGGTGCCTGTATTGTGCATGATGAATTTAAGACTCAGGCGTTAACCCGCTTGCAAGAAGAATACCCGGATGCTGCCATACTGGTGCATCCAGAATCACCACAAGCTATTGTCGATATGGCGGATGCGGTCGGTTCCACCAGTCAACTGATCGCTGCTGCGAAAACATTGCCACATCAGCGGCTTATCGTGGCAACCGATCGGGGCATTTTCTACAAAATGCAGCAGGCAGTGCCAGATAAAGAGTTACTGGAAGCACCAACCGCAGGTGAGGGTGCAACCTGCCGCAGCTGCGCGCATTGTCCGTGGATGGCCATGAATGGCCTTCAGTCCATCGCAGAGGCATTAGAACAGGAAGGAAGCAATCACGAGGTTCATGTTGATGAAAGGCTGCGAGAGAGGGCGCTGGTGCCGCTCAATCGTATGCTGGATTTTGCGGCTACACTACGTGGATAACGAATAATAAGGCGTAACGTTACGCTTTGGGGGAAAGATGGATTTTTTTAGTGTGCAGAATATCCTGGTACATATACCAATAGGGGCAGGCGGTTATGATCTCTCATGGATCGAAGCGGTAGGCACGATCGCCGGGTTGCTGTGTATTGGCCTTGCCAGTCTGGAGAAGATCAGCAACTACTTCTTTGGCCTGATCAACGTCACCTTGTTTGGCATTATTTTCTTTCAGATTCAGCTGTATGCCAGCCTGCTATTACAGGTGTTTTTCTTTGCCGCGAATATTTACGGTTGGTATGCGTGGTCGCGACAAACCAGTCAGAACGAGGCGGAGTTGAAAATTCGCTGGTTGCCATTGCCGAAGGCACTCAGCTGGTTGGCGGTTTGCGTTGTTTCGATTGGTCTGATGACGGTATTTATCAATCCGGTGTTTGCATTTTTGACCCGCGTGGCAGTCATGATCATGCAAGCATTAGGATTACAGGTTGTGATGCCTGAACTGCAACCGGACGCTTTCCCGTTCTGGGATTCATGCATGATGGTGTTATCTATCGTGGCAATGATTCTGATGACGCGTAAGTATGTGGAAAACTGGCTGTTGTGGGTGATTATTAACGTGATTAGCGTCGTTATTTTTGCACTTCAGGGCGTTTACGCCATGTCTCTGGAGTACATCATCCTGACCTTTATTGCGCTCAACGGCAGCCGGATGTGGATCAACAGCGCACGTGAAAGAGGCTCACGCGCGCTGTCCCATTAATGGTGATGATGTGAATGGCCAGACACCCCTTCATTCAGGTGGCAGTCTGGCCCATGACAAGGTTGATATTCCATCTGAATGGTGGCGTGCTCAATCTGATAGTGATCCATCAGGTAGTGTTGGATCTGATCCAACAAGGCATCGTGATCGTGTGGCGGGATCACCTGCACATGCAACGTCATCACCGGCTTCTCGCCTACCATCCATACATGTACATGGTGCACATTGCGGACTTCCGGGATTTCCCGGCACATACGACGCTTCAGTTCAGCGATATCCAGCGATACCGGTGCACCTTCAAGTAATTCATTCACGCTATCTTTCAACAGTCGCCACGCGCTACGCAGAACCAGAAGCGACACCAGTATCGAGAGAATGGGGTCAGCAGGTGTCCAGCCAGTCCAGATAATAATCAACGCGGCAATAATAGCCCCAACCGAACCCAGCAGGTCCCCGAGCACATGCAGTGCCGCTGCTCGTACGTTGAGGTTTTTCTCTTCGCTGCCGTGATGAAGTAACCAGAAAGAAAGTATATTTGCCAGCAACCCAGCCACGGCAATTGCCATCATCATGCCGCCCTCGACCGGACGCGGCGTGCGGAAGCGTTCTATCGCCTCCCAGACAATCAAAATGGTAATTACCACGAGGGCTATGGCATTCACAAACGCCGCGAGCGTGGTCAGTCTTAGCCAACCGAAAGTGTGGCGAATGGTGGGAGGACGACGTGAAAATTGCACGGCGAGTAGGGCGAAAAGCAGGGCGGCAGTATCGGTCAACATATGACCCGCATCGGCCAGCAATGCCAGAGAACCAGAAAGAAAACCACCAACGACTTCTACCAGCATAAACCCGGCAGTCACGCCGAAAGCATACAACAAGCGACGAGCATTATTATCTTCTGGCAGGTGTGAGGACGTGTGTGAGTGTGAGTGCGCCATGACGAGTCATCCCTTAATTATTCTCACTTAACTTTATGACATCATACTGCTTTTAGAAGTGAAAAATTAAAAGGGAGAGACTCCGCTCTCCCATTATTGGCTATTTTGCAGGGTTACTGCGTGGTACCGTCGGTTTTGGTATCGACATCATTATTGATGCCATCACCGGTTTGTACCTTTTTATTGATATCCGGACAGCGACCATCTTTGCACATGGTGTTCTTGTGCTCTTCATCTTTGGTCATTCCGTCATTGTTCATTGAAGAACCATCCGAATGCAGCATTGTGCCACCAGAACCGGTATTTACCCCGTTATTGTCGACGTTATTTGGCGCGACATTTTCACGGGCGTCAGGGGCTACCTGGCCCGCATCAGCTGCGGCGTTTGCCTGGCCGTTATTAGTTTGCGCTCCGCTATCAGCAGCCAGTGCGGCACCGCTGGCAAGGCTTAGAGTGGCAGTCAGAAATAATGTGGCCAGTTTTGTCATTTTCATAGGATGCTCCTGTTATGGTCGTTATGTCGGATAACCTCTTCCAACAGTGCATTTGCAGGTGAATATAAGGCATTGGTTTAAGATTTCAGCCAGGTTATGAAACGCAGCAGAGAATCTTGAAATAATTAACAAACAAAGGAGTTACAGTTAGAAATTGTAGGAGAGATCTCGTTTTTCGCGACAATCTGGCGTTTTTCTTGCTAATTCCAGGATTAATCCGTTCATAGTGTAAAACCCCGTTTACACATTCTGACGGAAGATATAGATTGGAAGTATTGCATTCACTAAGATAAGTATGGCAACACTGGAACAGACATGAATTATCAGAACGACGATTTACGCATCAAAGAAATCAAAGAGTTACTTCCTCCTGTCGCATTGCTGGAAAAATTCCCCGCTACTGAAAATGCCGCGAATACGGTTGCCCATGCCCGAAAAGCGATCCATAAGATCCTGAAAGGTAATGATGATCGCCTGTTGGTTGTGATTGGCCCATGCTCAATTCATGATCCTGTCGCGGCAAAAGAGTATGCCACTCGCTTGCTGGCGCTGCGTGAAGAGCTGAAAGATGAGCTGGAAATCGTAATGCGCGTCTATTTTGAAAAGCCGCGTACCACGGTGGGCTGGAAAGGGCTGATTAACGATCCGCATATGGATAATAGCTTCCAGATCAACGACGGTCTGCGTATAGCCCGTAAATTGCTGCTTGATATTAACGACAGCGGTCTGCCAGCGGCAGGTGAGTTTCTCGATATGATCACCCCACAATATCTCGCTGACCTGATGAGCTGGGGCGCAATTGGCGCACGTACCACCGAATCGCAGGTGCACCGCGAACTGGCATCAGGGCTTTCTTGTCCGGTCGGCTTCAAAAATGGCACCGACGGTACGATTAAAGTGGCTATCGATGCCATTAATGCCGCCGGTGCGCCGCACTGCTTCCTGTCCGTAACGAAATGGGGGCATTCGGCGATTGTGAATACCAGCGGTAACGGCGATTGCCATATCATTCTGCGCGGCGGTAAAGAGCCTAACTACAGCGCGAAGCACGTTGCTGAAGTGAAAGAAGGGCTGAACAAAGCAGGCCTGCCAGCACAGGTGATGATCGATTTCAGCCATGCTAACTCGTCCAAACAATTCAAAAAGCAGATGGATGTTTGTGCTGACGTTTGCCAGCAGATTGCCGGTGGCGAAAAGGCCATTATTGGCGTGATGGTGGAAAGCCATCTGGTGGAAGGCAATCAGAGCCTCGAGAGCGGGGAGCCGCTGGCCTACGGTAAGAGCATCACCGATGCCTGCATCGGCTGGGAAGATACCGATGCTCTGTTACGTCAACTGGCGAATGCAGTAAAAGCGCGTCGCGGGTAAGGTTTAATTGTCGGATGCGCCGTCAGAGTGGCGTATCCGATGAATCACCACAGGCCTGATAAGTCGCGCAGCGTCGCATCAGGCAATGTGCTCCATTGTTAGCAACAAAAAAGCCGACTCACTTGCAGTCGGCTTTCTCATTTTAAACGAATGACGTTTACTTCGCTTTACCCTGGTTTGCAACCGCCGCTGCTTTCGCTGCGATCTCGTCAGCATTACCCAGATAATAGCGTTTCAGCGGTTTGAAATTCTCGTCGAACTCATACACCAGCGGCACGCCAGTCGGGATATTAAGCTCAAGAATCTCTTCTTCGCTCATGTTATCAAGATATTTCACCAGCGCACGTAAAGAGTTACCGTGTGCAGCGATGATCACGCGCTCACCGCTCTTCATACGCGGCAGAATAGTTTCATTCCAGTAAGGGATCACGCGGTCAATGGTCAGCGCCAGGCTTTCCGTCAGCGGCAGTTCTTTTTCGCTCAGTTTCGCGTAACGCGGATCGTGACCCGGATAACGCTCATCATCTTTAGTCAGTTCCGGCGGAGTCACTGCAAAACCACGACGCCACTGTTTCACCTGCTCGTCGCCATACTTTTCAGCAGTTTCCGCTTTGTTCAGACCCTGCAACGCACCGTAGTGACGTTCGTTCAGTTTCCAGGATTTCTCAACGGGCAGCCATGCCTGATCCAGTTCGTCCAGCACATTCCACAGGGTATGGATAGCGCGTTTCAGCACAGAGGTGTAAGCAAAGTCAAAGCTGTAACCTTCCTCTTTCAGCAGCTTACCTGCTGCTTTTGCTTCGCTTACGCCTTTCTCAGACAGATCCACGTCGTACCAACCGGTGAAACGGTTTTCTTTGTTCCACTGACTTTCGCCATGACGAACCAGAACCAGCTTAGTTACAGCCATATACTTACTCCTCAAATCATTTTTTAATGATAATAATTCTCATTATATTGCCGTGACGAAGCAACAGCAATGCTTACGCATAACCATAGCGAAAATAGTGTCGCAGTGTAAGGTTGTTGTGAATATTGAGTTGCAAATATGTCGGTGTTTGCTGGTGATTTGAGCAATATAAGGATAAAGCCCTCATTACGAGGGCTTCAGGTGCTACTCAGCAATAAACTGATATTCCGTCAGGCTGGAATACTCTTCGCCAGGACGCAGGAAGCAGTCCGGTTGCGGCCATTCAGGGTGGTTTGGGCTGTCCGGCAGAAACTCGCTTTCCAGTGCCAGGCCTTGCCAGTCGGCGTAAGGTTCAGTTCCTCTTGATGGCGTGCCGCCGAGGAAGTTGCCGGAGTAGAATTGCAGAGCCGGAGCGGTGGTGTAGACCTTCAGCTGCAATTTTTCATCTGCTGACCAGACATGCGCCGCCACTTTCTTGCCATCGCCTTTGGCCTGTAACAAGAATGCGTGATCGTAACCTTTCACTTTGCGCTGATCGTCGTCGGCAAGAAACTCACTGGCGATGATTTTGGCGCTACGGAAATCAAAAGACGTTCCGGCGACAGATTTCAGACCGTCGTGCGGAATGCCGCCTTCATCAACCGGCAGATATTCGTCCGCCAGAATCTGCAACTTGTGATTGCGCACGTCAGACTGCTCGCCGTCAAGATTGAAATAGACGTGATTAGTCATATTCACCGGGCAAGGTTTATCAACTGTGGCGCGATAAGTAATAGAGATACGGTTATCGTCGGTCAGACGATATTGCACCGTCGCGCCGAGATTACCCGGGAAGCCCTGATCGCCATCATCTGAACTCAGGGCAAACAGCACCTGACGATCGTTCTGGTTCACAATCTGCCAGCGACGTTTGTCGAACCCTTCCGGGCCGCCGTGCAGCTGGTTAACGCCCTGACTTGGCGAAAGCGTCACGGTTTCACCGTCAAAGGTATAACGGCTATTGGCGATGCGGTTGGCATAACGACCAATAGAGGCCCCCAGAAACGCAGCCTGATCCTGATAGCATTCCGGGCTGGCACAGCCGAGCAGCGCCTCGCGGACGCTGCCATCGGAAAGCGGAATACGAGCTGAAAGTAAAGTCGCACCCCAGTCCATCAGCGTGACTACCATCCCTGCGTTGTTACGCAAAGTTAACAGTCGGTACGGCTGACCATCGGGTGCCAGTGCGGGAGTTTCGTTCAGCACTGTCCTGCTCCTTGTGATGGTTTACAAACGTAAAAAGTCTCTTTAATACCTGTTTTTGCTTCATATTGTTCAGCGACAGCTTGCTGTACGGCAGGCACCAGCTCTTCCGGGATCAGCGCGACGATACAGCCGCCAAATCCGCCGCCGGTCATGCGTACGCCACCTTTGTCGCCAATCACAGCTTTGACGATTTCTACCAGAGTGTCAATTTGCGGCACGGTGATTTCGAAATCATCGCGCATAGAGGCATGAGACTCCGCCATCAACTCGCCCATACGTTTCAGGTCGCCTTGCTCCAGCGCACTGGCAGCTTCAACGGTGCGGGCGTTTTCAGTCAGGATATGACGCACGCGTTTCGCCACGATTGGGTCCAGCTCATGTGCAACAGCGTTGAACTCTTCAATGGTGACATCGCGCAGAGCTGGCTGCTGGAAGAAACGCGCACCGGTTTCGCACTGTTCACGACGGGTGTTGTATTCGCTGCCAACCAGGGTACGTTTGAAGTTACTGTTGATGATGACGACAGCCACACCTTTCGGCATGGAAACTGCTTTGGTCCCCAGTGAGCGACAGTCAATCAGCAAGGCATGATCTTTCTTGCCGAGTGCGGAAATTAGCTGATCCATGATCCCGCAGTTACAGCCAACAAACTGGTTTTCTGCTTCCTGACCGTTAAGCGCGATTTGTGCGCCGTCCAGCGGCAGATGATAAAGCTGCTGCAATACGGTTCCGACCGCGACTTCCAGTGAAGCGGAAGAACTTAACCCGGCACCCTGCGGCACATTGCCGCTGATCACCATGTCCACGCCGCCGAAGCTGTTGTTACGCAGTTGCAGATGTTTCACCACGCCACGAACGTAGTTCGCCCATTGATAGTTTTCATGCGCGACAATGGGCGCATTGAGGGAAAACTCGTCGAGCTGATTTTCATAATCGGCTGCCATTACGCGAACTTTACGGTCATCGCGTGGCGCACAGCTGATCACGGTTTGATAATCAATCGCGCAGGGCAGAACGAAACCGTCGTTGTAGTCGGTGTGTTCACCAATCAAATTCACGCGGCCAGGCGCCTGAATGGTGTGAGTGGCAGGGTAGCCAAATGCGTTGGCAAACAGAGATTGTGTTTTTTCTTTCAGACTCATTTCTTACACTCCGGATTCGCGAAAATGGATATCGCTGACTGCGCGCAAACGCTCTGCTGCCTGTTCTGCGGTCAGGTCTCGCTGGGTCTCTGCCAGCATTTCATAACCAACCATAAATTTACGTACGGTGGCGGAGCGCAGCAGAGGCGGATAAAAGTGCGCGTGCAGCTGCCAGTGTTGATTCTCTTCGCCATTAAATGGTGCGCCGTGCCAGCCCATAGAGTAGGGGAAGGAGCACTGGAAGAGGTTGTCATAACGACTGGTCAGCTTTTTCAACGCCAGCGCCAAATCGCTGCGCTGGGCGTCGGTCAAATCGGTGATCCGCAAAACGTGGGCTTTGGGCAGCAGTAGCGTTTCGAACGGCCAGGCAGCCCAGTAAGGCACAACGGCTAACCAGTGTTCGGTTTCGACAACGGTACGGCTACCGTCTGCCAGCTCGCGCTGAACATAATCCACCAGCATTGGTGATTTCTGTTCGGCAAAATATTCTTTTTGCAGGCGGTCTTCGCGCTCAGCTTCGTTAGGCAGGAAGCTATTTGCCCAAATCTGTCCGTGCGGATGCGGGTTAGAGCAGCCCATCGCCGCACCTTTGTTTTCAAAGACCTGCACCCACGGGTACGTTTTTCCCAGCTCTGCGGTTTGCTCCTGCCAGGTTTTGACGATTTCCGTCAATGCCGCAACGCTCAGTTCTGGCAACGTTTTACTGTGATCCGGTGAAAAGCAGATCACCCGGCTGGTACCGCGCGCGCTCTGGCAACGCATCAAAGGATCGTTGCTTTCTGGCGCATCTGGCGTGTCAGACATCAAGGCCGCAAAGTCATTAGTGAAAACGTAAGTCCTGGTGTAATCGGGGTTTTTATCGCCTGTCACCCGCACATTACCTGCGCAGAGGAAGCAATCTGGATCGTGCGCAGGTAACACCTGTTTGGCTGGCGTTTCCTGCGCCCCCTGCCAGGGGCGCTTAGCGCGGTGCGGTGAAACCAGAATCCATTGCCCGGTGAGCGGGTTGTAGCGGCGATGTGGATGATCAACGGGATTAAATTGCGTCATGGTCGTTCCTTAATCGGGATATCCCTGTGGATGGCGTGACTGCCAGTGCCAGGTGTCCTGCGCCATTTCATCGAGTGTGCGCGTTACGCGCCAGTTCAGTTCACGGTCGGCTTTGCTGGCGTCCGCCCAGTAGGCCGGAAGGTCGCCCTCGCGACGCGGTGCAAAATGATAATTAACCGGTTTGCCGCAGGCTTTGCTGAAGGCATTAACCACGTCCAGCACGCTGTTGCCTACGCCAGCGCCGAGGTTGTAGATGTGTACGCCTGGCTTGTTCGCCAGTTTTTCCATCGCCACGACGTGACCGTCCGCCAGATCCATTACGTGGATGTAATCGCGTACGCCAGTACCATCTTCGGTCGGATAATCGTTACCAAAAATCGCCAGCGAGTCGCGACGGCCTACAGCAACCTGGGCGATGTATGGCATCAGGTTATTCGGAATGCCTTGCGGATCTTCGCCCATATCGCCCGACGGATGCGCGCCAACCGGGTTGAAGTAGCGCAGCAGGGCAATGCTCCAGTCCGGCTGGGCTTTTTGCAGATCGGTGAGGATCTGTTCCACCATCAGCTTGCTTTTGCCGTAAGGGCTTTGTGGTGTGCCGGTCGGGAAGCTTTCAACGTATGGAATTTTGGGCTGATCGCCATAAACGGTGGCGGAGGAGCTAAAAATAAAGTTTTTGACGTTAGCGGCGCGCATGGCGCTAATCAGGCGCAGAGTGCCGTTGACATTGTTGTCGTAATATTCCAGCGGTTTTTGTACCGATTCGCCGACGGCTTTCAGCCCGGCGAAGTGGATCACGGTGTCGATAGCGTGATCGTGCAGTATCTCGGTCATCAACGCTTCGTTACGAATATCGCCTTCAACAAACGTTGGATGTTTGCCGCCTAAACGCTCGATAACAGGCAGTACGCTGCGCTTACTGTTACAGAGGTTATCAAGAATGATGACATCATGACCGTTTTGCAGTAATTGCACACAGGTATGACTTCCAATGTAACCGCTACCACCGGTAACCAGAACTCTCATAATTCGCTCCATTAGGCTTATGGTATGAAATAACCATAGCATAACAAAGATGCGAAAAGTGTGACATGGAATAAATTAGTGGAATCGTTTACACAAGAATTTAGCCGTTTTTTATGCGCGATTAAGTGATTATAAAACAGAGGGTTTATGAATGATTGCGCTTTTTATCTGAAAAAAGAAGCGGTTTCATGCCTGCATGCGTCGAACCGTTGGCCGGAGAGGGCGCTTAGGCCGCCTCCGGCAAGGTCAGCACTACCGACTCAATATATTTTTGTCAGCACATAGCGATAGAGTCCACCGTCCGGCACGAACTCAAGGCGATGGGTAATACAGGCAGGCGCATCTTCAGCGTGGTGCGAAACAAACAACAATTGCGTTTCACCTTCGCTAATCAGCACATCAACAAAACGGCGGATAAGCTGGCGATTGAGCGGATCAAGCCCCTGTAGTGGTTCATCGAGAATAAGCAACGTCGGATGTTTCACCAGTGCGCGGACGATCAGCGCCAGACGCTGCTGTCCCCAGGAAAGACTATGGAACGGAGCGTCAGCCGTACGTTTATCAATGCCGAGAATATCCAGCCACTGCTGCACCAGTTTTTGCTGGCGATCCGAAACGGCCTGATAAATGCCAATCGAATCAAAATAGCCAGAAAGAATCACATTACGCACGGTAGTGCTGACCCGGTAATCCAGATGCAAACTACTGCTGACGTAACCGATATGCTTTTTGATATCCCAGATGGTTTCGCCGCTGCCGCGACGTCGGCCGAAAAGCGTCAAATCGTTGCTGTAACCTTGCGGATGATCGCCAGTAATCAGGCTTAATAACGTCGATTTTCCCGCACCATTTGGCCCGACAATTTGCCAGTGCTCGCCAGGATTCACCTGCCAGCTAAGGTTATTAAGAATGGGGCGATCGTTATAAGAAACCACGCCATTATTCAGCACAATGCGCGGTTCGTTGGTGGGTAAGGCGTGACGTGCTGAAGGTTCATCCGGCTCCGGCAGTTGCACACCTTCAAGCTGTTCGCTATGCGCCAGTTGCGCGACGAGTGCTTGCTGGAGCAGTTCCTCTTTAGCGCCCGTTTCCGCTAACGTACAATCCGCCAGCACGCCAGCAAACTGGACAAATTCCGGGATCTCATCGAAGCGATTGAGCACCAGTACCAGAGTAATACCGGACTGATGTAACGAGGCGAGTAGCTCAGCCAGCTGCTGACGTGAGGCAACATCCAGGCCATCGAACGGCTCATCAAGAATCAACAAGTCAGGCTCCGACATCAGCGCCTGACACAGCAGGGTTTTTCGCGTCTCGCCAGTGGAAAGGTATTTAAAGCGTCGGTCGAGGAGGGCGGTAATACCGAACTGCTGCGCCAGTTGCATGCAACGCGGTGCATCCTTTACTTCATCCTGAATAATCTCAGCCGTAGTGCGTCCGGTGTCATCTTCGCCAGGGCCGAGCATATCGGTGTTATTCCGCTGCCATTCGTCGCTGACGAGCTTTTGCAATTGCTCGAAGGAGAGACGAGTGATATGGGAAAACTGGCTTTGCCGTTCACCTTTCAAAAGCGGAAGTTCCCCCACCAGCGCGCGGGCCAGCGCCGATTTCCCGCTTCCATTCGAACCGACAAACGCCCAACTATCACCCGCGTTTAACGTTAGCTGAGGCAATTGCAGCGTTTTTGTGTCGCTAAGACGAAACGTGCCTTGCAAAATTTGCAACGATGACATTTTATATCCCATTTTGTGCAGCGATTACTGACAGGGATACGTGTTTCATAACAAATTGTCAACACGCTTAGCACAGCGTGGCGATAATCACGCTGTCGGCATTAAAGTAGGCCGTGACATTCTGCCCTTGCTGAAGAGAAGTCGCTTCATTTACCGGCACTGTGGCGCACAGTGTTTGCCCGTCGGGTAGCGCCATTAATACTTCGCACTGCTCTGCGCCGCGCTCAATATGACTAATAATACCCGGTAATTGGTTGTCAGCGTTTTGCGCGACCGCCTCGTCCTGAGTAATACCTACCCACGGCGCTTTTAGCAATATCAACACTTCTTTGCCTTCATCCAGCCCCAGACGCGCGCCGCTTTGTGCGGTAATTGCGACTTTCAGGCGTGTTTTTCCGTCAGCCAGTAAGACATCAACATGCTGTTGAACGTCATCATGATCGCGGGCGGTGATGGTGCCGAACCACTGGTTACGGGCGCTGGTTTGCAGTGAAAAACGTGAGATCGCGGCCAGCAGGCTGTTCAGCGGCAGGGCGTCATCGTCACTTAACACATCAAAGGCTTTTTGCTGGATTTGCGCCAGTAAGTCATAGAGCTGAATCAGTCGCTGACCATAGCGGGTCAGTACTGCGCCGCCGCCACCTTTACCGCCTGTTGCGCGCTCGACCAGAATATGCTCACTTAACTGATTCATCTCGTTAATGGCATCCCAGGCGCTTTTATAGCTGATACCGGCATCTTTCGCTCCCTGGCTAATGGAACCGGAAAGCGCAATGTGTTTTAGTAGCGAAATCCGGCGCGGGTCGGCGAATAATTTTTGTTGGAGCTTAAGAGTGAGAAGGATTTCGGCCTGCATAACAATGTCCTGGCAAAAGTCTTATTGTGACGGAAAACGAACGCCACGCAAAGCTGACCGCACAAAAGGGGAGTGCTTTTCTGTGCTTAGCGGTTAGAATAGTCTCATGACTATATCTGGAGTTGACCATGTTAGAGTTATTAAAAAGTCTGGTATTCGCCGTAATCATGGTACCTGTCGTGATGGCCATCATCCTGGGTCTGATTTACGGTCTTGGTGAAGTATTCAACATCTTTTCTGGTGTTGGTAAAAAAGACCAGCCCGGACAAAATCATTGATTCCCTGAATGCCCGCTTAGTCGGGCATTTTCTTTTTCTCAACTTCCTGCTTTTCCTGCCGATATTTTTTCTTATCTACCTCACAAAGGTTAGCAATAACTGCTGGGAAAATTCTGAGCTAGCCGTTATATTGTCGCCTACATAACGTTACATTAAGGGGTTACCAATGGCTCGTAAATGGTTGAACTTGTTTGCCGGGGCGGCACTCTCTTTCGCTGTTGCTGGCAATACACTGGCAGATGAAGGGAAAATCACGGTGTTCGCCGCCGCATCACTGACTAACGCAATGCAGGACATTGCTACGCAGTATAAAAAAGAAAAAGGCGTGGATGTGGTTTCTTCTTTCGCTTCGTCATCTACTCTGGCCCGTCAGATTGAAGCGGGAGCGCCTGCGGATCTGTTTATCTCTGCCGATCAGAAATGGATGGATTATGCGGTTGATAAAAAAGCGATCGATACGGCTTCGCGCCAGACACTGCTCGGCAATAGCCTGGTCGTTGTAGCACCGAAAGCCAGCGAGCAGAAAGATTTCATCATCGACAGCAAAACCAACTGGACTTCGCTGCTGAATGGCGGTCGCCTGGCGGTTGGCGATCCGGAACATGTCCCTGCTGGCATTTATGCAAAAGAAGCACTGCAAAAACTGGGCGCATGGGATACGCTCTCCCCGAAACTGGCTCCGGCGGAAGATGTTCGTGGCGCGCTGGCGTTGGTCGAACGCAATGAAGCGCCGTTGGGCATTGTTTACGGTTCTGACGCAGTTGTCAGCAAAGGGGTAAAAGTGGTTGCCACCTTCCCGGAAGATTCACATAAAAAAGTGGAATATCCGGTTGCTGTTGTGGAAGGGCATAACAATGCGACAGTGAAAGCATTTTATGATTATCTGAAGGGACCGCAGGCAGCGGAAATCTTTAAACGTTACGGATTTACAACCAAGTAATGATACTGACCGATCCAGAATGGCAGGCAGTTTTATTAAGCCTGAAAGTTTCTTCCCTGGCTGTGCTGTTTAGCCTGCCGTTTGGGATCTTTTTTGCCTGGTTACTGGTGCGTTGCACGTTTCCGGGCAAAGCTCTGCTCGACAGCGTACTGCATCTACCGCTGGTGTTACCGCCCGTGGTCGTCGGTTACTTATTATTAGTTTCGATGGGACGGCGCGGATTTATCGGTGAACGTCTGTATGACTGGTTTGGTATTACCTTCGCCTTTAGCTGGCGCGGCGCGGTTCTCGCTGCCGCCGTCATGTCGTTTCCGCTGATGGTGCGGGCAATTCGTCTGGCGCTGGAAGGGGTTGATGTCAAACTCGAACAGGCCGCAAGAACACTGGGGGCCGGGCGCTGGCGCGTTTTCTTTACTATCACGTTACCGCTGACCTTACCGGGAATTATTGTTGGTACGGTACTGGCTTTTGCTCGTTCTCTCGGTGAGTTTGGTGCAACCATCACCTTTGTGTCGAACATTCCTGGTGAAACGCGAACCATTCCTTCTGCCATGTATACCCTGATCCAGACCCCCGGCGGGGAAAGTGGCGCGGCGAGACTGTGCATTATTTCTATTGCGCTGGCGATGATCTCCCTGTTGATTTCAGAATGGCTGGCCAGAATCAGCCGTGAACGGGCGGGGCGCTAATCATGCTGGAACTGAATTTTTCCCAGACCTTGGGCAACCATTGCCTGACCATTAATGAAACGCTGCCCGCCAATGGCATCACTGCTATCTTTGGCGTCTCCGGTGCCGGAAAAACTTCGCTGATTAATGCCATCAGTGGACTGACGCGCCCGCAAAAAGGGAGGATTGTCCTCAATGGTCGGGTACTAAATGATGCCGAAAAAGGTATCTGCCTGACGCCAGAAAAGCGTCGCGTTGGCTATGTTTTTCAGGATGCGCGGCTGTTTCCGCATTACAAAGTGCGTGGCAATCTGCGCTACGGCATGGCGAAAAGCATGGTCGATCAGTTCGATAAGCTGGTGGCGCTTTTAGGCATTGAACCGTTGCTTGACCGTTTACCAGGCAGCCTGTCCGGAGGCGAAAAACAGCGCGTAGCGATTGGGCGGGCTTTGCTGACGGCACCAGAATTGCTGTTGCTGGATGAACCGCTGGCGTCACTGGATATTCCGCGTAAACGCGAACTGTTGCCTTATCTGCAACGTCTGACGCGGGAAATCAACATCCCGATGTTGTATGTCAGCCATTCGCTGGATGAGATCCTCCATCTGGCAGACAGAGTGATGGTACTGGAAAACGGTCAGGTGAAAGCCTTTGGCGCACTGGAAGAAGTCTGGGGTAGTAGCGTGATGAATCCGTGGCTGCCGAAAGAGCAACAAAGTAGCATTCTGAAAGTGACGGTACTTGAGCATCATCCGCATTACGCGATGACTGCGCTGGCGCTGGGCGATCAGCATTTGTGGGTCAATAAGCTGGACGAACCGCTGCAAGCTGCGCTACGTATCCGCATTCAGGCTTCCGATGTTTCTCTGGTTTTACAACCGCCGCAGCAAACCAGCATTCGTAACGTATTGCGGGCAAAAGTTGTTAATAGTTATGACGACAACGGCCAGGTGGAAGTGGAACTGGAAGTCGGAGGTAAAACGCTGTGGGCGCGTATCAGCCCGTGGGCCAGGGATGAACTGGTGATCAAACCTGGCCTGTGGCTGTACGCGCAAATTAAAAGTGTGTCGATAACCGCCTGATTAAATCAGGTGGCTATAAATGAACTGGGCAATGCTGTCGGTGGTGTTATCACCAATCACAATGTTGGCGCGCGCTTTTACCGCGTCATCGGCGTTGCCCATCGCCACGCCTGTACCAGCGGCCTCCAGCATACTGATATCATTAAAGTTATCGCCGAACGCCACGACGTTTTCCATCGACCAGCCTTGCGCCTCAACCCATTTCGTCAAACGTTTACCTTTGCTGTTGCCGCCGCGTGCAATATCAACCTGATCGTGCCAGGACCATTCACACTCCAGTCCCAGTTCATGTTCGACATGCTTACCAAAATGCTGCAATTGCGGCAGGTCATCGTGCGTCAGGGCGAACTTCCATACGGCGTTAACTTGTTGCGCCGTTTCAGCCAGAGAAGCGACTTGTGTGAAAGTCGGACGCTGTTCCGGCGGCAGGGTTTGCGCCCAGTTAGACGTGCGAATGACATGCCCGGTCGGGTGCTCATAGACCATTGCATCATCCACATACATCAGACCGTGAATGTGGTGTTCATTCAGCATCTCAATGAGTTGCAGGGCTTTATTAACGGGCATTGGGTCCGCTTCCAGCACGGTTTTTGCATGATAATCATACAAATAGGTGCCATTACAGCAAATAGCAGGTGTATCCAGCGCCAGCGCCTGATAAAAAGGATGAATAGCGACGTGATGGCGACCTGTGACGATGATTAATTGATAGCCTGCTTCGCGAGCGCGGGCCAGGGCTTCTATCGATGAAGGAAGCAGGGTCTTTTTCGGGGTCAATAAGGTGCCGTCTAAGTCGAGAGCAATCACGCGTGTGGTCATGGCGTATTCCAGATTAAGGTTAAGAATTTTCGTATGCGCGAATGGTACACCGATACCACTATCGGACAAAATTCTGCGTTTTAATTCAGCATTCACCGCCAAAAGCGACTAATTTTAGCTGTTACAGTCAGTTGCTAAATGCAAAGGAGCATTCATGAAGCAAACAGTTTATATCGCCAGCCCTGAGAGCCAGCAAATTCACGTCTGGAACCTGAATCATGAAGGCGCACTGACGCTGACACAGGTTGTCGATGTGCCGGGGCAGGTGCAGCCGATGGTGGTCAGCCCGGACAAACGTTATCTCTATGTTGGTGTTCGCCCTGAGTTTCGCGTCCTGGCGTATCGTATCGCCCCGGACGATGGCGCACTGACCTTTGCCGCAGAGTCTGCGCTGCCGGGTAGTCCGACGCATATTTCCACCGATCACCAGGGGCAGTTTGTCTTTGTAGGTTCTTACAATGCGGGTAACGTGAGCGTAACGCGTCTGGAAGATGGCCTGCCAGTGGGCGTCGTCGATGTGGTCGAGGGGCTGGACGGTTGCCATTCCGCCAATATCTCACCGGACAACCGTACGCTGTGGGTTCCGGCATTAAAGCAGGATCGCATTTGCCTGTTTACGGTCAGCGATGATGGTCATCTCGTGGCGCAGGACCCTGCGGAAGTGACCACCGTTGAAGGGGCCGGCCCGCGTCATATGGTATTCCATCCAAACGAACAATATGCGTATTGCGTCAATGAGTTAAACAGCTCAGTGGATGTCTGGGAACTGAAAGATCCGCACGGTAATATCGAATGTGTCCAGACGCTGGATATGATGCCGGAAAACTTCTCCGACACCCGTTGGGCGGCTGATATTCATATCACACCGGATGGTCGCCATTTATACGCCTGCGACCGTACCGCCAGCCTGATTACCGTTTTCAGCGTTTCGGAAGATGGCAGCGTGTTGAGTAAAGAAGGCTTCCAGCCAACGGAAACCCAGCCGCGCGGCTTCAATGTTGATCACAGCGGCAAGTATCTGATTGCCGCCGGGCAAAAATCTCACCACATCTCGGTATACGAAATTGTTGGCGAGCAGGGACTACTGCATGAAAAAGGCCGTTATGCGGTCGGGCAGGGACCAATGTGGGTGGTGGTTAACGCACACTAACCGCTGATTTAACCGGCGCAGTCTCTCCTGCGCCGGTGTATTAACCTATCTCCTGTAACGCATGTCTCTGGCGTTCGACGATATTGGTCCACAAATTGTCTTTATCGTCAGTCCACAAATTAATCAGCAAGGCAAAAAAGCGTTCAGCTGCCGGAGAAAGCACGGCATCTTTGCGGCGAATAATCCCCAATGTCCGACGTATAACGGGTTCCACCAGTGGGATACCAATAATCGAAGAATAGGGCGCATGGGGCATTGCCAGACCAGGAAGCGCCGAAATCCCCAGTCCTGCCTCCACTAGTCCTAATGACGTCGAAAGATGACGCACTTCGTAAAACCAGTCCAGCTTCCAGGGCTTGTCGGCTAGCTGTTGTTCTATCAACAATCGGTTGCCGCTGGAGGAACGTACGCCAATCATTTTGTAACCCACTAACTCCTGCCATTCTACAAGCTGCTTTTTGGCCAATGGATGGTCACGCCGACAGGCCAGCACGAATGGCTCGTTGACCAGTGGGGTAAAATCAATGGATGAATTTGTGACGTTGTTCATGTTTATGCCAAAGTCTGATTCGTTACACAGCACCGATTCCATGCAATTATTCGTGCCTTGTTCCAGAATCCGCACTTTAATATTGGGATACAGCTCATTAAATTTACCGATTGCCAGCGGTAAAAAATAAAATACTGCGGTCGGAATACACGCTAACGTCACCATACCACGATGATAAGCATTCATATCACGAATATTAAAAAGCGTTTCATCGAATTTCTTTATTAATTCCCGCGCCTCCGGGAGCAACCTTTTTCCTGCTTTTGTTAACGTAACCTTGCGAGTTGTACGCTCAAATAGTTGAATATGTAAATCTTCCTCCATCTTTTTTATTCTTCGCGTTAATGCAGGTTGCGTAATATTGAGTAATTTAGCGGCATTGTTAAATGAACTGGACTCTGCCAGTATGACAAATGCCTTCATACTTGATAATTCATGCTTCATTATTACTCCGGAAAATGGAAGCGACGATTTTGGGTGGCTGGTCGTTAAAAATTTTAACTGCATTTAGCCAACTTAAATTAATGAAAAAATGTTATTAATCGTTGAGCTAAAGTCATTAGAGATGCTTTGTCCTTAATGTAACCATATCGCAATAAGTTATGTTTTTAAATTGAGGGCATTATTATGAAAAAAATACCCTGCGTGATGATGCGAGGTGGAACCTCGAGGGGCGCGTTCTTGTTAGCGGAACATTTACCCGAAGATCAAACGCAGCGCGATAAAATATTGATGGCAATTATGGGTTCCGGTAACGATCTGGAAATTGACGGTATTGGCGGCGGTAATCCGCTGACCAGTAAAGTCGCCATTATTAGCCGTTCCAGCGATCCGCGTGCTGATGTCGATTATCTGTTTGCTCAAGTTATTGTCCATGAGCAACGTGTCGATACCACGCCTAATTGTGGCAATATGCTGTCTGGTGTTGGGGCATTCGCCATTGAAAATGGTTTGATTGCAGCGACATCACCGGTCACCCGTGTGCGTATCCGCAACGTCAATACGGGTACGTTCATCGAAGCTGATGTGCAAACGCCAAATGGTGTTGTCGAGTACGAGGGTAGTGCCAGAATTGACGGCGTACCGGGTACTGCCGCACCGGTTGCGCTCACTTTCCTGAATGCCGCTGGAACCAAAACCGGAAAAGTTTTCCCGACTGATAATCAGATTGATTATTTTGACGATGTCCCGGTGACCTGTATCGATATGGCGATGCCAGTCGTCATTATTCCGGCTGAATATCTGGGAAAAACAGGTTATGAATTACCGGCGGAACTGGATGCCGACAAAGCATTATTAGCCCGCATTGAATCTATCCGTCTACAAGCGGGTAAAGCAATGGGCTTAGGTGATGTCAGTAATATGGTTATCCCTAAACCTGTGCTTATTTCTCCAGCGCAGAAAGGCGGGGCAATTAATGTGCGTTATTTTATGCCGCATTCTTGCCATCGCGCGCTGGCGATAACCGGTGCTATTGCTATTTCCAGTAGTTGTGCATTGGAAGGCACCGTCACCCGACAAATCGTCCCTTCTGTAGGATACGGCAATATCAATATTGAACACCCCAGTGGTGCGCTCGACGTTCATTTAAGTAATGAAGGTCAGGATGCCACGACGTTACGCGCATCTGTTATTCGGACGACCAGAAAAATATTTTCCGGTGAAGTTTATCTTCCCTGAAAAAATTCGTTGTCAAGATAAGGATAATCAATAAAGGACTTCTGTATGAGTCATACAGAAAGAACAGGATTTTAAATGAATAAGAAATCGTTATGGAAGCTAATTCTGATATTAGCGATCCCATGTATTATTGGTTTTATGCCAGCTCCGGCAGGATTAAGCGAACTGGCGTGGGTGCTTTTTGGTATTTACCTGGCGGCCATTGTGGGGCTGGTTATCAAGCCTTTCCCGGAACCTGTCGTACTGTTAATTGCCGTTGCTGCCTCCATGGTGGTGGTCGGTAACTTATCCGACGGTGCGTTTAAGACCACCGCCGTATTAAGCGGTTACTCTTCAGGTACTACCTGGCTGGTGTTCTCGGCGTTTACCTTAAGCGCCGCATTTGTGACCACCGGTTTAGGTAAACGTATTGCCTATCTGCTGATTGGTAAAATCGGTAACACCACGCTGGGTCTGGGTTACGTTACGGTATTCCTCGATCTGGTACTGGCTCCGGCAACACCGTCTAACACCGCGCGTGCGGGCGGTATTGTGTTACCGATCATCAACAGCGTGGCGGTGGCTTTGGGGTCCGAACCGGAAAAAAGTCCGCGTCGTGTCGGACATTACCTGATGATGTCCATTTACATGGTCACCAAAACCACCAGCTATATGTTCTTTACCGCAATGGCGGGGAACATTCTGGCGCTGAAAATGATCAACGACATTCTGCACCTGCAAATTAGCTGGGGTGGATGGGCACTGGCCGCCGGATTGCCGGGCATCATTATGCTGCTGGTCACCCCACTGGTGATTTATACCATGTATCCGCCAGAAATTAAGAAGGTGGATAATAAAACCATCGCTAAAGCGGGCCTTGCCGAACTGGGACCGATGAAAATCCGCGAAAAAATGCTGCTCGGTGTCTTTGTGCTGGCGCTACTGGGCTGGATTTTCAGTAAGTCTCTGGGGGTTGATGAATCCACTGTGGCAATCGTTGTTATGGCGACCATGCTGCTGCTGGGTATCGTTACCTGGGAAGACGTGGTTAAAAATAAAGGCGGCTGGAATACCTTAATCTGGTACGGCGGTATTATCGGATTAAGCTCCTTATTATCGAAAGTTAAATTCTTCGAATGGTTAGCTGAAGTCTTTAAAAATAACCTGGCATTTGATGGTCACGGTAACGTTGCTTTCTTCGTTATTATTTTCCTCAGCATTATCGTGCGTTATTTCTTCGCTTCCGGTAGTGCCTATATCGTTGCTATGTTACCGGTATTTGCCATGCTGGCGAACGTCTCCGGCGCACCGTTAATGTTAACCGCGCTGGCACTGTTGTTCTCCAACTCCTATGGCGGCATGGTTACTCACTATGGCGGCGCGGCAGGTCCGGTCATCTTTGGCGTGGGTTATAACGATATTAAATCCTGGTGGTTGGTCGGTGCGGTACTGACGATATTAACCTTCCTGGTGCATATCACCCTCGGCGTGTGGTGGTGGAATATGCTGATCGGCTGGAACATGCTGTAAATATTCTCGTCATACTTCAAGTTGCATGTGCTGCGTCTGCGTTCGCTCACCCCAGTCACTTACTTATGTAAGCTCCTGGGGATTCACTCGCTTGTCGCCTTCCTGCAACTCGAATTATTTAGAGTATATCCATTTATTATCTTTCTGCGCACTTCACGGTGCGCAGATATCTGGAGCATTTGATGATCAAGTTATCTGAAAAAGGCGTGTTTCTCGCCAGTAATAACGAAATAATTGCCGAAGAACATTTCACCGGCGAAATTAAAAAAGAAGAAGCCAAAAAAGGCACTATTGCCTGGTCTATTCTCTCTTCGCATAATACGTCCGGAAATATGGATAAACTTAAAATTAAGTTTGATTCATTAGCCTCTCACGATATTACCTTTGTTGGTATTGTACAGACCGCTAAAGCGTCCGGTATGGAACGTTTCCCGCTGCCGTATGTGCTGACCAACTGCCATAACTCACTCTGCGCCGTCGGCGGCACTATTAACGGTGATGACCATGTTTTTGGTTTATCGGCGGCCCAGCGTTATGGCGGTATTTTTGTGCCTCCGCATATTGCGGTCATCCATCAATATATGCGTGAGATGATGGCAGGCGGCGGCAAAATGATCCTCGGGTCAGACAGCCACACCCGTTACGGTGCATTAGGGACAATGGCAGTCGGTGAGGGCGGCGGTGAGTTGGTAAAACAGCTGCTTAATGACACCTGGGATATCGACTATCCGGGCGTGGTTGCGGTGCATCTGACCGGAAAACCTGCGCCGTATGTGGGGCCACAGGATGTGGCGCTGGCTATCATTGGCGCGGTGTTCAAAAACGGTTACGTCAAAAACAAAGTCATGGAGTTCGTTGGACCGGGCGTTAGCGCGCTCTCTACCGATTTCCGTAACAGCGTTGACGTGATGACCACGGAAACCACCTGTTTAAGCTCCGTCTGGCAAACTGATGAAGAAGTGCATAACTGGCTGGCGCTGCACGGTCGCGGCCAGGATTACTGCCAGCTTAACCCTCAACCGATGGCGTACTACGATGGCTGCATCAGCGTTGATTTAAGCGCCATCAAACCAATGATTGCGCTGCCGTTCCACCCGAGCAACGTGTA
Organism: Escherichia sp. S10b; assembly: GCF_028421345.1. NCBI lineage: Bacteria > Pseudomonadati > Pseudomonadota > Gammaproteobacteria > Enterobacterales > Enterobacteriaceae > Escherichia > Escherichia sp. S10b. Next base: position 65,298 of record NZ_JAHZSO010000073.1, read on the forward strand.
TAAAATCGACACACTGAACCAGAACCTGACCGACATTCTGCGTGAGATTGAAATTGAGTCCGAACGCGTGGCGCACGGTAAAGCCAAACTCTCGCTGCTGGATAAAGTGGAAAATGGTCGCCTGAAAGTGCAGCAGGGGATTATCGCGGGCTGTTCTGGCGGTAACTACGAAAACGTCATCGCGGCGGCGAATGCACTGCGCGGTCAATCCTGTGGCAATGACACCTTCTCGCTGGCAGTTTACCCGTCATCACAGCCGGTGTTTATGGATCTCGCCAAAAAAGGTGTGGTAGCAGATTTGATTGGCGCAGGCGCAATCATCAGAACCGCGTTCTGCGGCCCATGCTTTGGTGCGGGCGATACGCCAATCAACAACGGTTTGAGTATTCGCCACACCACGCGTAACTTCCCGAACCGCGAAGGCTCTAAGCCAGCTAATGGGCAGATGTCAGCGGTGGCGTTGATGGACGCTCGTTCTATCGCTGCGACTGCGGCAAACGGTGGCTATTTAACCTCTGCCAGCGAACTTGATTGCTGGGACAACGTGCCGGAGTACGCCTTCGATGTAACGCCGTATAAAAACCGTGTTTATCAGGGCTTTGTGAAAGGGGCAACTCAGCAACCGCTGATTTACGGACCGAACATTAAAGACTGGCCGGAATTGGGTGCGCTGACTGACAATATCGTCCTGAAAGTGTGCTCGAAGATCCTCGACGAAGTGACCACCACCGACGAACTGATTCCTTCCGGTGAAACCTCTTCTTATCGTTCAAATCCGATTGGTCTGGCGGAGTTTACCCTGTCACGCCGCGATCCCGGTTATGTTGGCAGAAGTAAAGCGACTGCTGAGCTGGAAAATCAGCGTCTGGCGGGGAATGTCAGCGAGCTGACAGAGGTGTTTGCGCGCATTAAGCAGATTGCTGGTCAGGAGCATATTGATCCGCTGCAAACTGAAATTGGCAGCATGGTATATGCGGTGAAACCAGGCGATGGTTCTGCGCGTGAACAGGCGGCGAGCTGCCAGCGTGTGATTGGCGGTCTGGCGAATATTGCCGAAGAGTACGCGACTAAACGCTACCGTTCTAACGTCATCAACTGGGGGATGTTACCGCTGCAGATGGCGGAAGTGCCAACCTTTGAAGTGGGGGATTACATTTACATCCCTGGCATTAAAGCGGCGCTGGATAATCCGGGTACGACGTTTAAAGGTTATGTGATCCATGAAGATGCGCCGGTAACGGAAATTACGCTCTATATGGAAAGTCTGACTGCTGAAGAGCGCGAGATTATCAAGGCGGGTAGTTTGATTAACTTCAATAAAAACCGTCAGATGTAAAAAGCGCCATGTGAATGTAGGTCGCATTCGGCACTTATTGTCGGATGCGATGCTTGCGCATCTTATCCGACCTACGAATCGCATCGAATCTGTAGGCCAGATAAGGCATTTTCGCAGCATCCGGCACTTATTGTCGGATGCGATGCTTGCGCATCTTATCCGACCTACAAATCGCATCGAACCGTAGGCCGGATAAGGCGTTTACGCCGCATCCGGCAAATAGTTAATTGCTCTTACTTCTTCGCCTCTGCAACCACTTTACTACCCACGCCGCGGTTATTGTATTCCCACATGCGGTTGTAGTTAGTGTCATTCAGATTGCGCTGTATTTCGTCGTTATCATCTACGCTGCCGGTATTACCCGCAAACGGACGATTAGAGATCACCGCATCGGCCCACGGTTTAGCCGTGTTAAAACCTTCGTTGATGGCGCTATCACGGATCACCACCTGACCGTTGGTATTGGCATCAACATCCAGCGAGCGGCCCAGTTGCGCCACACCATCACCGAAAGCATTGAAACGGCTGTTTACGGCGAGGAAACCGTAGTAAATGTTGGACAGCGTAGCCGGTGCAAACACATACGCTTCTTGCTGAGTACGTGAGTTCACCACGCGGAATTCGGTGTTATCGAACACCACTGCGCCGCGACCAGAAACGATATCCACATCCCCTTCAATGTAGCTGTTGGTCACCAGCGTACGCGGCTGACGATTCGTTTCCAGACGGTTCTGCACACCGCTGTTGGTGACAAAGAAGGTGTTCTGACGACCGAGAATGTTAACGTTGTTAATCTGTACCTGGTCACCATCAGTACGCAGTGCCACCGCCGGATGGTTACCTGCATCTACGCTATCGCCCAGCGTGTTTTCGATGGTCAGATTTTGCAGTTGCAGGCCATTGTTTTGTGACCAGAAGACCGCAGAGCAGAGAACACCGATACTGTCGCTGCGTTTGCTCTGGCAGCTATCGTACATATACCACGCTGGTTTACCTGGCATATATTTGCCGCGCGGGTTGACGTCGTGACGCCAGTCGGCAGGGCTCATGCCACCATCAAGGGAAAGCCCAATCTTCACATCAATCGGTTTTTCACCTGTACCGTACAGAGTAATTCCACCCGGAGCGGCAGGGACATATACCGTTCCCTGATACTCACCAGGCATCACGGCAATATACTGGCGCTTGTTGGTACGCTTGATAATTGCCGCATCTACCGCCGCCTGAATCGTGGTATGCGTTACACCTTGAGTGCCCGCCGGGCCGACAACAAAGTCAGGTTGCGCAGGCAGGGTAATCGGGGAAGGATTCCACGCTGCTGCACCTGGTGTCAGGGATGCAAAATAGTGTTGAGCATCGAAATTCTGCGCTTCTTTTGCCGACAGAATCGGGCGAGAAGAGGTACCAGGCGCGGTTTGATCAGAAGGACGTTGATCGGGCGGGGTTGAGCTACAGGCGGTCAGCGTCACGCCAAAAGCCAATGCCAGCGCCAGACGGGAAACTGAAAATGTGTTCACAGGTTGCTCCGGGCTATGAAATAGAAAAATGAATCCGTTGAAGCCTGCTTTTTTATACTAACTTGAGCGAAACGGGAAGGTAAAAAGACAAAAAGTTGTTTTTAATACCTTTAAGTGATACCAGATGGCATTGCGCCATCTGGCAGAGTGATTAACTAAACATCGCAGTAATCGAGGCGCTTGCCAGAGAGTGGAAATGAACGTTAAACCCGACCATCGCGCCGCTGGCACCTTCATCGACATCAATACGTTCTATATCCAGCGCGTGAACGGTAAAAATGTAGCGATGAGTTTCGCCTTTCGGCGGTGCTGCGCCATCGTACCCGGTTTTACCAAAGTCGGTACGCGTCTGCAAAACGCCGTCTGGCATTGCTACCAGACCAGAGCCAAACCCTTGCGGTAATACGCGGGTATCAGCGGGTAAGTTAACAACTACCCAGTGCCACCAGCCGGAGCCGGTTGGCGCATCCGGGTCGTAGCAGGTGACAACAAAACTTTTCGTTCCCGCAGGAACATCATCCCACGCCAGATGCGGTGAAATATTATCGCCATCGTAACCCATGCCGTTAAAGACATGACGATGCGGCAATTTATCGCCATCGCGCAGATCGTTACTGATGAGTTTCATGAACCCTCCTTTCTTGTTTGCAGAAAGTGTAGCCAGAAACCCTCACGCGGACTTCTCGTTATTGGCAAAAAAATGTTTCATCCTGTACCGCGCGGTTAACCGCTGCGGTCAGACGCTGCAACTGTTGCGGGAGAATAATATAGGGCGGCATCAGGTAAATCAGTTTGCCAAAAGGCCGGATCCAGACACCCTGTTCGACAAAGAATTTTTGCAGCGCCGCCATATTCACCGGATGAGTGGTTTCGACTACGCCGATTGCCCCCAGCACGCGCACATCGGCAACCATTTCGGCATCACGGGCGGGGGCAAGTTGCTCGCGCAGCTGTACTTCAATAGCCGCCACCTGTTGCTGCCAGTCGCCAGATTCGAGAATCGCCAGGCTGGCGTTTGCTGCCGCGCAGGCCAGCGGATTGCCCATAAAAGTTGGCCCATGCATAAAGCAACCGGCTTCGCCGTTACTGATGGTTTCCGCAACCTCGCGCGTGGTGAGCGTGGCGGAAAGGGTCATTGTGCCGCCGGTTAAGGCTTTACCGAGGCACAAAATGTCCGGCGCGATTTCTGCATGTTCACAGGCAAACAGTTTGCCGGTACGACCAAATCCGGTGGCGATCTCGTCGGCAATCAGCAAGATACCTTCGCGATCGCACATTTTGCGGATTCGTTTTAACCATTCCGGATGGTACATGCGCATCCCGCCTGCGCCCTGGACAATCGGTTCAATGATCACCGCCGCGATTTCATGACGATGCGCCGCCATCAGGCGGGCAAAGCCAACCATATCACGTTCATCCCATTCACCATCCATGCGGCTTTGCGGGGCGGGAGCAAACAAGTTTTCTGGCAGATAGCCTTTCCACAGGCTGTGCATTGAGTTGTCCGGATCGCACACCGACATCGCGCCAAAGGTATCGCCATGATAACCATTGCGGAAGGTCAGAAAACGCTGGCGCGCTTCGCCTTTGGCCTGCCAGTACTGCAACGCCATTTTCATCGCCACTTCCACCGCTACGGAGCCGGAGTCCGCGAGAAAAACGCATTCCAGCGGTTGCGGCGTCATTGCCACCAGTTTGCAGCATAGCTCGATGGCGGGCGCATGGGTGATACCGCCAAACATCACATGCGACATAGCATCAATTTGCGACTTCATCGCCGCATTAAGCTGCGGGTGATTATAGCCGTGGATCGCCGCCCACCAGGACGACATACCGTCAACCAGGCGTCTGCCGTCAGACAAAATTAGCTCGCAACCTTCGGCGCTCGCGACCGGATAAACCGGCAGAGGGGAGGTCATGGATGTGTATGGGTGCCAGATATGGCGTTGGTCAAAGGCAAGATCGTCCGTTGTCATAATCGACTTGTAAACCAAATTGAAAAGATTTAGGTTTACAAGTCTACACCGAATTAACAACAAAAAACACGTTTTGGAGAAGCCCCATGGCTCACCGCCCACGCTGGACATTGTCGCAAGTCACAGAATTATTTGAAAAACCGTTGCTGGATCTGCTGTTTGAAGCGCAGCAGGTGCATCGACAGCATTTCGATCCTCGTCAGGTGCAGGTCAGCACTTTGCTGTCGATTAAGACCGGAGCTTGTCCGGAAGATTGCAAATACTGCCCGCAAAGCTCGCGCTACAAAACCGGGCTGGAAGCCGAGCGGTTGATGGAAGTTGAACAGGTGCTGGAGTCGGCGCGCAAAGCGAAAGCTGCGGGATCGACGCGTTTCTGTATGGGCGCGGCGTGGAAGAATCCCCACGAACGCGATATGCCGTACCTGGAACAAATGGTGCAGGGGGTAAAAGCGATGGGGCTGGAGGCGTGTATGACGCTGGGCACGTTGAGTGAATCTCAGGCGCAGCGCCTCGCGAACGCCGGGCTGGATTACTACAACCACAACCTGGACACCTCGCCGGAGTTTTACGGCAATATCATCACCACCCGCACTTATCAGGAACGCCTCGATACGCTGGAAAAAGTGCGCGATGCCGGGATCAAAGTCTGTTCTGGCGGCATTGTGGGCTTAGGCGAAACGGTAAAAGATCGCGCCGGATTATTGCTGCAACTGGCAAACCTGCCGACGCCGCCGGAAAGCGTACCAATCAACATGCTGGTGAAGGTGAAAGGCACGCCGCTGGCGGATAACGATGATGTCGATGCCTTTGATTTTATTCGCACCATTGCGGTCGCGCGGATCATGATGCCGACCTCTTACGTGCGCCTTTCTGCCGGACGCGAGCAGATGAACGAACAGACTCAGGCGATGTGCTTTATGGCAGGCGCAAACTCGATTTTCTACGGTTGCAAACTGCTAACCACGCCGAATCCGGAAGAAGATAAAGACCTGCAACTGTTTCGCAAACTGGGGCTAAATCCGCAGCAAACTGCCGTGCTGGCAGGGGATAACGAACAACAGCAGCGTCTGGAGCAGGCACTGATGACCCCGGACACTGACGAATATTACAACGCGGCAGCACTATGAGCTGGCAGGAGAAAATCAACGCGGCGCTCGATGCGCGGCGTGCTGCCGATGCCCTGCGTCGCCGTTATCCAGTGGCGCAAGGAGCCGGACGCTGGCTGGTGGCGGATGATCGCCAGTATCTGAACTTTTCCAGTAACGATTATTTAGGTTTAAGCCATCATCCGCAAATTATCCGTGCCTGGCAGCAGGGTGCGGAGCAATTTGGCGTCGGTAGCGGCGGTTCCGGTCACGTCAGCGGTTATAGCGTTGCGCATCAGGCGCTGGAAGAAGAACTGGCCGAGTGGCTGGGCTATTCGCGGGCACTGCTATTTATCTCTGGTTTTGCCGCTAATCAGGCGGTCATTGCCGCGATGATGGCAAAAGAGGACCGCATTGTCGCTGACCGGCTTAGCCATGCCTCATTGCTGGAAGCTGCCAGTTTAAGCCCGTCGCAGCTTCGCCGTTTTGCTCATAACGATGTCACTCATTTGGCGCGATTGCTTGCTTCCCCCTGTCCGGGGCAGCAACTGGTGGTGACAGAAGGCGTGTTCAGCATGGACGGCGATAGTGCACCACTGGCGGAAATCCAGCAGGTAACGCAACAGCACAATGGCTGGTTGATGGTCGATGATGCCCACGGCACGGGCGTTATCGGGGAGCAGGGGCGCGGCAGCTGCTGGCTGCAAAAGGTAAAACCAGAATTGCTGGTAGTGACTTTTGGCAAAGGATTTGGCGTCAGTGGGGCTGCGGTGCTTTGCTCAAGTACGGTGGCGGATTATCTGCTGCAATTCGCCCGCCACCTTATCTACAGCACCAGTATGCCGCCCGCTCAGGCGCAGGCATTACGTGCGTCACTGGCGGTCATTCGCCGTGATGAGGGGGATGCACGGCGCGAAAAACTGGTGTCACTCATTGCGCGTTTTCGTGCCGGAGTACAGGATTTGCCGTTTACGCTGGCTGATTCATGCAGCGCCATCCAGCCATTGATCGTCGGTGATAACAGCCGTGCGTTACAACTGGCAGAAAAACTGCGCCAGCAAGGCTGCTGGGTCACGGCGATTCGCCCGCCAACCGTACCCGCTGGTACTGCGCGACTGCGCTTAACGCTAACCGCAGCGCATGAAATGCAGGATATCGACCGTCTGCTGGAGGTGCTGCATGGCAACGGTTAATAAACAAGCCATTGCAGCGGCATTTGGTCGGGCAGCCGCACTCTATGAGCAACACGCAGATCTACAGCGCCAGAGTGCTGACGTCTTACTGGCAATGCTCCCACAGCGTAAATACACCCACGTACTGGACGCGGGTTGTGGACCTGGCTGGATGAGCCGCCACTGGCGGGAACGTCACGCGCAGGTGACGGCCTTAGATCTCTCGCCGCCAATGCTTGTTCAGGCACGCCAGAAGGATGCCGCAGACCATTATCTGGCGGGAGATATCGAATCCCTGCCGTTAGCGACTGCGACGTTCGATCTTGCATGGAGCAATCTCGCAGTGCAGTGGTGCGGTAATTTATCCACGGCACTCCGCGAGCTGTATCGGGTGGTGCGCCCCGGAGGCGTGGTGGCGTTTACCACGCTGGTGCAGGGATCGTTACCCGAACTGCATCAGGCGTGGCAGGCGGTGGACGAGCGTCCGCATGCTAATCGCTTTTTACCGCCAGATGAAATCGAACAGTCGCTGAACGGCGTGCATTATCAACATCATATTCAGCCCATCACACTATGGTTTGATGATGCGCTCAGTGCCATGCGTTCGCTGAAAGGCATCGGTGCTACGCATCTTCATGAAGGGCGCGACCCGCGAATATTAACGCGTTCGCAATTGCAGCGATTGCAACTGGCCTGGCCGCAACAACAGGGGCGATATCCTCTGACGTATCATCTTTTTTTGGGAGTGATTGCTCGTGAGTAAACGTTATTTTGTCACCGGAACGGATACCGAAGTGGGGAAAACCGTCGCCAGTTGTGCACTTTTACAAGCCGCGAAGGCAGTAGGTTATCGGACGGCAGGTTATAAACCGGTCGCCTCTGGCAGCGAAAAGACCCCGGAAGGCTTACGTAATAGTGACGCGCTGGCGTTACAGCACAACAGCAGCCTGCAGCTGGATTACGCAACGGTAAATCCTTACACCTTCGCAGAACCCACCTCGCCGCACATCATCAGCGCGCAAGAGGGCAGGCCGATAGAATCATTGGTAATGAGCGCCGGATTACGCGCGCTTGAACAACAGGCTGACTGGGTGTTAGTGGAAGGTGCTGGCGGCTGGTTTACGCCGCTTTCTGACACTTTCACTTTTGCAGATTGGGTAACACAGGAACAACTGCCGGTGATACTGGTAGTTGGTGTGAAACTCGGCTGTATTAATCACGCGATGTTGACTGCGCAGGCAATACAACACGCCGGACTGACTCTGGCGGGTTGGGTGGCGAACGATGTTACGCCTCCGGGAAAACGTCACGCTGAATATATGACCACGCTCACCCGCATGATTCCCGCGCCGCTGCTGGGAGAGATCCCCTGGCTTGCAGAAAATCCAGAAAATGCGGCAACCGGAAAGTACATAAACCTTGCCTTGTTGTAGCTATCCTGTATTTGGTTAAATTGCGAGCGAGATCGCGTCTTCGATTGACTGCAATTTAACCAATTAAATTCTAAAATAATCACGAAAAAAATTTTACTTCCGCCTCATGCGGCGAATGTGGGAATTGCCCAGGCGGCGGGGGATAGGGGCTGGAGACAGTTATCCACTATTCCTGTGGATAACCATGTGTATTAGAGTTAGAAAACACGAGGCAAGCGAGAGAATACGCGGCTTGCACGCGAATTGGCGTTAAAGACGGCTCAAAGAAATATCTTTTATTTTTTAACTGGTTAGATAAATGCAATGGCAGTCACTGAACAGGCATCTCTTGCCATAAAACTGTCATCACTCATCTTGACAAATGTTAAAAAAGCCGTTGCTTTGGGGATAACCCGGTAAGGCCGGAGTTTTATCTCGCCACAGAGTAAATTTTGCTCATGATTGACAGCGGAGTTTACGCTGTAACAGAAATATTATGGTGATGAACTGTTTTTTTATCCAGTATAATTTGTTGGCATAATTAAGTACGACGAGTAAAATTACATACCTGCCCGCCCAACTCCTTCAGGTAGCGACTCATGAGTAAACCGTTCAAACTGAATTCCGCTTTTAAACCTTCTGGCGATCAGCCAGAGGCGATTCGACGTCTCGAAGAGGGGCTGGAAGATGGCCTGGCGCACCAGACGTTACTTGGCGTGACTGGCTCCGGGAAAACATTCACCATTGCCAATGTCATTGCTGACCTTCAGCGCCCAACCATGGTACTTGCGCCCAACAAAACGCTGGCGGCCCAGCTGTATGGCGAAATGAAAGAGTTCTTCCCGGAAAACGCGGTGGAATATTTCGTTTCCTACTACGACTACTATCAGCCGGAAGCCTATGTACCGAGTTCCGACACTTTCATTGAGAAAGATGCCTCGGTTAACGAACATATTGAGCAGATGCGTTTGTCCGCCACCAAAGCGATGCTGGAGCGGCGTGATGTGGTTGTGGTGGCGTCTGTTTCCGCGATTTATGGTCTGGGCGATCCTGATTTATATCTCAAGATGATGCTCCATCTCACGGTCGGTATGATTATCGATCAGCGCGCGATTCTGCGCCGACTGGCGGAGCTGCAATACGCTCGTAATGATCAAGCATTCCAGCGTGGTACTTTCCGCGTTCGTGGCGAGGTGATAGATATCTTCCCGGCAGAATCGGATGACATTGCACTTCGCGTGGAACTGTTTGACGAGGAAGTGGAACGATTGTCGTTATTTGACCCGCTGACCGGGCAGATTGTTTCCACTATTCCACGTTTTACCATCTACCCGAAAACGCACTACGTCACACCGCGCGAGCGCATCGTACAGGCGATGGAGGAGATCAAAGAAGAGCTGGCCGCCAGACGCAAAGTGCTGTTGGAAAACAACAAACTGCTGGAAGAGCAGCGGCTGACCCAGCGTACCCAGTTTGATCTGGAGATGATGAACGAGCTGGGCTACTGTTCGGGGATTGAAAACTACTCGCGCTTCCTCTCCGGTCGTGGACCGGGTGAGCCACCGCCGACGCTGTTTGATTACCTCCCTGCTGATGGGCTGCTGGTGGTCGATGAATCTCACGTCACCATTCCACAAATTGGCGGCATGTATCGCGGTGACCGGGCGCGTAAAGAGACACTGGTGGAGTACGGCTTCCGCCTGCCATCAGCGCTGGATAACCGTCCGCTTAAGTTTGAAGAGTTCGAAGCATTAGCGCCGCAAACCATCTATGTTTCGGCGACGCCGGGTAATTACGAGCTGGAAAAATCCGGCGGCGATGTGGTGGATCAGGTGGTGCGTCCAACCGGATTGCTTGACCCGATTATCGAAGTGCGGCCGGTGGCGACACAGGTTGATGATCTTCTTTCGGAGATTCGTCAGCGAGCGGCAATTAACGAACGCGTACTGGTCACCACACTGACCAAGCGGATGGCGGAAGATCTTACCGAATATCTCGAAGAACATGGCGAGCGCGTGCGTTATCTTCACTCAGATATCGACACCGTCGAACGTATGGAGATTATCCGCGACTTGCGTCTGGGTGAGTTCGACGTATTGGTAGGGATCAACTTACTGCGTGAAGGTCTGGATATGCCGGAAGTTTCGCTGGTGGCGATCCTCGACGCTGACAAAGAAGGCTTCCTGCGTTCCGAACGTTCGTTGATCCAGACCATTGGTCGTGCGGCACGTAACGTTAACGGTAAAGCGATTCTCTACGGCGATAAGATCACCCCATCAATGGCGAAAGCGATTGGCGAAACCGAACGTCGCCGCGAGAAACAGCAGAAGTACAACGAGGAACACGGCATTACGCCGCAAGGCTTGAACAAGAAAGTGGTCGATATCCTGGCGTTGGGGCAGAACATTGCTAAAACCAAAGCGAAGGGCAGAGGAAAATCGCGACCGATTGTTGAGCCGGATAATGTGCCGATGGATATGTCGCCGAAAGCGTTGCAGCAGAAAATCCATGAGCTGGAAGGGTTGATGATGCAACACGCGCAGAATCTGGAGTTCGAAGAAGCGGCGCAAATTCGTGACCAGTTGCATCAGCTGCGTGAGCTGTTTATCGCGGCATCGTAACAGGATAGCGAAGAAGACTGATGACAAACGGAAAACAGCCTGATGCGCTACGCTTATCAGGCCTACATTTTCTCCGCAATATATTGAATTTGCGCGGTTTGTAGGCCGGATAAGGCGTTCACGCCGCATCCGGCATAAACAACGCGCACTTTGTCTTCAATAGGAAGCCGGAATTTTCCTTCGGATTTCCGTTAACCTAAAGCCTGTAACGCCTTTTCCAGCGCGTTATGTAACAACTGGCGGTCATGACGATACGGAATATCGCTGGCCTCCAGTACCTCCTGGATCACAATCCGCTCTTTCACCGCCGAGACATCCACTTTTGGCCCGACGATGACCGCATCAATGACCTTTTTACCAACATACTGCTCCATAATTGCCAGCTTGCTTTCCAGCTTCAAATTAGCCGCAGGTAAACTCAACTCACGCCCCAGATTGCCGATATAAACCATCGGCGCTGGCGTGCGGCGTAATGCCTGGGCGATTTCCTTCAGCAGCAGAATTGGCATCAGGCTGGTATAAAAACTGCCAGGCCCAATAATGATGAGATCCGCTTCATTGATAGCGTGAACCGCCTCACGCGTTGCGGGTACATTAGGCGTTAACAATAACTCTTGAATCGGCGTAGTTAACTGGTCGATATTGACCTCGCCGTAAACTTCATGCCCCTGATCGTCAATCGCCATCAGATCAACAGGATGCTCTGACATTGGAATCAAATGCGTATCCACTTTCAGCAGATTACGAATTAAATTGATGGCTTCCAGAGGCCGCACGCTAAGGTGATCCAGCGCCTTTAACATCAAGTTTCCGAGATTATGACCGGAAAGTTCGCCATTGCCACCAAAACGGTATTCAAACATCGCGGAGGCGACGCTCGGTTCCGTTATCAGCTGGTTGAGGCAGTTGCGCATATCGCCCCAGGCAATGCCGCCTTCTGAACGGCGAATACGCCCCGTCGAGCCACCATTATCGGTGGTGGTGACGATACCCGTTAAACGAGAACCCAAAGACGAAAGTGATGAGAGAACGCGTCCCAGTCCATGCCCTCCGCCGAGAGCAACGACACGATCAAGATCAGCCAGCGTACGATTGCGCATATAGTTTCCTGGAGTCAGATTATCCGCGCTACAGTAGCGCAAATTGCGGGGAAACAGCAATTAACCTGCCAATATTGAGGATACAAACTATTTTCTTCTACCTCTAAAGGACGATGCACGCTATGCCTCCCTGATGATGTATATCAAAGTAAAACCGCCATTTTCCCTTATTCTGTAGCGAAATAGCACGATCATGACGCTATATACATGATTACATAGCGAAAGTGTGGATGGTAAAAATCTCATTTACACGCTAGTATCGGCATAACCACTAAACACTCTAGCCTCTGCACCTGGGTCAACTGATACGGTGCTTTGGCCGTGACAATGCTCGTAAAGATTGCCACCAGGGCGAAGGAAGAAATGACTTCGCCTCCCGTATCTGGAAAGGTGTACATGGCTTCACAACTGACTGATGCATTTGCGCGTAAGTTTTACTACTTGCGCCTGTCGATTACCGATGTGTGTAACTTTCGTTGCACCTACTGCCTGCCGGATGGCTACAAACCGAGCGGCGTCACCAATAAAGGCTTTCTTACCGTCGATGAAATTCGCCGGGTTACGCGCGCCTTCGCCAGTCTGGGCACCGAAAAAGTGCGCCTGACAGGCGGTGAGCCGTCTTTACGCCGCGACTTTACCGATATCATCGCCGCTGTGCGGGAAAACGACGCTATCCGCCAGATTGCGGTCACCACCAATGGTTACCGTCTGGAACGCGATGTGGCGAACTGGCGCGATGCGGGACTTACTGGCATTAACGTCAGTGTCGACAGTCTGGACGCCCGCCAGTTTCACGCTATTACCGGGCAGGATAAATTCAACCAGGTCATGGCGGGGATTGATGCTGCATTTGAGGCCGGTTTTGAGAAGGTCAAAGTCAATACCGTGCTGATGCGTGATGTTAATCATCACCAGCTCGACACCTTTCTGAACTGGATCCAGCATCGCCCTATCCAGCTGCGTTTCATCGAACTGATGGAAACGGGCGAGGGCAGCGAGCTCTTCCGTAAGCATCACATCTCTGGTCAGGTTCTGCGTGACGAGCTACTGCGTCGCGGCTGGATCCACCAATTACGTCAACGCAGCGACGGTCCCGCGCAAGTCTTTTGCCATCCAGATTACGCCGGAGAGATTGGCCTTATCATGCCGTATGAAAAAGACTTCTGCGCCACTTGCAACCGCCTGCGCGTTTCCTCCATTGGTAAACTCCATCTCTGCCTGTTTGGTGAAGGCGGCGTTAACCTGCGCGATCTGCTGGAAGACGATACCCAGCAACAGGCGCTGGAAGCGCGTATTTCAGCGGCGCTGCGGGAGAAGAAACAGACCCATTTCCTGCATCAAAACAACACCGGTATTACGCAAAACTTATCGTACATTGGCGGCTAAAACGTCAAAAGGAGAGATCAGATGAGTCAGGTAAGCACTGAATTTATCCCGACCCGTATTGCTATTCTTACGGTTTCTAATCGTCGCGGTGAAGAAGACGATACCTCCGGTCACTATCTGCGCGATTCGGCGCAAGAAGCGGGCCATCACGTTGTCGATAAAGCCATTGTGAAAGAAAACCGCTACGCTATTCGCGCTCAGGTATCTGCGTGGATCGCCAGCGACGATGTACAAGTGGTATTGATTACGGGTGGTACTGGCCTGACGGAAGGTGATCAGGCTCCCGAAGCATTGCTGCCGTTGTTCGACCGTGAAATTGAAGGTTTTGGTGAAGTGTTCCGTATGTTGTCGTTTGAAGAGATTGGCACTTCCACGTTGCAATCTCGTGCGGTAGCGGGCGTCGCCAACAAAACGCTGATTTTCGCCATGCCGGGTTCGACCAAAGCGTGCCGTACCGCATGGGAAAATATCATCGCGCCGCAGCTGGATGCCCGTACGCGTCCGTGTAATTTCCATCCACATTTGAAGAAATAAGTATGTCGCAACTGACCCATATCAACGCCGCTGGCGAAGCGCACATGGTGGATGTCTCCGCCAAAGCGGAAACCGTGCGTGAAGCGCGGGCGGAAGCCTTTGTCACCATGCGCAGCGAGACGCTGGCGATGATTATTGATGGTCGCCACCACAAAGGCGACGTATTTGCCACTGCGCGTATTGCCGGTATTCAGGCGGCAAAACGCACCTGGGATCTGATCCCGCTCTGTCATCCGCTGATGCTCAGCAAAGTTGAAGTCAATTTACAGGCCGAGCCGGAGCACAATCGGGTGCGTATAGAAACCTTATGCCGCCTGACCGGGAAAACCGGTGTCGAAATGGAAGCATTAACCGCGGCCTCCGTGGCGGCGCTGACCATTTATGACATGTGCAAAGCGGTGCAAAAAGATATGGTGATTGGTCCGGTACGTTTGCTGGCGAAGAGCGGCGGCAAGTCGGGTGACTTTAAGGTGGAAGCGGATGATTAAAGTTCTTTTTTTCGCCCAGGTGCGCGAGTTGGTGGGAACAGATGCAACCGAAGTGGCTGCGGATTTCCCAACTGTTGAAGCGTTACGCCAGCACATGGCTGCGCAGAGCGATCGCTGGGCGCTGGCGCTGGAAGATGGCAAATTACTGGCTGCCGTCAACCAGACGCTGGTGAGTTTTGACCATCCGCTGACTGACGGCGACGAAGTAGCTTTCTTCCCGCCGGTAACCGGAGGTTAAGATGGCAGAAACCAAAATTGTTGTTGGTCCGCAGCCGTTCAGCGTAGGAGAAGAGTACCCGTGGCTGGCGGAGCGTGACGAAGACGGTGCGGTAGTCACCTTTACTGGTAAGGTGCGCAACCATAACCTGGGCGACAGCGTCAAAGCATTAACCCTCGAACACTATCCGGGGATGACTGAAAAAGCACTGGCAGAAATTGTTGATGAAGCGCGTAACCGCTGGCCGCTGGGGCGCGTCACTGTGATTCACCGCATCGGGGAATTATGGCCGGGCGATGAAATCGTTTTTGTCGGTGTCACCAGTGCGCATCGCAGCAGTGCGTTTGAAGCCGGGCAGTTTATTATGGATTATCTCAAAACCCGCGCACCGTTCTGGAAGCGCGAAGCCACGCCGGAAGGCGACCGCTGGGTTGAAGCCCGGGAGAGCGATCAGCAGGCGGCAAAACGCTGGTAGTTTTTTGTTAGCCGGATAAGGCACCGCTGCGTCCGGCAATTTCACCGCTCAGTACATACGTTTACGCTGCGTCGATGCACAGCCTCATCATTTTGCAGTATCCTTAAGATATTCCTTATATCTTCAGGAGATCGTCATGGACAGATTCCCACGTTCTGATTCAATCGTACAACCCCGGGCTGGCTTGCAAACTTATATGGCGCAAGTCTATGGCTGGATGACCGTTGGCTTGTTGCTGACCGCATTTGTTGCCTGGTATGCGGCTAATTCCGCGGCCGTGATGGAGCTGTTGTTCACTAACCGTGTCTTTTTAATCGGTCTGATCATCGCGCAATTAGCATTGGTTATTGTGTTATCAGCGATGATTCAAAAGCTGAGCGCAGGTGTAACGACGATGCTCTTTATGCTTTATTCGGCGCTGACGGGTCTTACGCTTTCCAGTATATTCATTGTCTATACCGCTGCTTCTATCGCCAGTACTTTCGTCGTTACTGCCGGGATGTTCGGCGCAATGAGCCTGTACGGTTACACCACGAAGCGCGATTTAAGTGGCTTTGGCAATATGCTGTTTATGGCGTTAATCGGCATTGTGCTGGCATCGCTGGTCAACTTCTGGTTGAAAAGCGAAGCATTGATGTGGGCAGTTACCTACATCGGCGTGATTGTCTTTGTCGGATTGACGGCGTATGACACGCAGAAACTGAAAAATATGGGTGAGCAGATTGATACCCGCGACACGTCGAACCTGCGCAAATATTCCATTCTTGGCGCGTTAACCTTGTATCTGGACTTCATCAACCTGTTCCTGATGTTGCTGCGAATTTTTGGCAACCGCCGTTAATTCTTTTTCACCATCAATATCCCGGCCATGTGTCGGGATTTTTTTTCTTACTAAAAACGACACTTAACAAGTACCAGGTATAAAATACGCCTTATGGCGAGCGGAAGCGTTTTCCGTATCCATAAATACAAAAGTATTTTGTATGCGTGGTTTTAAATTTATTGATGGTGAATATTAATATTTTTTCTAAGGACAACTAAAAGAATGGAATCATACTCACAAAACAGCAATAAATTAGATTTTCAGCACGAGACCAGGATATTAAACGGTATATGGCTCATTACCGCTTTAGGTTTGGTGGCAACCGCAGGACTGGCCTGGGGAGCTAAGTATCTCGAAATTACGGCAACCAAATATGATTCACCAACAATGTATGTCGCCATAGGGTTATTATTAGTTTGTATGTATGGCTTAAGTAAGGATATCAACAAGATAAATGCCGTCATCGCAGGCGTAATATATCTGTTTTTACTCTCTTTGGTGGCGATTGTCGTTGCAAGTTTAGCTCCTGTACCTGCCATTATCGTCGTGTTCAGCACTGCGGGCGCGATGTTTTTAATCAGTATGCTGGCCGGTTTATTATTTAATGTTGATCCTGGTTCTCACCGTTTTATCATTATGATGACGTTGACAGGGTTGGCCCTGGTGATCATCATGAATGCCGCATTAATGAGTGAACGACCCGTTTGGGTAATAAGTTGCTTAATGATTGTGTTATGGTCAGGCATTATCTCGCATGGACGAAATAAGCTCCTTGAATTGGCGGGGAAATGCCATAGTGAAGAGTTGTGGAGTCCGGTTCGTTGCGCTGTTACAGGTGCATTAACACTCTATTACTATTTTATCGGCTTCTTTGGGATACTTGCCGCGATAGCTATAACGCTTGTCTGGCAAAGGCATACGCGTTTTTTTCATTAGTCGTAAATGCAGATACTAAAGAACGGTGATGCTGCCAACTTACTGATTTAGTGTATGATGGTGTTTTTGAGGTGCTCCAGTGGCTTCTGTTTCTATCAGCTGTCCCT